>NZ_CP040871.1:335833-671666 GCF_006337105.1 Thermomonas aquatica | reverse complement strand
CCGCAACTGGCCGCCAGCCGGTGCAACTCGGCGCGGACCGCGGCGTCGTCGCCGGCCGCCGCCGCCGCTTCGATGCGCTGGCGCTGGCCGGGCAATTCCTTCACGAACAGGTCGCGCAGCGCATCGACATGCGCCTGCTGGCCGCCGAGCGCGGTCAGCGCCGCGCGGTCGTCCCAATTCGGCTGCTTGCCGCAGGTCGCCGGCGGCGCAAGCTGGCGGCGCAGCGCATCGTGCAGTTCCGCCACCGCCAGCGGCTTGCACAGCACCTCGATGAAGCCCGCGGCGAGCAGGCGTTCGCGCATGTTCTGCTCGTGCGCGGCGGTATGCGCCAGCGCGGGGGTGGCCAGCCCGCGCCCGCGCAGCTCCTGCAGCAGGGTTTCGCCGCGCCCGTCGGGCAGGTTGGCATCGATCAGGTACAGGTCGTGGGCGCGCGCCGTGGCGCAGGCCAGGGCCTCGGCGATGCTGCCGGCAATCTCGGCCCGGGCCGGCAGGGCGGCGGCCGCGTCGCGCAGGAAGGCCGCGCTGACCGGGTCGTCTTCGACCAGCAGCAAGTTCGGCAGGGTGCCCGGGACTGGATTCATCGTTTCGCGATCCGGTGTTTGTATGCTGCCGGGATGTCGCGACCGATCATAGCCGCAACCCTGGGACTGCTGGCCGCGTTGGCTGCGCTGCCGGCATCGGCCAGGGGCCTGCAGGCGAAGATCGCGAAAGTGACCACCCCGGTGGCGACGCTGGAGCAAGTGCGCGTGCGGGTGGATTGGGCGGCGGGCGCGGACAGCGGCGAATTGCAGCTGTGGGCGGGTCGCGTCGAAGCGCCGGACCTGGGCTATCGCTACCGCGACCTGCACTGGCGCTGCCCGCTGCGCCGCGAGGGCAAGGACGGCTGGCGCTGCGAGGGCGAACTGCGCTCCGGGCGCGCCGCGCCATTGCAGCTGGCCCTGCGTTTCGACGCCGCAACCACGCAAGCGTCGCTGGCGCAGGGCAGGGCGCGGATCGCGCTGGATCGCGATGCCGGATCGCCCGACCTCACCGGCATCGACCTCAGCCGCGTGCCGATCCAGTGGGCACAGGCGCTGCTGGCGAAGGCATGGCCGGACGCGAACTTCAAGGCCGGTGAATTCGATGCAAGCCTCGCGATCGAAGCGCCGGCGAACAGGCCGCTGCGCATCGCGGGCCCGCTGACCTTGCGCGGCATCGGCCTGGAGACCGCCGATGCCGCGATCGCCGGGGAAAGACTCGGCGGCCGCTTCGCCATCGATTACCGCACCACGCCCGCGCTGTCGCTGCTCGCGCTGGATGGCGAACTGCGCGGCGGCGAGTTCCTCGCCGGTAATACCTATGTCGCGCTGCCGGCCACGCCGGTCGGCTTGCGCATCGACGCCATGCGGCATGCCGGCGCGGGCTGGGAATTGCCGCGCATCGAATGGCGCGACGGCGATGCACTGAGCGTCGAGGGCGATGCGCGCTTCGCCAGCGATGCCAGCCTGCAGGCGCTCGAGGTCGACGTGCACAGCGGCGACATGTCGCCGTTGCGGCAACGCTACCTGTCCGGCTGGCTCGGCTTGTTCGGGCTGGGCGAGGTCGACCTGCATGGCGCGATGGACATGCACCTGCAGCTGCGCGATGGGCAGCTGCAGGTCGCGGACGCCCGCCTGCATGGGGTGAACCTGCGCGACCCGGGCGAACGCTTCGTGTTCGACGGCCTGCAGGGCGACGTGCGTTATTCGGCCGGTGCGCCGGTGCAGAGCGAACTGCGCTGGGCCAGCGGCAAGCTGTACGGCCTGGAATTCGATGCCGCGCGCCTGCCGTTCGCCAGCGCCGACGGCCTGCTGCGCTTCCGCGAGGATGCGACGGTGCCGATCATGGGCGGCACGATGACTTTCCGCGGCCTGACCATCCGCCCGCCGCAGGGCGAGGCCGGCGCCGACATCCGCTTCGCGCTGGTGCTGGACGACATCGATTTCGGCCGCGTCTCCACCGCGCTGGGCCTGCCCGCGTTCCAGGGCCGCCTCAGCGGCACCATCCCGAACGCGCGTTACGCCAACGAGCGCATCGATTTCGATGGCGGCCTGTCGATGCGGCTGTTCGATGGCCGCGTCGCATTCTCCTCGCTGGCGCTGGAACGTCCGTTCGGCAGCGCGCCCAGCCTGAGCGCGGACATCGCCTTCGACGACCTCGACCTGCTGCGGCTGACCGAAGTGCTCGGCTTCGGCAGCATCACCGGCCGCCTCGACGGCCGCATCGATGGGTTGCGCCTGGTCGACTGGACGCCGGTGGCGTTCGACGCGCGCTTCATCACCGACGCCAAGCCCGGCATCAAGCAGCGGATCAGCCAGCGCGCGGTGCAGAACATCAGCAGCGTCGGCGACGCCAGCTTCGTCACCAGCCTGCAGGGCAAGCTGATCGGCCTGTTCGACGATTTCGGCTATCGCCGGATCGGCATCGGCTGCCATCTGGTGAACGAGGTCTGTTCGATGTCTGGCCTCCATTCAGCAAGCAACGCCTTTACTATCGTGGAAGGCGCCGGTCTCCCGCGCCTGGGCGTGGTCGGCTTCAACAGGCAGGTGGATTGGCCCACCCTTGTCGAACGCCTGGTCGCGGTCGGGTCGGGCGAGGTGAAGCCGGTGGTCGAATGATCGTTCGAGGAGCAATGCCATGAAACAGTTGTTCGGAGTGCCGGTGATCGGGGCGTTGCTGCTGACCGCCTGCGTGACCATCAATGTCTATTTCCCCGCCGCCGAAGCCAAGGCCGCCGCCCGCGAGTTCGTCGAGAAGGTGATCGACGAAGCCGACAAGGTGCAGATCAAGGACGGCAGCGGCGGCGGCATGGCCGCGCTGCGCGAGCGCGTCGATTTCGATCCGTGGATGCTGCTCGGCATCGGCAGCGCGCAGGCGCAGTCGGCGCCCGACATCAGCATCAAGACCCCGGCGATCCAGGCGATCCAGGCGCGCATGGAGTCGCGCTTCAACGGCACCCTGCGCGCGGGCTTCGACAGCGGCGCGCTGGGCTTCACCAGCGACGGCCTGATCAGCGTGCGCGATGCCGGCAAGCTGGAGCTGAAGGATCGGGTGGCGATGAACGCCGCGGTGGCCGACGACAACCGCGACCGCAAGGCGGTCTATCGCGAGGTCGCGGTGGCCAATGGCCATCCGGAATGGGAAAGCCAGATCCGCGACGTGTTCGCCAAGCAGTGGGTGGATAGCGCCCGCAGCGGCTGGTGGTACCAGTCCGGTGGCGGCTGGAAGCAGAAGTAAGCCGGTTTTCCCGTGCTGCCCGCAACGGCCCGCTTCGGCGGGCCGTTTGCATCCGGGGTCCGCGACGGGCATTTCTGCCAAAATATGCGGCCATTCGCAGCATTGAGCCTCGTGGCCCGCCTCGATCATTCCCCCAAGACCCTGTCCATCGTCAACCTCGGCCATGACGGTCGTGGCGTCGGGCGCTGGCCGGAAGGCCATGCCAACGCAGGCAAGACCGTGTTCGTGGCAGGCGCCTTGCCCGGCGAAACGGTGAGCGTGCAGCAAACCGCGCGTTCGCGGCATTTCGACGAGGCGAAGACGCTGGAGGTGCTCGAGGCATCGCCGGACCGCGTCGAGCCGCGTTGCCCGCATTTCGGCACCTGCGGCGGCTGCGTGCTCCAGCACTTCGCCGAAGACCGGCAGATCGAGGCCAAGCAGCGCCAGTTGCTGGACAACCTGCAGCGCATCGGCCATGTCGCGCCGCAGGCGGTGCTGCCGCCGTTGCGCGGCGACAGCTGGGGCTATCGCCGCAAGGGGCGCTTCTCGGTGCGCCGAGTCGAGAAGAAGGACAAGACCCTGGTCGGGTTCCGCGAGCAGGATCCGCGCTTCGTCGCCGACATCGGCGAATGCCATGTCGTGGTGCCGCAGCTCGGCTTCAAGGTCGCGGCGCTTGGCGCGCTGGTCGACGGCCTGGATGCGCGCCGCGACATCCCGCAGATCGAGTTCATCACCGGCGATGCGCATGTCGCGCTGGTGTTCCGCCACCTGCAGCCGCTGTCGGAGGCCGACAAGGCGAAACTCGAGGCCTTCGGTGCCGCCCAGGGCTTCTCGATCTTCCTGCAACCCGGCGGCAACGATTCCGTGCATCCGCTGTCGGGCGATGCGCCGCAGCTGTCGTTCCGCCTGCCGCAATGGGACATCGAACTGCTGTTCCGCCCGCTGGACTTCATCCAGGTCAACGCCAAGCTCAACGAGGCGATGATCGCGCGCGCGCTGGAACTGCTCGACGTGCAGCCGGGCGAGCGCGTGCTCGACCTGTTCTGCGGCCTGGGCAATTTCACCCTGCCGCTGGCGCGTGCCGCCGGCGACGGCGCGGTGGTCGGCGTGGAGGGTGAGGCCGGCCTGGTGCAGCGCGCCCGCGCCAATGCCGAGCACAATGGCCTTGCGAACGTGCAGTTCCATGCCGCCGACTTGTCGCAGGACCTGGCCGCGCAGCCGTGGCTCAAGGCGGGCTTCGACAAGCTGCTGCTGGACCCGGCGCGTTCGGGTGCAATCGAAGTGCTCAAGCAGCTACCGCTCAAGGGCCTGAAGCGGATCGTCTACGTGAGCTGCCATCCGGGTTCGCTCGCCCGTGATGCTGGCTACCTCGTCAACGAGGCCGGCTGGACCCTGCGCGAAGCAGGGGTGATGGACATGTTCCCGCACACCGCGCACGTCGAATCCATCGCCGTGTTCGATCCGCCGAAGAAGGGTTGAGCGATGGGCATCGAGATCGAGCGCAAGTTCCTGCCGGTCGACGACAGCTGGCGTACTGCCGTGCACAAGACCGTGCCGATGGCGCAGGGCTACCTCAACGACCTCGCAATGGTCGAGTCCGGCGCGATGCAGACCTCGGTGCGCGTGCGCATCGAAGGCGAGGCCGCCTTCCTCAACATCAAGTCGCGCGAGGCCGGCCCGAGCCGGCAGGAATTCGATTACGAAATCCCGGTGGCCGACGCGCGCGCGCTGCTGGCGCTGTGCGTGGGCGGCAAGATCGACAAGCGGCGGCATTACGTCGAGCACGCAGGCCACCTGTGGGAGGTCGACGAATTCCTCGGCGACAACGCGGGACTGGTGGTTGCCGAGATCGAGCTGGGCAGCGTCGACGAGGCTTACGCCAGGCCTGCCTGGCTGGGCGCGGAGGCGACCCATGCGCAGCGCTACTACAATCTGGCATTGGCTTCGCGCCCGTATTCGCAATGGGAACAGGCCGAGCGCCTTGCCCTCGACCTCAAGGAATCGCCCGTGGGACACAAACCGTAATGCTCGTCATCGGTATCGCCGGACACGAACTCACCGCGCAGGAACGCGACTGGCTGCAGCACGAAGGCTGCGCCGGCGTGATCCTGTTCACCCGCAATTTCGCCTCCCGGGCGCAGGTCGGCGAACTCACCCGGTCGATCCGCGAGGCCGCGCCGCGCCCGCAGCTGGTCTGCGTCGACCAGGAAGGCGGCCGCGTGCAGCGGTTCCGCGAGGGCTACAGCAAGTTGCCGGCGCTGGAAGGCTTCGACGCACTGCAC
This sequence comes from Thermomonas aquatica, assembly GCF_006337105.1. Classification (NCBI taxonomy): domain Bacteria; kingdom Pseudomonadati; phylum Pseudomonadota; class Gammaproteobacteria; order Lysobacterales; family Lysobacteraceae; genus Thermomonas; species Thermomonas aquatica. Next base: position 666,150 of record NZ_CP040871.1, on the reverse strand, counting down.
CGGCGCGACCCCGCCGCCGCGCTGGCGCTGGCGAAGGAACATGCATGGCTGATGGCCAGCGAAGTGCGCGCCACCGGCGTCGACCTCAGCTTCGCGCCGGTGATCGACCTGGGCCGCGGCAACCGCGCGATCGGCAACCGCGCGTTCTCGCCCGATCCGCAGGTGGTCGCGGCGTTCACCCGCGCCTACGTCGAGGGCATGCACAGTGCCGGCATGGCGGCGACCATCAAGCATTTCCCCGGCCACGGCTCGGTGCTGGAAGACACCCACTACGCGGCCGCCGTCGATCCGCGTTCGCTGGAGGAACTGCGCGGCACCGACCTGGTCCCGTTCGTGGCGGGCATCGATGCCGGCGCCGAGGCGGTGATGATGGCGCACGTGACCTATCCGCAGGTCGCGCCCGAGCCCGCCGGGTATTCGCCGACATGGATCAAGGACATCCTGCGCAAGCAGATGGGTTTCGCGGGCGCCGTGGTCTCCGACGACATCGGCATGGCGGCCGCGTCCAGCGCCGGCGGCATCAAGGGCCGCGTGCATGCGCACCTGGACGCGGGCTGCGATGCGGTGCTGGTCTGCCATCCGTCGCTGGTCGAGGAATCGCTGGCGGCGATGGAAGGCCGCGAGCTCGATGCGACGCGCCTGGCGGCACTGGCGGGGCGCGACGGCGGATCGTGGGCGGCGTTGCTGGCCGACGGCCGTTATTCCGCGGCGCAGGCCGCGATCGAACAGGTGCCGGTGTTCGCCAGCGATGCCGGCGCGACTTCCGGCGCCAACGACGAGGCGAACGCGACATGAGCGCACCCAAGCTTGCCGATGCACTGGCCAATTCGCATGTCGTGCACGACCGGGCGACGCTGGAAGCGGCGATCGAACGCATCGCCGGCGAAATCCGCGGCCAATACGCCGACGGCGAGGTGCCGCTGTTCCTGACCGTGATGAATGGCGGCCTGCCGTTCGCCGCGCAACTCGCGTTCGCGCTGGGCGAGCGCGGGCTGGACCTGCAGTTCGATTACCTGCACGCCACCCGCTATCGCGGCCAGACCAGCGGTTCCGGCCTGGCCTGGCTGCACCGCCCGGCCACGCCGATGCGCGGGCGCAAGGTGCTGCTGGCCGACGACATCCTCGACGAAGGCCATACCCTGCTGGCGGTGAAGCACTGGTGCGAAGACCAGGGCGCGGCCGAGGTGCGCATCGCGGTGCTGGCGGAGAAGGTCCACGACCGCTGCGTGGACGGCATCTGCGCCGATCACGTCGGCGTGCAGGTGCCGGATGCCTATGTGTTCGGTTACGGCATGGACTTCCACGAGCAGGGCCGCAACCTGCCGGCGATCTACGCGCTGGGGGAATGATTGTCTGGCGACGCGCATGTCCGGCAGCCCCGGGCGGACGCAGCGTGTGACGTCCGCGCAGGCTGCCCGGCGGCATCCGTGCCGCCGGGCAGCCGCCCGGCGCCACGCCGCGCATGCGCTTCCGATCCTCCAAGGAGCATGCAATGACCCTCGACCTCGCAGTCATCGGCGGCACCGGCGTGTACGCGCTCGGCGAACTGGCCGATGTCGAAAGCCACCAGCCGGTCACCCCGTACGGCGCGCCCTCGGGCCCGATCCGCGTCGGCAGCTATGCCGGCAGGCGCGTGGCCTTCCTCGCGCGGCATGGCGAAGGCCACTCGCTGCCGCCGCACAAGATCAACTACCGCGCCAACCTGGCCGCGCTGAAGGCGGTGGGCGCCACCCGCGTGCTGGCGATGAATACCGTCGGCGGCATCACCGAGCGCTGCGGGCCGCGCGTGCTGGCCTGCCCGGACCAGTTGATCGACTACACCTGGGGCCGCATTTCCACCCTCTGCGAAGAGCCGGGCAGCGAGGTGCTGCACGTCGATTTCGGCGATCCGTACACGCCTGCGCTGCGCAATGAAGTCATTGCCGCGGCGAAACGGGCGAACGTCGCCCTGGTCGATGCCGGCTGCTACGGGGCGACCCAGGGCCCGCGCCTGGAAACCAAGGCCGAGATCGCGCGCATGCGCCGCGACGGCTGCGACCTGGTCGGCATGACCGGCATGCCGGAAGCCGGATTGGCGCGCGAGCTGGGCCTCGACTATGCCTGCCTCGCCATCGTCGCCAACTGGGCCGCCGGCGCCGGCCCCGACGTCGACGAAGTCATCACCTTGCAGGACGTGCTCGACAACGTGAGCGCGGCGATGGACGACGCGGCGCGCCTGCTGCGGGCGATGCTGGCGGTCTGAGCCGCGCGATGGCGCGCCGGCATGTCGCCATCGTCGGTTGCGGCAGTGGCGGGCAAGCCGCCGCGCTGGCCCTGTCGCGGCTGGGCGACCAGGTCGAGATCTTCGAACGGGTCGCCGATCCGGGGCCGGTGGGCGCCGGCTTCCTGCTGCAACCCACGGGCCTGCAGGCGTTGTGGCGTCTTGGCTTGCTGCAAGCCGCATGCGCCCTGGGCACGCCGGTCGAGCGCCTGCACGGCGAGACCGCGCAAGGCCGCGCGGTGATGGACATGCGTTACGCGGATCTCGATCCGCGCTTGAGCGGGATCGGCATGCAGCGCGGCGCGCTGTTCGCCTTGCTGCACCGGGCCATCGCGGGCGAACGGGACGTCGTGTTGCACAGCGGCTGCGCCATCGTCGAACTGGATTGCGATGGCGGGCGCCTGCGCGATGCGCAGGGCCGGTGGCACGGCGGGTACGACCTGGTGGTGATTGCGGACGGCGCAGCCTCGGGCTTGCGCGCCCAGGTCGGCGATGCGCGCATCGACCGGGCATACCCGTGGGGCGCGTTGTGGTGCCTGTTGCCGGAAGGCGACTGGCCATGGCGACGCGAATTGCGCCAGCGTTATCGGCAGGCGCGGCAGATGGCGGGGATGTTGCCGGTCGGCACCACGCCCGACGACCCGCTGCGCAAGCTGAGTTTCTTCTGGAGCCTGCCGGTGGCGGCATTCGACGACTGGCGCATGGCCGGCCGCGACGCCTGGCTGCGGCAGCTGCATGGGTTGTGGCCGAAAGCGCGGGAACGCTTGGGCGATGATTTCGACGCCGCTTGCCTGGCGCGCGCCGCCTATCGCGATGCCATCCCGCGGCGCTGGTGGCGCGGCCGCGCGGTGCTGCTGGGCGATGCCGCGCACGCGATGAGCCCGCAGCTCGGGCAGGGCGTGAACATGGCGCTGGTGGATGCGCTGGCGCTGTCGGCACGCTTGCAAGATGCGCCGGTCTCGGGCCGGGCACTGCACGCCTACGAACACGAGCGTCGCGCGCACCTGGCCGCCTACCATCGCTACAGCCGCTGGCTGACCCCGCTGTTCCAGTCGGGGCAAGACGGTCTCGCGCGGCTGCGCGACCTGGCCTTGCTGCGCGCGGGGCGCATGCCGCTCGCGCGCGGCCACATGCTGCGCGTGCTGTCCGGTACCCAGCATGGCTGGTGGCGGCGCTATCGTCTGGAAGACGGCTTCATCGATGCCTTGGACGCGGCCCTGCGCGCGAACCGCGCGGAATGAAGGCGGGGCGTTGCATGCAGGCGCGGTTGTTGCATACTCGCGCCGTGCGCCGATGCCCCCGCGCGGCGCGCGTTCCGGCAACCCGCTTTGTGAAAAGCCCCGCTTTTTGAAAAGCATTACGCAAGAGGTCATCTATCCATGCAACACGGCACTGTGAAGTGGTTCAACGACGCCAAGGGCTTCGGCTTCATCTCGCCCGAGGATGGCAGCGCGGACCTGTTCGTGCATTTCTCCGCGATCGATGCCAAGGGCTTCCGCAGCCTGCAGGAAGGTCAGCGGGTCAGCTTTGAAGTCACCCAGGGTGCGAAGGGTGCGCAAGCCACCGGGGTCAAGCCCGCCTGATTGCGGCCTCGCACAGGAATTTTGGAGCCCCGCCCCGTGCGGGGCTTTTTTATGCGCAGAATTGACCCGGTAGCAGAGGACGATGCCGATGTCGCGAACCATGTTCGATACCCATGCCGTCGACAACCAGCCGCCGCCGTTGCTGCCGCGCGACCTGTGGGCGGACGACGTCGCGTTGCGCGAAGCGGTGGCGCGCGAGGCCGGCGATGCCTTCGCCGCGCGCCTGTCGGCCTACGGCCGGCTGGCCGGGGATGCGCTGTCGCGGCTCGCCGATGAGGCGCACCGCGATCGTCCCAGGCTGCGCACGCATGACCGATTCGGCAACCGCATCGACCGCGTCGAATTCAACGCGGCCTACCACGAGGTCATGGCGACCGCGATTTCGAACGGCGTCGCCTGCTTGTCCTGGCACGACGCAGGACCTGGTGCGCATGTCGCGCGCGCCGCATTGAGCTACCTGCACTACCAGGCCGAACCCGGCAGCAGCTGCCCGCTGACCATGAGCCATGCCGCGGTGCCGGTGCTGCGCCGCGAACCCGCCCTGCGCGAGTGGGCGGACAAGGCCGCGCAGCCGCATTACGACGGCCGCGACCTGCCGATGGCCGGCAAGCAAGGCATCACCCTCGGCATGGGCATGACCGAGAAGCAGGGCGGCAGCGACGTGCGCGCCAATACCACGCAGGCGGCGCTGCTGGCGGCGGACGGCGAGTACGAATTGACCGGCCACAAATGGTTCTTCTCGGCGCCGATGTCGGATGCGTTCCTGGTGCTCGCGCAGGCGCCCGCCGGCCTGAGCTGCTTCCTGCTGCCGCGCTGGCGGCCGGACGGCAGCAGGAACGCGCTGCGGCTGCTGCGCCTGAAGGACAAGCTGGGCGACTGGTCGAACGCTTCGTCCGAGGTCGAATTCGAAGGCGCGTGGGCGCGGCGGATCGGCGGCGAGGGCCGCGGCATCGCCACCATCCTCGAGATGGTGATGTTCACCCGGCTGGACTGCATGCTCGGTTCCGCCGGCCTGATGCGGATGGCGCTGGCGCAGGCCGCCCACCACGCGCGGCATCGCAGGGCATTCGGCAAGCGGCTCATCGCGCAGCCGCTGATGCGCAATGTGTTGGCCGACCTGGCGCTGGAATCGGAAGCCGCCACCGCGTTCGCCTTGCGGGTGGCGGGTGCGGTGGATCGCGCCGCGACCGATCCGCGGGAAGCCGCGTTCGCGCGGATCGCCACCGCGATCGGCAAGTACTGGATCTGCAAGCGCGCGCCGGGTTTCGCCAACGAGGCGCAGGAATGCCTGGGCGGTGCCGGTTACGTGGAGGAATCGGGGCTGCCGCGGCTGTACCGGCAGGCGCCGCTCAACTCGATCTGGGAAGGCAGCGGCAACATCCAGTGCCTGGACGTGCTGCGCGCGCTGGCGAAGGAACCGGATACCGGTGAAGCGCTGCTTGCCGAACTGCTCGCTGGATCCGGCATCGATGCCGATTTCGATGCCGTGCTTGCCGATGCGCAAGCGCGATTGGCGCAGGGCTTGGACGAAACCGGCGCGCGCGCATTGGTCGAGCAGTTGGCCTTGCTGCTGCAGGCGGCGATCCTGCTGCGCGCAGGCAATCCGCTGGCCGCTGCGCATTGCCGCAGCCGGCTCGGCGGCGGTCGCGGCGCGACTTACGGCACCTTGGTGAGCGGCATCGACGGAGACGCCGCCATCGCCCGCATCTTCGCCGACTAGCGTTTCAGCAGGTCCAGCCGCAGCAGGCTTTCGGCGGTGGCGACCAGCGCGTCCTCGTTGCTGCGCGGCGACCAGCCGAGCACCCGCCGCGCCTTGCCGGCGCTGGCGTTCTTGTCCTTGTCGAGGTCGGGCACGATCTGGCGCACGGTGGGATCGGCCAGCGCCACCAGCCTGACCAGCCAGCTCGGCAATTCGCGCGTCGGTACCTTGCGCGCGGCGTCGCCCAGGCGCGCCTTCAGCGCCAGCGCCATCTCCCGTACGCGCATGAAATCGCCGGCCACGGCGAGGAAGCGTTCGCCGTTCGCCGCCGGATCGGTCATCGCGCGCAGGTGCAGGTCGACCACGTCGCGCACGTCGACCACGCCGAAGCGCAGTTTCGGGCAGCCGGGCAGGGCGCCGTCCATCAGCCGCTGCACCAGCTGGATCGAGGTCGCGTAATCGGGCCCGAGCACCGGGCCGAACACGCCGACCGGATTCACCACCGACAGTTCAAGGCCGCCGCCTTCGCGGGCGATGAACTCCCAGGCCGCGCGTTCGGCCAGCGTCTTCGACTTTGTGTAGGCCGCGATCGGGCCGTCGAGGTTGGTCCACGTGGTTTCGTCGAACGCCGCCCGCCGTTCGGGATGGCCGTAGCCGATGGCGGCGAACGACGAGGTCAGCACCACGCGCGTCGCCCCGGCATCGCGTGCCGCGCGCAATGCACGCAAGGCGCCGTCGCGCGCCGGGACGATCAGTTCGTCCTCGTGCTTCGGGATGCCGGCGGGGAACGGCGAGGCGATGTGCAGCACGTAATCGCAGCCGGCCGCGGCTTCGGCCCAGCCACTGTCTTCGGTGAGGTCGGCGGCGAAGCAACGCAGGCGCGTGTCGTCGGCCCCGTTGGCGCGCAGCAACGCGCGCAGTCCGCCTTCGCGCTGCAGGTTGCGGAGCGTGGTGCGGACATCGTGCCCGGCGCCCAGTGCCTGCAGGATCGCGTGGCTGCCGATGAAGCCGGAACCGCCGGTGACGAGGACGGTCGCCATGGCTCAGTCGAGGAACTGCAGCTTGGCGAGGTCCGCGTACAGCCCGCCCTGCGCCAGCAGCTGTGCGTGCGTGCCTTCGGCGACGATGCGGCCGGCGTCCATCACCACGATGCGGTCGGCCTTGAGCACGGTGGCCAGGCGATGCGCGATCACCAGGGTGGTACGCCCGTCCATCAGGTTTTCCAGCGCGTGCTGCACCGCGCGCTCGCTCTGCGCGTCGAGCGCGGAGGTGGCCTCGTCCAGCAGCAGCACCGGCGCGTCCTTCAGCAGGGCGCGGGCGATGGCGACGCGTTGCTGTTGGCCGCCGGACAGGCGCGCGCCGCGTTCGCCGAGTTCGCTGGCGAAGCCCTGCGGCAGGGCGTCGATGAACGCGTCGGCTTCGGCGGATTCGGCCGCCTTGCGCACCTCGGCGTCGCTGGCGTCGAGCCGGCCGTAGCGGATGTTGTCCATCGCGCTGGCGGCGAAGATGGTCGGCGACTGCGGCACCAGCCCGATCGCGTCGCGCAACTGCGTGGGATCGAGTTCGCGCAGGTCGATGCCGTCCAGCGAGACCGTGCCGGACTGCGGGTCGTGGAAGCGCAGCAGGATCGAGAACACCGTGCTCTTGCCGGCGCCGGAAGGCCCGACCAACGCGACCGTTTCGCCGGGCCGCACGCGCAGCGAGAACTCCACCAGCGCGGCGCTGTCGGGGCGCTGCGGATAGTGGAAGGTGACGTCGTCGAAGGCGATCTCGCCGCGTATCGGTCGCGGCAATGCGCGCGGCTGCGCCGGCGCGACGATGCCGGCCGATTCCTCCAGCAATTCGTTGATCCGGCCCATGCCGCCGGCGGCCTTCTGCAGCTCGTTCCAGACCTCGGCCAGCGCCGCCACCGAGCCGCCGCCGAACAGCGCGTACAGCACGAACTGGATCAGGGTGCCGGCGCTCATGCGGCCGGCGATCACGTCGTGCGCGCCCGACCACAGCACCAGGGTGATCGCGCCGAAGAACAGGGTGATGGTGGTGCCGGTCATCAGCGACTGCGCACCGATCCGCTTGCGCGCGGTGCTGACCGTGTTGGCGACCGCATCGGCGAAGCGGCCGCGTTCGTAGTCCTCGCGCGCATGCGCCTGCACGGTGCGCACCGCGCCGAGGGTTTCGGTGGCCAGCGCGTTGGCGTCGGCGACGCGGTCCTGGCTGCTGCGCGCGATGCGGCGGATCAGCCGCGAGCCGACGATCACCGGCACCACCGCGACCGGGATCCCGACCAGCGCCCACGCCGCCAGCCGCGGGCTGGTGACGAACAGCATCACCAGCGCGCCGATCGCGGTGATCGTGCTGCGCAGCGCGATCGACATCACGCTGCCGACGATGTTGCGGATCAGCTCGACGTCGGAGGTCAGGCGCGAGACCAGTTCGCCGCTGCGGGTGCGGTCGTGGAAGCCGGCATCCAGCCCGATCAGGTGGCCGTAGAGTTTGGTCCGCAGGTCGGCGACCACGCGCTCGCCCAGCAGCGAGACGAAGAAGAAGCGCGCGGCGGTACCGAGCGCGAGCAGCAGGGCCACGCCGAACAGCAGCAGGAAGGCGCGGTCGATGCCGCCGGCACTGCCGCTCTTGAAGCCGTCGTCGATCATGGTGCGGAAGGCGACCGGCAGGCTCAGCGACGCGCTCGAGGACACCGCCAGCGCCAGCAGCCAGGCGATGAACAGGCCGCGGTGGCGGCGCACGAACGGCCAGAGTGCTCGCAGCGAGCCGATGGGCGCCTTCGTCGGCGCCGGGGCGGGGGAATTCATGCGTGCATGGTAGCCGCGCGCCGCGCGGCCGTCAGTGCTCGAGCTTGCGCAGTTCCGGCGGCAGGCTGGCGTCGGGGTAGCGGCGCCTGAATTCCGCCAGGCTGGCCTTGGCATCGTCGTGCTTGCCCTGTTTCAGCAATTCGCCGATGCGGCGCAGCCAGGCGTCGCGTACCTCGGGCGAATCGGCGGTGGCGGGCGGCACGTCTTCGCCGGGGTCGTCGCCGACGTCCACGGTGTCCAGGGTGCTTGCGTCCGCCGCCATCGCCGCCGCCTCCTGCGCCTGCGCCGCGTCGTTGTCCGCGGCGCGTTCGCGCGCAGCGTCCCCGCTGCGGGCGGCCGACTTGGCCATCATCGGCACCTGCGCGCGCGCGGGTGCCGCGATTTGCCCGGCAGACATCGCTGCCGGCGCCGGGCTGTCGGCGACGACCGGCGCCACCGGCGCGGGCGGTGCCGGTGGCGCGGGCGGCGGGACAGCCGCCGGTTGCGGTTCGGCGGGCGCGGCCTGGCGCGCGTCGGCGCCGGCGATTCCTGCGGCGATCGGGGTTTCGGCGGCGGGCGGCGCCGGTTTCATCTGCGCGGATTCCGGCACCGTTGCGACCGAGGCTGGCGGTGGCGGCGCTTCGATGGCTTGCACCATCATCGCATCGCCGCCCGCATCGGGACCGGCGGAATCGGCGGATGCGGCCGCTGCGGGGGCATCGGGCGCCGGTGGCGGCCGCAATTGCCAGGCCAGGCCCAAGGCCAGCATCAGCGAGGCGGCGACCGCGGTCGGTGCGATCCAGCTCCGGCGCGGCCGGCGCGACGCCGGCTGCGGGTGCAGGGCGGCCTGCGCTGCGGCAAGGATGCGTGCATCGAGGTCGGCGCCCGGTTCGGCACGGCCTGGCACGCGCGGCAGCGACGCGGCCAGCGCGCGCTCCTCGGCATCGAGCCGTTCGCTGGGCGGCAGCGGCGGCTGGCGGTTCATGCGGGCAGCCTCGAACGCAGCTTGTCCATGGCGTAGCGCAGGCGCGACTTCACCGTCTCCCGGCCGACGCCGGTGATGTCGCCGATCTCCTCCAGCGTCAGTTCCTGTTCCAGCCGCAACAGCAGTACCTCGCGTTGTTCCTCGGGCAGGTCGTCCAGCGCCAGTTGCAGCTGGCGGCGGCGTTCGAACTCGGACAATACGCGCTCCGGCGTGTCCGGGTCGGCAAGGCGCGCGGTGCGCTCGTCGGCATCGGCCGGTGCCGACGGACGATGCTTGAGGCTGCGCCAATGGTCGCCCAGCCGGTGGTGGGCGATGGTGTACAGCCAGGTGGCGAAGCCGGCGTCCGCGGATTTCGCCGAATTTGTCCAGCCGGCGCGGGCGCTGATCACCCGCTGCCACACGTCCTGGAAGCATTCGTCGGCGAGCGCGTTGTCGCGCAACTGGCGCAACAGGTAGCGGTACAGCTTGCCGCGATGGCGGGCGTACAACTGCTCGAACGCCCCGGCGTCGCCCGCGGCATAGGCAAGCATCAGGGCTTCATCGCTGGCATCCAGGCCATCCATGCGCGCCAGCCTACGGATTGGCGGCAGCGCAGGGAAGGGTGCGGACAGCGCGAGAGGGCGGGCGTGGGCTGGATCCATGTCCCTGTGAACGAATGCGGGCGGCACTCGGGGTTGCCGGGGATTGCACCGTTCCGCGTACTTGGCAGGTATGCTCACTTCCATGAACGGGGGCAGGATCGTGCAGCTGCAGCAGGGCGCAAACGAGGCGCGGGCGCGCCGTGAAGCGCTCGAAAGGGACGAGTTGGTGCGCCTGCTGGACGTGGCCGAGCAACGCATCGAATCCCTGCGCCGCAACGAACGCCTGCAGCTGGCCCTGTACGAGATCGCCGACCTCGCCGGCGGCAGCCTGGACATGCAGGACATGCTGCGCCGGATCCACGCGATCGTCGGCGAGCTCATGTACGCCGAGAACTTCTACATCGTCCTGTACGACGATGCGCGGCAGAAGATGCGGTTCCTGTATTTCGTCGACAAGCTCGACCCCTACGTCAACGACCCGGACACCGAGCTCGACTTCGACCAGGCCGATGCCAACCTCACCGTGACCTTGCTGCGCGGCGGCGTGGCGATGCGCGGGCCTTCGCGCGAACTGCGCGAACGGCACGGCATCGCCCACGACGAGAGCAACGGCCCGGACAGCGCGGACTGGATGGGCGTGCCGATGCTGCGCGAGGACCTGGTGGCCGGCGGCATCGTGGTGCAGAGCTACGAGCGCCCGGGGGTGTACAGCGAGGAGGAGCGCGTGCTGCTGGCCTACGTGGCCCAGCACATCCTGACCGCGCTCGACCGCCACCATGCGCGCGAGCAGCTCGAACAGCGGGTCGAGGAACGCACCCACGAGCTGCGCCAGGCCAACCTCGACCTGCAGGCGGAAGTGCTGGAGCGGCAGCGCTCGCAGGAGCTGCAGCGCGCCTTGTTCCGCATCGCCGAACTGTCGATGACCAGCGAGACGCTGGAACGCTTCTACGCCGAGATCCACAAGGTGGTCGGCGGCCTGCTGTATGCGCGCAATTTCTACATCGCGATGCTGTCGGCCGACCGCACGATGCTCGAATTCCCCTATTCGGTGGACGAACGCGATGCGGTGCGCCGCCCGCGCAAGGCCGCCAAGGGCCTGACCGAATACGTGCTGGGCAGCGGCAAGGCCCTGCTCGCCGACCGTCCGCGCATCGCCCAGCTGGAAGCGGCGGGCAAGGTGCGCAGCATCGGCACCCTGGCGCATTGCTGGCTGGGCGTGCCGCTGCTGCACGACGACCGGGTGGTCGGGGTGATCGCGGTGCAGAGCTATTCGCCCGAAATCGGCTTCAGCAGCCGCGACCAGGAACTGCTGACCTTCGTCGCCTACCACATCGGCAGCGGCCTGGCCCGCAAGCAGGCGCAGGACCGGCTGGTGCAGGCGCATGCAGGGCTGGAGCAGCGGGTCAGCGAGCGCACCCGCGAACTGGCCGAGGCCAACGCCGAGCTGGTCGAGCAGATGGGCGAGCGCATGCGCGCCGAGCGCAAGCTGACCTACCAGGCCACCCACGACGCCCTGACCGGCTTGCCGAACCGGGTGCAGTTGCTGGAACGGCTGGCGCGCGCGATCGCCGGCGCGCGCGGCGATGCCAACGCCTGCTTCGCCGTGCTGTTCCTCGACCTGGACCGCTTCAAGCTGGTCAACGACAGCGTGGGCCATGCGGTCGGCGACGAATTGCTGATCGAGGCCGGCCGCCGGATCGTCGGCACCGTGCGCGGCACCGACATGGTGGCGCGGCTCGGCGGCGACGAATACGCGATCCTCGCCGAGGGGCTGGACGGCCCGGGGATGGCGGAAGAGCTCGGGCGCCGCGTGCTGGCCGCGCTGGGCGCGCCGGTCTGGATCGCCGGGCGCGAGCTGTTCCCCACCGCCAGCATCGGCATCGCCATGTGGCATCCGCGCTACGAGAACGGCGAGGAGATGCTGCGCGATGCCGATGCGGCGATGTACCGCGCCAAGGGCGAGGGCCGCGACCGCTGCGAGTTGTTCGACGAGGCCATGCGCGAGGAAGCCACGCGCACGCTGGACCTGGAGGCGGACCTGCGCCGCGCGATCAACAGCGATGCGTTCGAGCCGCACTACCAGCCGATCGTGCGCATGTCCGATGCGACGGTGGTCGGGTCCGAGGCGCTGCTGCGCTGGCGCCACGAGCAGCGCGGCCTGCTGGCGCCGGGCGCGTTCCTCGACGTCGGCGAGGAAAGCGGCTTGATCGAACAGGTCGACTGGCTGATGTACGCGCGGGTGATCGCCGACATGGCGCGCAGCGACATGCCGGGCTACGTGGCGATCAACGTCTCGCCGCGGCATTTCCGTTCGCCGGATTTCGCCGACCGGCTGCTCGGCCTGGTCGCGGCGGCGGGAGTGGCGCCGTCGCGGCTGCGCATCGAGATCACCGAAGTGGCGTTGCTGGACGACGCGCCGCGGATCAGCCAGAGCCTGAACCTGTTGCGCGAGCGCGGCGTGCTGGCGCAGCTGGACGATTTCGGCACCGGTTTCTCGGCCTTGTCCTACCTGCACCGGTTCCCGATCGCCGCGCTCAAGATCGACCGCAGCTTCGTCGCCGACCTCAATGGCGACGCGCGCGCGGAAAGCGTGGCGGTGATCCGCGCGATCGTGGCGCTGGCGGGCAGCCTGGGCATCGAGATCATCGCCGAGGGCGTGGAGACCCAGGCCCAGCGCGAGCGCCTGCTCGAGCTGGGCTGCACCTATGCGCAAGGCTTCCTTTTCGGGCGTCCAGAGCCGCCGGCCTGAGGCAGGTGCGAAGGCGGTCGCGGTTCAGTCCGCGATCGCGGTGGAACGCGTGGAATCGGCGCCCAGTTGCTGGCGGGCCGCCGCCACCAGTTGCAGGAATTCCGCGCGCAGGCCCCAACGGTCGGCGCCCTGCGCGTTGCGCGCGGCGGCCAGGATGTCGTCCCAGTCCCAGCCCTGCATCTGCGTGCCGCCGCGCAGGGCGTCGGCAAACGCGGCGACCGCGGCGGCGAAGCGCAGCGATTCGCCCGGCCCGGCCTTGAGTTGCGAGCGCAGGACCGGGGTTTCGATCAGCTTGCTGGCTGCGGCATCCGGCAGTTTGTAGCGCAGCCGCAGGTGGGCGATTTCGTCCGCCGTGCCGGCTTCGGGCGGTGTCGCCCGTTTGCCGGCGTAGCGCAGCGGCGGCAGGCGTTCCCCGCCGGAACCGGCCAGGGCGATTTCGTACAGCGCGGTCACTTCATGGCCGGCGCCGATGTCGCCGGCGTCGACCTTGTCGTTGGCGAAATCCTCGTCCTTCAGCGCGCGGTTCTCGTAGCCGATCAGGCGGTACTCGGCGACCTGCGCGGGGTTGAACTCGATCTGGATCTTCACGTCGCGGGCGATGGTCAGCAGGGTCGACTGCATCTCGTCGACCAGCACCTTGCGCGCTTCCTGCAGGGTGTCGATGTAGGCGTGGTTGCCGTCGCCGACGTCGGCCAGGCGTTCGGCCATGGCGTCGTTGTAGTTGCCGTCGCCGAAGCCGAGCGTGCTCAGCGCCACGCCGGACTTGCGCTGGTCGCCGACCAGGGTTTCCAGCGCCTTGCGGTCGCTGATGCCGACGTTGAAGTCGCCATCGGTGGCCAGGATCACCCGGTTCACGCCGCCCTTGGCGAAGCCCTGTTTCGCCATCGCATAAGCCAGCTGGATGCCTTCGCCGCCATTGGTGCTGCCGCCGGCCTGCAACTGTTCCAGCGCGGCCAGGATCTCGCCATGGCGGTCGCCCGGCGTCGGCGGCAGCACCAGTCCGGCCGAGCCGGCATAGACCACGATCGACACCCGGTCCTGCGCGCGCAACTGCGGCACCAGCTGGGCGAACGCCTGCTTGAGCAGCGGCAGCTTGTTCGGTTCGTCCATCGAACCGGAGGTGTCGATCAGGAACACCAGGTTGGACGGCGGCAAGGTGGCCTTGGGCACGTCGTAGCCCTTGATCCCGACCATCAGCAGCTGGCGCTTTGCGTTCCACGGCGCGGGCGCGAGTTCGGTGCTGACCCGGAACGGCGCCTCCCGCGATTGCGGCGCCGGATGGCCGTAACTGAAATAGTTGATGAACTCCTCCGCGCGCACCGAGTCCGCCGGCGGGCGCACGCCCTGGCGCAGCATGCGCCGCACGTTGGCGTAGCTGCCGGTGTCGACGTCGATGGAGAAGGTCGACAGCGGCTGTTCGCTGGCGCGGTGCACCGGGTTGTCCTCGCGGTGCTCGTATTTCTCGGTGTTCTCGTCCTGCCGGTAACCGCCGGCGAACGGTTCGGCGGGCGGCGCCATCATCCGCATCGCGAAGTTGGCCTGCTTGGCCATCGCGGGTGCGGCCACGGCGACGCTGTCGAGGGTCGCGGCATCGGACGCGGGCGCCGGCGGCGCAGGCGGGGCGACGGGATAGGCGATCGCGCCCGCGGCGGCCGCATCCTGCTCGGCGGCCGCGTTTTCGCGGGCGGTGCTGCAGGCGGACAGGGCGATGGCGCAGAGCAGGGCGGTGCACAGGCGATGGCGTTGCATGGCGGGACTCCCGTGGTGGACGGGAGGGTGAACGCGCCATCCCGGCGAACGGGGTTAGGCGCGGTCGCGGATCACCAGCAGCCGTTCCTCGGTCATGTCGGCGATCGCCCAGCGCACGCCCTCGCGGCCCAGCCCGGATTGCTTGATCCCGCCGTAGGGCATGTTGTCGACGCGGAAGCTGGGCACGTCGCCGACGATCACCCCGCCCGTTTCCAGCGCATCCCAGGCGCGCATCGCATGCCCCAGGTCGGCGGTGAACACGCCGGCCTGCAGGCCGAACGCGCTGTCGTTGGCGCGCGCGATGGCTTCGTCGAAATCGTCGTAGGCCTCGATGCAGGCGACCGGACCGAACGCTTCCTTGCGGTACAGGTCGGCATCGCGCGGCACATCGGCCAGCAAGGCGGCGGGCAGCATGTTGCCCTTGCGTGCGCCGCGCACCAGCGCCTTGGCGCCGCCGGCGACGGCGGCATCGATCCAGCCGTCGATGCGTTGCGCCGCCGCCTCGTCGATCACCGGGCCGATGAAGGTGGCCTCGTCGCGCGGGTCGCCGGTCCGCAGCCCGGCCACCGCTGCGGCGAGCCGTTCGCACAGCGCATCGAAGACCGCGCGATGGGCGATGATCCGCTGCACGCTGATGCAGCTTTGCCCGCTCTGGTAATACGCGCCGAACACCAGGCGTTCGACCAGCTCGTCCAGCGGCTGGCCGGGATCGGCGTCGACGATGCAGGCCGCGTTGCCGCCCAGTTCGAGGGTGACCTTCTTGCGCCCCGCGCGCGCCTTCAGCTCCCAGCCGACCAGGCCGCCGGTGAAGCTGAGCAGGGCGATCCGTTCGTCGCTGGTCAGCGCTGCGGCGTCCTCGTTGCTGCAGGGCAGGATCGAGAACGCGCCCGCCGGCAGGTCGGTTTCGGCCAGCACCTCGCCGATGATCAGCGCACCCAACGGGGTTTTCGCCGCCGGCTTGAGCACGAACGGGCAGCCGGCGGCGATCGCCGGTGCGACCTTGTGCGCGACCAGGTTGAGCGGGAAATTGAACGGGGTGATGAAGCTGCAGGCGCCGACCGGCACCCGCTTGGTCATCCCGCGGTAACCGCGGGTGCGCGGGGAGATCCCGAGTTCCAGCACCTCGCCGCCGATCCGGGTGGCCTCGCCGGCGGCGATGCGGAAGGTGTCGACCAGCCGGGTCACTTCGCCGCGCGCATCGCGGATCGGCTTGCCGGCCTCGATGCACAGGGCCAGCGCGAGTTCCTCGCTGCGTTCGCCGAAACGGCGCACGCAATGCTCGAGCACGTCGCGGCGCGCATCCGGCGGGAACGCGGCCATCGCCGCGCGCGCGTCGTATGCGGCGCTGATCGCCGCGTCGATCGCCGCGGCATCGGCGAACGCGGTGCGCGCGGCCACCTTGCCGCTGTACTTGTCGAGGACTTCGAGGCCGGTATTCGCCTGCACCGCGCGATTGGCGAGGTAGTACGGGTAGACGTCGTTCATGCGGGGGGCTCCTTGCCTTCGACGTGCAGGCGCAGCCGGCCATCGTGCAGGCGGCCGTGCAGGGTGTCGCCGACGGCGGCGTCGCCGATGCCGCGCACGATGCGGCCATCGGCGTGCTGGAGGATGCTGTAGCCGCGCGCGACCGTGGCCAAGGGGCTGACCGCATGCAGCGAGCGCGCCAGCCCGCGCAGGTGCAGGGCGTCCTGTTGCAGGCGTTGCGCGAGGATCGCCTGCGGGCGGCCGCGCAACCATTCGAGGCGCGCGCGCGCCAGTTGCAGCCGGCGTTGCGGATGGGTGGCGCGCAGGATCGCGTCGGCGTGGCGCAGCGCCGCGTGTTCGCGTTCCAGCCGGCGCTGCATCGCGTTCGCCAGCCGCGCCTGCGCCTGCCGTGCGCGTTGCGCGAGGGCTTCCAGCCGCGCCTGCGGGCGCAGGGCCTGCAGGCGCAGGAAGGCGCGGTCCGCGCGCTGCATGCGCTGGCGCAGCGCGTTCGCCTGCAGGGCGAGCAATTGCCGATGCAGGCCCTGCAGGCGCGCGGACAGGGTCGCGGCATCGGGCACCAGCAGCTCGGCGGAGGCCGAGGGCGTGGGCGCGCGCAGGTCGGCGGCGAAATCGCTGAGCGAGAAGTCGGTCTCGTGGCCGATGGCGGAGACTACCGGCACCTTCGATGCGGCGATCGCGCGCGCCAAGGCCTCGTCGTTGAACGCCCACAGGTCTTCCAGCGAGCCGCCGCCGCGGGCGAGCAGGATCGCGTCGTAGCGGCCGCTGGCATCCGCGCGTTGCAGCATCGCGCGGACCTGCGCCGCCGCGCCTTCGCCTTGCACCGGCACTGGCAGCAGGTCGACCTCGACCAGCGGGAAACGCCGGCGCAGCACGCTGACGATGTCGCGGATGACCGCACCCGAGGGCGAAGTGATCACTGCCAGCCGGCGCACGAAGGCGGGCAGGGCGCGTTTGCGCTCCGCGTCGAACAGGCCTTCCGTGGCCAGTTTCGCCTTCAGTTCGTCGAAGGCCCGGCGCAGCGCGCCTTCGCCGGCTTCCTCCAGCGAATCGCAGACCAGCTGGTAATCGCCGCGCGCCTCGTACAGGGTCAGGCGGCCGCGCGCGACCACCTTCAGGCCTTCGCGCGGGACGAACTTCAGCCACTGGCTCTTGGGCTTGAACAGGGCGCAGCGCACCTGCGCGCGGGCGTCCTTGAGGGTGAAGTACAGGTGCCCGGAGCCCGGCCGCGACAGGTTGCCGATCTCCCCTTCCACCAGCACCAGCGGGAACGCGCCTTCCAGCAAGTCGCGGGCCAGGGTGTTCAGCTGGCTGGGGGTCAGGACCTGGTCGCGCGGCGGATCGAAGTTCATCCAGCCAGACTAAACTATGCGGCATGAGCACCGCGCCCACGCCCGTCGAACCCTTGCCCTGCCACGATCCCGGCCGCTTCGGCGCGGATCCCCGGCGCGGCACGCGGCAGGTCGAGATCGGCGGCGTGAAAGTCGGCGGCGACGCGCCGGTGGTGGTGCAGTCGATGACCAATACCGATACTGCCGACGTCGCCTCCACCGTCAAGCAGGTCGCCGAGCTGTGGCGCGCCGGTTCGGAACTGGTGCGGGTGACGGTGAACAATCCCGAATCCGCCGCCGCGGTGCCGCGCATCGTCGACAAGCTCGAGATGATGGGCGTCCGCGTGCCGATCATCGGCGACTTCCACTACAACGGCCACACCCTGCTGGCGAACGAGCCGGCCTGCGCCGAGGCGCTGGCGAAGTACCGGATCAACCCGGGCAATGTCGGCTTCGGCAAGAAGCGCGACACCCAGTTCGCGCAGCTGATCGAATTCGCCATCCAGTACGGCAAGCCGGTGCGGATCGGCGCCAACTGGGGCTCGCTGGACCAGTCGCTGGCCGCGCGGCTGATGGACGAGAACCACGCGCGCGCCGAGCCCTGGGATGCGGGCCGGGTGCTGCGCGAGGCGCTGATCCGCTCCGCCATCGATTCCGCCGAGCGGGCGGTCGAGATCGGCCTGCCGCGCGAGCGCATCGTGCTCAGCGCGAAGGTGTCGGGCGTGCAGGAACTGGTGGCGGTCTACCGCGACCTGGCCGCGCGCAGCGATTTCGCCCTGCACCTGGGCCTGACCGAGGCCGGCATCGGCAGCAAGGGCATCGTCGCCTCCAGCGCCGCGCTCGGCGTGCTGCTGCAGGAAGGGATCGGCGACACCATCCGCATCTCGCTGACCCCGGAGCCGGGCGCCTCGCGCACGCAGGAAGTGATCGTGGCGCAGGAACTGCTGCAGACCATGGGCCTGCGCGCGTTCACCCCGATGGTGACCGCCTGCCCGGGCTGCGGGCGCACCACCAGCGAGTTCTTCCAGGAACTGGCCAAGGTCGTGCAGGAGCACGTGCGCGGCAGGATGCCGGAATGGAAGATCAGCCATCCCGGGGCGGAGAACATGACCCTGGCGGTGATGGGCTGCATCGTCAACGGCCCGGGCGAGTCGCGCCACGCCAACATCGGCATCTCGCTGCCCGGCACCGGCGAAACGCCGGCGGCGCCGGTGTTCGTGGATGGCGAGAAGACCGTGACCTTGCGCGGGGACAACATCGCCCATGAATTCGTGGCCCTGATCGACGCCTACGTCGAGCGACGCTACCGGGCGACGTCGCCGGGCTGATTCGCGCGCGCGCGATTGCTAGACTCGGCGGGTCGGACGCGTCGCGGGGGACGCCATGGACGGCAAGCACAAGAGTCTGCCGCTGTACCTCCATATCACCTTGCTGTCGGTCGGCCTGGTGGCGGTGACCGGGCTGGTGCTGCGCCATTTCGGCGACGTGATCCCCGGGCTCGGCGAATTCGGCCTGCTGCTCGGCGCGGTGGCGGTGCTGGCGT
The DNA here is from genome assembly GCF_006337105.1 of Thermomonas aquatica. NCBI lineage: Bacteria > Pseudomonadati > Pseudomonadota > Gammaproteobacteria > Lysobacterales > Lysobacteraceae > Thermomonas > Thermomonas aquatica. Next base: position 647,399 of record NZ_CP040871.1, on the reverse strand, counting down.
TGCTGGCCTCGCGCCGGATCGCCGCGCCGCTGGCGGAACTGGCGAAGCAGGCGGAGGCGGTGCGCCGCTTCGACTTCAGCGACCATCCGCTGATCCGTTCGCCGGTGCAGGAAATCGACCAGCTCGGCGGCGCCTTCGACCTGATGCGCGATGCCGTGCGCCGCTTCCTGCGCATCAATCGCCGGCTGGCGACCGAAACCGACCTCGAGGCGCTGCAGCCGTGGTTGCTGGACAAGATGGTGGACCTCGCCGGCGCGCGCGGTGGCGTGCTGTACCTGGTCGACGGGGTGACCGATGCGCTGGGCGCGACCGCGCTGGATGCCGAGGGCGGCAGGGCCAGGGCGCATCCCGGCTTGCCGTCGCTGCAGCAGGAGGCCTTGCCGCGGCTGATGGCGGATGCGCGGGCGACCATGCAGCCGGCGAACGGGCGGATGACGGCCGCCGAGCTCGAGGCGATCGGGCTGGATGCCGGCTTGGCGTCGTACGCCACCCTGGCGCTGCCGCTGCGCGACCGCCGCGAGCAGTTGCTGGGCATGCTGCTGCTGTTCAAGGACGGCGAGATCGATGCCGCCAACGCCAGTTTCATCGAGGCGCTGGCGGCGAGCGCGGCCACCTCGCTGGAAACGCAGGAACTGCTGCGCGGGCAGAAGACCTTGCTGGAGGCGACCATCCGCATGATCGCCGGCGCCATCGATGCGCAGAGCCCCTATACCGGCGGCCACTGCGAGCGCGTGCCGGAACTGACCTTCATGCTGGCGCGCGCCGCATGCGCGGCGCAGGACGGGCCGTATGCCGGCTTCGGCCTGGATGCCGAGGAATGGGAAGCGCTGCACATCGGCGCCTGGCTGCACGACTGCGGCAAGGTCGCCACGCCGGAACACGTGGTGGACAAGGCGACCAAGCTGGAAACCGTCTACGACCGCATCCACGAGGTGCGCATGCGCTTCGAGGTGCTCAAGCGCGATGCCGAGATCGGGTATTGGCGCGGCCTCGCCGAAGGCGGCGACCAGGCCGCCTTGCGCGAACGCCGCGATGTGCTGCTGGCCGCGCTGGACGACGAATTCGCCTTCGTCGCCGACTGCAATGTCGGCGGCGAATACCTGTCGCCCGAGAAGCAGCAGCGCCTGCGCGAGATCGGCGCGCGGCGCTGGTGGCGCACGCTGGACGAGCGCAAGGGCGTCTCGCGCGACGAGCTCGCGCGCCACGCCGCGCCGCCCTTGCCGCTGCCGGTGGAAGAGACGCTGCTGGCGGACAAGCCCGAGCACCGCATCCCGCGGCCGCCGGAGGAGGCCATCGCGGCGGACAACCAGTGGGGGTTCCGGGTCGAGGTGCCGGAGCTGCTGTACAACCGCGGCGAACTGCACAACCTGTCGATCAGCCGCGGCACGCTCACCGCCGAGGAGCGATACAAGATCAACGAGCACATGGTGCACACGATCCGGATGCTCAGCGAGCTGCCGTTCCCGCGCCACCTGCGCGCGGTGCCGGAGATCGCCGGCGGCCACCACGAGAAGATGGACGGCACCGGCTACCCGCGGCGGCTGGACCGCAGCCAGCTCAGCCCGGTCGCGCGGATGATGGCGATCGCCGACATCTTCGAGGCGCTGACCGCCGCCGACCGCCCGTACAAGCCGGGCAAGACCCTGTCCGAGGCGCTGAAGATCATGGCGTCCATGCGCAAGGACAACCACATCGACCCGGAACTGTTCGAGCTGTTCCTGCGCAGCGGCGTGCACCTGGACTATGCGCGGCGCTTCATGCGCGCCGAGCAGATCGACGAGGTCCGGATCGCGGACTACCTGTAGCCGGCGGCGCGCGCAGCCGCCGGGATGGCATGATCGCGGCCCGCCACCCCTTGCTGCAGCATCGATGCCGAACCTCCACGAGCAGGAAGCCGGCCGCGGCGCGCGCGGCATCGCCGGCGCGATCGGCGAAGACGCGCGCTTCGGCATGGATTTCCTGCGCAGGCGCTGGCGGCGCTTGCTGCTGGCCTTCGCCGGCCTGCTGCTGCCGCTGTGGGGCTTCGGCGAACTGGCCGACGAGGTGCGCGAAGCCGAGGCCTTCCCGTTCGACGCGCCGCTGCTGCAGTTCGCCCGGGCCATCGCCCGCGACGGCTTCGACCGCGCTTTCCTGCTGTTCTCGCAGCTCGGCTACCAATGGGGCGTGGTGCCGTTCGACGCGCTGCTGGTGCTGGCGCTGGCGGCGCTGCGGAAACTACGCGAGGGCCTGTTCGCCGGCATCGCGATCATCGGCTCCGCGCTGCTCAACCTCGGCGCCAAGCAGCTGTTCGCGCGCGCGCGGCCGTCGCTGTGGGAATCGATCGCGCCGGAGAGCACCTTCAGTTTCCCCAGCGGCCATGCGATGGGCTCGATCACGCTGGCGCTGGTGCTGGCCTTGCTGGCCTGGCACACGCGCTGGCGCTGGTGGGTGGCCGCGCCGATGGCGGCATTCGTGGCGATGGTCGGGCTGTCGCGGGTCTACCTCGGCGTGCACTACCCATCCGACATCCTCGCCGGCTGGGCTGCCGCCAGCGCATGGACGGTCGCGGCCTACCTGCTGGTGTTCCCGCACGGCCAGCGACCCTGGCGGGGACGCTGAGGCTCAGGGTTCCACGCAGACCCGGTTGCGGCCTTCGCTCTTGGCGCGGTACAGCGCGGCATCCGCGGCGGCCATCAGTGCGGGCCTGGCATCGCGCCCGGTCGCCAGCGCGGCCACGCCGATGCTGATGGTGATCCGCTGCGGCTCGCCGCCGGGCGCGAACGGCGCGACCGCCACCGCTTCGCGCAGGCGGTCGGCGAAGGCCTGCGCCGCCAACGCATCGCATTCCGGCAACAGCAGGGCGAATTCCTCGCCGCCGATGCGCGCGGCCAGGTCGTCGCTGCGCGCGTGCCGGCGCAGCAGGGCGGCGATCTGGCGCAGGACTTCGTCGCCGGAGATGTGGCCGTAGCGGTCGTTGACCGGCTTGAACAGGTCGACGTCGACGATGCACAGCGACAGCGGCCGCGCGTGGCGCATCGCGCGCGCGATCTCCTTGTCCGCCATCTCGATGAAATGGCGGCGGTTGTACAGCTCGGTCAGCGCGTCGTGGGTGGCGAGCTGGTAGATCTCCTCGTGGTAGCGCGCTTCCACGCTGTCCTGGCTGATGAACTTGAGGATGCTTTCGCCCACCGTCACCTGGTCGCCGTCGGCCAGCGCGGATTCGCCGTCGATGCGGCGGTCGTTGAGGCGGGTGGCGTTGGTGGCGCCGAGGTCGAGGATGCGATAGCCGTCGCCTTCGCGCCAGATCCGGCAGTGCTCGCGCGAGACGCTCTTGTGGGCGATGACCAGGTCGGCTTCCTGCGAACGCCCGACCAGCACCGGCGCCTCGTCGATGTCCGCGCGCCGCCCCAGGCCCTCGCCATGGATCACCACCACGCAGGCCGAGCGCCGCGCCGGCCGCAATGGCCCCTGGCTGAGCATCGTGCGCTGGGTGGTGTCGTTGGGATGCGGGTCGCTGGCCATGGTCCGCGTTCGATCGGCTCCCGCGAGTGTAGCCGCTGCCGGCGACGCGGTCAGGGCCGCCATCGGGCCTTTCGCTAGAATCGCGCGCAGGGCAGGGGACGAGCATGGCGCAGGGCAACCACGACGATCCGGAACGCACCGAATTGCTGGCGACGCGCTCGCCGGCGGCGGGCGTCGGCACCGAGCACGATGCGCTCGCCCCAGGCGCGCGCCTGGGGCGCTACCGCATCGAGAGCCTGCTCGGCCGCGGCGGCATGGGCGCGGTGTACCGCGCCGAGCAACTGGAGCCGGTGCACCGGACGGTGGCGCTCAAGTTGCTGCGCGCGCAGAAGCTGGATGCGCGCCACCTGGCCTATTTCGAGGTCGAGCGCCAGTTGCTGGCGCAGATGCGGCATCCCGCCATCGCCCATGTCTACGACGCCGACACCACTCCGGACGGGCATCCGTTCTTCGCGATGGAGTTCATCGCCGGCAGTCCGATCACCCGCTGGTGCGACCAGCACGCATCGCCGTTGGCGGAGCGCATCGCGCTGTTCATCCGCGTCTGCGAGGGCGTGCAGCATGCGCACCAGAAAGGCGTCATCCACCGCGACCTGAAGCCCGGCAACCTGCTGGTGGACGAAGTCGACGGCCGCGCGTTGCCGAAGATCATCGACTTCGGCATCGCCACCGCCAGCTCGCTGACCGAAGGCCGCGAAATCGCCGGCACCCCCGATTACATGAGCCCGGAACAGGCCGGCGGCGACCAGTCGCTGGTGGATACCCGCAGCGACGTGTACGCGCTGGGGGTGGTGCTGTGCGAACTGCTGACGGGGCAGCGGCCGCCGGCCGCCGGCGAAACCGTCACCGACCACGGCCGCAGCCTGCGCCTGCCTTCGGAACAGCTGTCCACGCTGTCGCCGCTGGATGCGGCGAAACTGGCGCAGGCGCGCGGCGAATCGCTGCCGCGCATGCGGCGCGTGCTGCGCGGCGAACTCGACTGGGTGGTGGCCAAGGCGATGCGCCACGACCGCAACCAGCGTTATGCCTCCGCGGCGGCGCTGGCCGACGATTTGCAGCGCTTCCTCGACCGCCGGCCGCTGCAGGCGGTGCCGCCTTCGCGCGGGTACGCCGTGCGCAAGTTCGCGCAGCGCCATCGCAGCGGGATCGCCGCGGCGTCGCTCGTCGCGCTGGCATTGGTCGGCGGCCTGGCGCTGTCGGTGTACGGCCTGCTGCAGGCGCGCGCGCAACGCGCCATCGCCGAACAGCGCAGCGCGGAGCTGGAGAAGGTGGCGGCGTTCCAGCAGTCGATGCTGGAAGGCATCGACATCGAGGCGATGGGCATCGGCATGGCCACCGGCCTGCGCGAGCAGGTGGCGCAGCAGGCGGCCGCCGACCTGCCGGGGTTCGAGCTGGGCCTGGCGCACGCCAGCACCGCCGATATCGCCCGCGGCCTGGTCGACCGCGACATCCTCGCCAATGCCGAACGCGCGATCGCCCGCGATTTCGCCCGCGAGCCGGCGCTGGCCGCCGACCTGCGCGAATCGGTGGCGAAGGTGCGGCTGGCGCTGGGCCTGCCGAAGGACGCGGCGCGCATCTTCGCCCGGGTCGCCGCTTACCGCGCCGGCGCGCTGGGCGCGGCGGCGCCGGAAACGCTGCGCGCGCGGCAGCAGCAGGCAGCGGCGATGCTGGAGGCGGCCGAACCCAAGGATGCGCTGGCACTGGTGCAGGCCGCCTTGCGCGATGCCGCGCGCCTGCCGCTGGGCGAACCGGTGCGGCTGAAGCTGCGGCTCGGCGAGGCCGAGGCGATCGCCGCGCTGGGCGACCGCCCGCGTGCGCGCAAGCTGATGGAAGGCCTGCGCGGCGACGCCATCGAACTGCGCGGCGAGCGCGACCCGACCACGATGGAAGTCACCAACGACCTCGCCATCCTGCTCGGGCGCATGGGCGAAGCGCAGGCCGGCCGCGCGCTGATGGAAGCGCTGGTGCCGATGCGCATGCAGGTGCTGGGCGCGGACCACGCGGACACCCTGTCGGCGCAGCACAACCTGGCGGTGATGCGGATCATGACCGGCGACAAGGACGGCGCGGTCGCCCTGCAGCGCAGCCTGGTGGCGACGCAGACGCGCCGGCTCGGCGCCGAACACCCGACCACCCTGGGCGAGCGCGGCAACCTCGGCAACATGCTCAACGACAGCGGCAAGCCGGCGGATGCGCTGCCGATCGCCGAGGCGGTGGCCGAGGCGCGCGCGCGCGTGCTGGGCGCGGACGATCCGCAGACCCTGCGCGCCAAGCTCAACCTGTCCTCGATCCTTGCGCGCCTGAAGCGCTTCGACGAATCGATCGCGTTGCAAGGGCAGGTCGCCGCGGCCCGCAGCCGCCTGCTCGGGCCGGCGCATCCGGACACGCTGTTCATCGAACTCAACCGCGGCGCCACCCTGTACCAGGCCGGCCAGGCGAAGGCTGCGCTCGTGCAGCTGGACCGCATCCTGCCGCTTGCGCACAAGGTGCTCGGCGACAAGCACCCGCAGGTGCACATGGGCTACGACATCCGCGCCCAGGCCGCCGACGCACTCGGCGACCACGCGCTCGCCATCGCCTCGTACCGCGAGTTGCTCGCGCTGCGCGAAGGCGCGTTGGGCGCGGACGCAGCGCGCACCATCGACGCGGCCTGGCAACTGGAAGGATTGCTGCGCCGGCAGGGCGACCGCGCGGGCGCCGACGCGTTGCGCGCGCGCTACATCACGCCGCTGCTGCAGGCCAGGGCGGACAGCCTGGACGAGGAACGCGCGGCCAAGCGCAAGGACATCATCGAAACCGAACGCGAGGAAGCGCAGGCCGCGCAGGCCGGCGCGCACTGAGTCATTCGCCAGGTTTGGCGGCTTCGCTCGGCGCCTGCGAGGCGGCCTGGCGCGCCAACCGCGCCTCGCGCTGGGCGATGTAGAAAGTCGCGGAGAGGATGATCGCCGCGCCGAGCAGGGTGTCGCCATCGACGGCCTCGGCGAACAGCAGCCAGCCGGCCAAGGTCACGATCGGCAGTTGCACGAAGCTGATCGGGGTCAGCGCCGATACCTCGCCCAGCTTCAGCGCGCGCGTCCAGAGCACCTGGCCGACGGTGCCGAGCACGCCGGACAGCGCCAGCCACAGCCAGGCGATGCCCTGCGGCGGGTGCCAGACGAACAGCGCGGGCAGCAGCGACATCGGCACCCACAGCACGTAGGTCCAGAACACGATGGTGTCGGCCTTGTCCACCCGCGACAGCTGCTTGATCTGGATCGCGACCAGCGCGTTCATCATCGCCGCGCCCACCGCGACCAGGGTGCCGCCGGTGAACGCGTGCGACCACGGCTGCACGATCACCAGCACGCCGACGAAGCCGGCCGCGACCGCCGCCCAGCGGCGCAGGCGCACGCGTTCGCCCAGCCACAGCGCGGCGGCGATGGTGATGAAGATCGGCGAGGAATACGCCAGCGAGATCGCCTGCGCCAGCGGCAGGTGGCCGATCGCCCAGAACCCGCAGAACATGCTGACGATGCCGATCCCGCAACGGATGAAATAGCGCGGCAGCTGGGTGGTGCGCACGTGCGCGGCGAAGCGCGCCAGCGGGCGCTGGCCGCCTTGGCGCAGCACCGGCCACAGCAGCATGGGCAGCAGCGACAGCAGGCCGAAGGCGTTGCGGAAGAACGCCACTTCCCAGGTCGGTTCGGTCTGCGAGGCCAGGCGGATGCAGATCGCCATCAGGCCGAAGCCGAAGGTGCTGGCCAGCATCAACAGCGCGGCGCGCAGTTGCGTGTTCACGATCGGGCGTGGCTCACCAGCTCGCGCCGATGATGCGCGGTTCGGGCTCGATCGCCACGCCGAAGCGCCCCTGCACCGACGCCGCGATGCGACGGGCGAGGCCCAGCAGTTGCGCCCCAGTGGCATGGCCGTGGTTGACCAGCACCAGCGCATGCGCGGCGGACACGCCGGCATCGCCGTCGTCATCGCGGTAGCCCTTCCAGCCGCACTGGTCGATCAACCAGGCCGCGGACAGCTTGCGGCTGTCCTCGCCGGCACCGCGGAACACCGGCATCGACGCGTGTGCGGCGAGCAATGCCTCCGCCTGCGCGAGCGGCACGATCGGGTTCTTGAAGAAGCTGCCGGCATTGCCCAGCAGCGCCGGGTCGGGCAGCTTGCGCTGGCGGATGCGGATCACCGCTTCGGCCACCTGCGAGGCGCGCGGCGAGCCGTCGATGCCCATCGCCTGCAATTCCTCGGCGATGCCGGCGTACTCCAGCTTCAGTGCCGGCGTGCGCGACAGCGCGAACTCCACCGCGGTCACGATGTAATGCTCGGGATCGCGCTTGAACAGCGAATCGCGGTAGGCGAATGCGCATTCGGCGGCGGTGAAGCGCACGAAGCTGCCGCTGCGGCGGTCGAAGGCGTCCACCGCATGGATGCAGTCGCGCACTTCCACGCCATAGGCGCCGATGTTCTGGATCGGCGCGGCGCCGACCGTGCCCGGGATCAGCGACAGGTTCTCGAGGCCGCACAGGCCGTGGCCCAGCGTCCACAGCACGAAGTCGTGCCAGACCACGCCGGCATCGGCGCGGACGATGGCGGCATCGCCCGCGTCTTCGACGATTTCGATGCGTTGCGCGGTCAGCGACAACGCCGCGCCCGGCGGATCGCCGGCGAACAGCAGGTTGCTGCCGCCGCCCAGCACCAGTACCGGGCCGTCGCGCAGCATCGCGTAGCCGAACAGTTCGGGCAGCGCGGCGGCATCCGCGACCTCGACCAGCATCGGTGCGGTGGCGTGCACGCCGAAGGTGTTGCGCGCATCCAGGCGCGCGTTCTCGACGAGGCGGAAACCCGTGGTCATGCCAGCGGCAGCGGGGTGCTGCTGGGGGCTTCCTTGCGCCGGCGCAGCGCGTCCACGCATTCGCCGATCAAGGCCGGGCCGCGATAGACCAGGCCGGTATAGAGCTGCACCAGGGTCGCGCCCGCCGCCTGCTTGGTGGCGGCGTCCGCGCCGTGCAGGATGCCGCCCACCCCGACCAGCGGGATGGATTCGGGCAGGCGCGTGCGCAGCATGCGCAGCACCGCGGTGGACTTGCCCATCAGCGGCGCGCCGGACAGGCCGCCGACTTCATCGGCATGGCGCGCGCCTTCCACGCCGTCGCGCGAGATGGTGGTGTTGCCGGCGATCACCCCGTCCACCTGCAGGTCGCCGAGCACGCGGCCGGCGGCGTCGATGTCGCTGTCGCTGAGGTCGGGTGCGATCTTGACCAGCATCGGCACCCGCTTGCCGTGCTGCGCGCCGAGCTTCTCCTGCGCCTCGCGCAGGGTGCCGACCAGCCGCCGCAGCGCCTGTTCTTCCTGCAGTTCGCGCAGGCCGGCGGTGTTCGGCGAGGAGATGTTGACCGTGACGTAGTCCGCCAGCGGGTACACGCGTTCCAGGCAGAACAGGTAATCGGCCTCCGCCGATTCGTTCGGCGTGTCCTTGTTCTTGCCGATGTTGATGCCGAGCAGGGCGCGGTCGCGGCGCGAACGTTCGACATTGCGCACCAGCGCATCCACGCCCTCGTTGTTGAAGCCGAGGCGGTTGATGATGGCCTCGTGTTGCGGCAGGCGGAACATGCGCGGCCTGGGATTGCCCGGCTGCGCGCGCGGCGTGGTGGTGCCGATCTCGATGAAGCCGAAGCCCAGCGCCATCAGCGCGTCGATGTGCGCGCCGTTCTTGTCCAGGCCGGCGGCCAGGCCGACCGGATTCTGGAAGGTCAGCCCGAACGCCTTGGTCGGCAGCGGCTTGGCGGCGGCCGCCAACAGCGGGTTCAGGCCGCTGCGGTAGGCGGCCTCCATCGACGCCAGGCCGAGGCCGTGCGCACGCTCGGCATCGAAGGCGAACAGGAACGGGCGGGCGAGTCCGTACAAGGGTCAGTGGTTCGCGAACGCGAGGAACGCCGCAAGGCCGCCGAAGAGCAGGAAGATCGCGACCACCACCAGCACCGCCAGCGCGATCGAGAGGTAGCCCAGCACCAGGCCGGCGACCGCCAGGCCGTCGCCTTCGAGGCGGTCGGGCTGGCGGCGGATCTCGCCGCGCGCCATGTGGCCGAAGATCACCGCGGCGATGCTGCCGAGGAACGGCAGCAGCGTCCAGCCGAGGATGCCGGAGACGAGGCTGATGATGGCGAGCGTGCTGGTCTGGCGGAGGTTGGCATTCATGGCGTTGGCCTCAGAGGTCGAACTTGATGCCCTGCGCCAGCGGCAGCGCGTCGGAGTAGTTGATGGTATTGGTCTGCCGGCGCATGTAGGCCTTCCAGGCGTCGCTGCCGGATTCGCGGCCGCCGCCGGTTTCCTTCTCGCCGCCGAACGCACCGCCGATCTCGGCGCCGCTGGTGCCGATGTTGACGTTGGCGATGCCGCAGTCGCTGCCGGCCGCGGACAGGAAGGCTTCCGCGCGTTTCAGGTTGGTGGTGAAGATCGAGGACGACAGGCCCTGCGGCACCGCGTTCTGCATGTCGATGGCGTCGGCCAGGTCGGTGTACTTCATCACGTACAGGATCGGCGCGAAGGTCTCGTGCTGGACGATCTCATCGGTGTTCTTCAGGCCGGTGACGATCGCCGGCAGCACGAAGTTGCCGGGGCGGTCGATCGCTTCGCCGCCGGTCTCGACCTTGCCACCCGCGGCCTTGGCCTTGGCGATGGCGTCGAGGTAGGCGTCCACGCCGTCCTTGCTGTTGAGCGGGCCCATCAGGTTCTTCGGGTCGGTGGGATCGCCGATCTTGCCTTCGACCTGCTTGTAGGCGGCGATCAGCTTGGCCAGCACGTCGTCGTACACCGATTCATGCACGATCAGGCGGCGGGTGGTGGTGCAGCGCTGGCCGGCGGTGCCGACCGCGCCGAACGCGATCGCCGGGATCGCCAGCTTCAGGTCGGCGGTTTCGTCGACGATGATCGCGTTGTTGCCGCCCAGTTCCAGCAGGCTGCGGCCCATGCGGCGCGCCACGTTCTCGCCGACCATGCGGCCGACCTTGGTGCTGCCGGTGAAGCTGATCAGCGGGATGCGCTTGTCGTCGACGAACTGCTGCGCCAGCTCGCTGCCGGCGTCGTTGAACAGGAAGAAGATGTCCGGGAAGCCGCCCTTGCGCAGCGCCTCGTTGCAGATCTTCATGCTGGCGATGGCCGACAGCGGGGTCTTCGGCGACGGCTTCCAGATGCTGATGTCGCCGCACACCGCCGCCACGAAGCTGTTCCAGGCCCAGACCGCGACCGGGAAGTTGAATGCGCTGATGATCCCGACCAGGCCGATCGGGTGCCACTGCTCGTACATGCGGTGGCCGGGGCGCTCGGAATGCATGGTCAGGCCGTACAGCTGGCGCGACAGGCCGACGGCGAATTCGCCGATGTCGATCATTTCCTGCACTTCGCCGTCGCCTTCCGGCTTGGACTTGCCCATTTCCAGCGCGACCAGCGAGCCCAGTGCGTCCTTGTGCGCGCGCAGCGCATCCGCGCACAGGCGGATCGCCTCGCCGCGGCGCGGCGCCGGGGTGGTGCGCCAGACCTTGAACGCGGCCTGGGCGCGCTCGACGATGGTGTCGTAATCGGCCTTGGAGGAGGCCTGCACGCGGCCCAGCACCTCGCCGGTGGTCGGGTTGACCGGTTCCAGCACGCCGGCATCGCTGGTCTTCGACCATTCGCCATTGCCGAGGTAGGTGCCGGATTCGACGGCCTGCAGGCCGAGCGCGGTGAGGACGGGGTGGGACATTGCGTTACTCCGGGTGTGGCCATGCCCCGCGCATGGCGGGGAGGCGTATTGCGATTGCGGATGGCGACCCCGGCGCGATTCGAACGCACGACCTGTCCCTTAGGAGGGGACCGCTCTATCCAGCTGAGCTACGGGGCCAGAACACTGGCTAAACCGTGACGATTATCGCAGCCGGGCCGGGTCAGGCCAACCCGCGTGACGCCCCTGCATCCGATCGGCCGCATCCTGCGTAGGCATCGGCATTGCTACCCTTGCGGCCATGCCTGATGCCCCAGCCCGCGCCCAGCGAGCGTCCCGCGCCCTTCGAGGCGGCTAGGCGCATGTCCGCGTCCGCCGCCACCGGGCAGGAAGCCAGGGACTGGTCCGACGAGATGGCGGCGGTGGCGGGGCGGCGCGACCGCGACTGCTTCCTGCGCATCTACGACCACTTCATGCCGCGCCTGTGCCTGTACCTGCGCGGGGTGGGCGTGCCCGAGGCGGTGGCCGAGGAGTTGGCGCAGGAATCGCTGCTGCGCCTGTGGCAGCGCGCCTCCAGCTACGATCCGGCGCGCAGCGCGCTGGCCACCTGGCTGTTCCGGATCGCGCGCAACCTGCAGATCGACCGCCTGCGCCGCGAGGCCGGGCATCCGCAGGTCGGCGAGCAGGCGATCGACGCCGAATGGGAGGCCGACCCGGGCACCACCGAGGCGCACGCGGACCAGGTGCAACTGCAGCGCCGGATCGAGGCGCTGCCGCCGGTGCAGGCCAGGTTGATCCGCATGTCCTATTTCGAAGCCAAGAGCCACCAGCAGATCGCAAGCGAACTGGGGATGCCGCTGGGCACCGTGAAATCGCATGTGCGCCGCGCTTTCCTGCGCCTGCAGGGCGAAATGGGAGGCGAGCCGTGAGCCCGCGCCATCACCTGGATGCCGCCACCCTGGTCAGCCACGCGGCGGGCGCGCTGTCGCCGGAGATGTCCGCGGTGGTGGCGCTGCACCTTGCCGGCTGCGCCGAGTGCCGGGCCAGCCTGGCCCGCGCCGACGCGATCGGCGGGGTGCTGGTCGAACAGCAGCATCCCGCGCATGCGCAGGGCGCGCAGCACGCGCGATTGCGCGACGCCATGCTGGCGCGGTTGGACGAACCCGCACCGCAGCCCGCCGCGCCGGCGAACGCCGACGGCGATCCCGATCGCCTGCCGGCGCCGCTGCATCCCTATTTCGGCGCATCCTGGCGGGCGCTGAAATGGCGCTGGATGGGGCCGGGGATGCACTACATCAGGACCCTCGGCCCGAGCGGCGGGACCATGTTGCTGCTGCGGATCGGGCCTGGCCGGCGCATGCCGGTGCACGGGCACCAGGGCAGCGAGCTGACCCAGATCGTGCGCGGCGCCTACGACGATGCGCTGGGGCACTTCGCGGCCGGCGACGTCGCCGACCTCGACGCCGATACCGAGCACCAGCCGGTGACCGCGCCCGGCGAAGCCTGCATCTGCGTGTCCGCGCTGGATGCGCCGCTGCGCTTCCCGGGCTGGTTCGCGCGCCGCTTGCAGCCGCTGTTCGGGATCTGAGCACGACGGCCTGAGCCGCGCGCATCCGGATCGCGCCTTGCCGCGTAGGCGGGATGGGCGATCACGGAACCGCACATGCGCGCAATCCTGCTTCCCGGCCTTGCGATGCTGGCGATGCCGCCGCTGCACGCGGCGGATGCCGCCGGTTGGCAGCGACGCGACGCCGAAGTGCGCAGCGCCGAGGACGCGCGCCTGCTGTACCGCGAATCGCACTTCATCCGCGCGGGCGCGCGCAGCGAGCGCTGGGTGGCGTACCGCTGCCCCGATGGCGCGGCGTTCGCGCGCAAGCATGTGCAGGGTGGATCGGCCGCACCCGCATTCGCGCTGGAGGACGGGCGCGGCTATGCCGAGGGACTGCATGCCGGCAGCGGCACCCGCACCGCCTATGCGGGCGCGGACGGCGATCGCAGCGAGCGCAGCGTGCGCGTGCCCGCGGATGGCGTGGCGGATGCCGGTTTCGACGCCGCGGTGCGCGCGAACTGGGACGCGCTGATGCGCGGGCAGGCGCTGCGCCTGCACTTCCTGGTGCCCAGCCGGCAGCGCTTCTATCCGCTGCGGGTGCAGCGCGCCGGCAGCCTGGACTGGCGCGGCATCCCCGCGGAACGCCTGCGCATGCGCCTGGACAGCTGGTTCGGCTTCGTCGTGCCGGAGGTGCGCCTGGTGTACGCGCGCGACGACCGCAGGCTGCTGGAATTCGCCGGCACCGGCAACATCCGCGACGCGCGTGGCGGCAATCCGCAGGTGCGGATCGCCTTCGAGCCGCGCGCGCGTGCCGTCGACGACGCGCAGGTCGCGGCGCTGCGCGGCGACCCGCTGCGCGGGCGTTGCGCGATCTGATGCGCGCCTTGCATCCGATCCGCGCCCGGCTGCGTAGGCAGGGACGCACACGGGAGAAGGCGATGGCGGCCAGGGACGCGGCGGGACGGAACCATCGGGGCGACAGGGCGCTGGCGGCGCTGCGCGGCTGGCTCGACACGGCCGCAGTGGCGGACGCGGGCGATGCCGGCGCCGACGACGACCGCATCGATTGGCTGCGCGCGCTTCCCTTCATCGGCATGCACCTCGCATGCCTCGCCGTGTTCGCGGTCGGCGTGTCGGCCACCGCGCTGTGGGTCGCGCTGGCGCTGTATGCGCTGCGGATGTTCGCCATCACCGGCTTCTACCACCGCTATTTCTCCCATCGCACCTTCCGCGCCTCGCGTCCGGTGCAGTTCGCGTTCGCGCTGCTGGGCGCGGCTTCGGTGCAGCGCGGTCCGTTGTGGTGGGCCGCCCACCATCGCCACCACCACGTGCATGCGGACACCGCGCGCGACCCGCACACGCCGCGCAAGGGCTTCTGGCGCAGCCATGTCGGCTGGTTCCTGACCCGCGGCGGCTTCCGCACCGACACCTCGCGGATCGGCGACCTGCTGAAATTCCCGGAACTGCGCTGGCTGGACCGCTGGGACACCGCCGTGCCGGTGGCGCTGGCCGCGGCGTTGTACGTCGCGGGCGAAGCGCTCGCGCGCTGGGCGCCGTCGCTGGGCGCCAACGGCCCGCAGTTGCTGGTCTGGGGCTTCTTCGTCTCCACCGTGGCCCTGTTCCACGCCACGGTCACCATCAATTCGCTGGCCCACCGCTGGGGCCGGCGCCGCTTCCAGACCCGCGACGACAGCCGCAACAACCTGTGGCTGGCGCTGTTGACCTTCGGCGAGGGCTGGCACAACAACCACCATCATTTCCCCGGCAGCGCGCGCCAGGGCTTCCGCTGGTGGGAAATCGACATCACCTGGTACGGCCTGCGCGCCCTGCAGGCCCTGCGCATCGTCCACGACCTCAAGCCGGTGCCCGCCGCCGTGCTGGCGCGTGCGCGGGGCGGCCGCTGATGCGCATCGCGGTGGTCGGCAGCGGGATATCGGGCCTGTCCGCGGCATGGCTGTCGTCGCAGCGGCACGAGGTCGTGCTGTTGGAAGCCGACGATCGCCTGGGCGGGCATACCGATACCCACCGCGTCGAGGTCGATGGCCGGCAACTGCAGGTCGATACCGGCTTCATCGTGCACAACCCGGCGCATTACCCGCTGCTGACGCGGATGTTCGACGAGCTCGGCGTCGCCACGCGCCCGACCACCATGAGCTTCTCCGTGCAGGACGCGCGCAGCGGCCTGGAATACAACGCGACCTCGCTGGATGGCCTGTTCTGCCAGCGCCGCAACCTGGCCTCGCCGCGCTTCTGGGGCATGTTGCGCGACCTGGCGCGGTTCTATCGCGAAGCGCCCGCATTGCTCGATGCGCCGGGGCAGGGGCCGTCGATCGGCGAGTACCTCGACGCCCACCGCTACGGCGCGGCCTTCCGCGACCAGCACCTGGTGCCGATGGCCAGCGCGCTGTGGTCTTCGCCGGCGGCCGGCATCCTCGACTTCCCGGCGCAATACCTGGTCCGGTTCATGGCCAACCACCACATGCTGCAGCTGGCCGGGCGGCCGCCATGGCGCGTGGTCGATGGCGGCTCGCGCCGCTACGTCGATGCCCTGCGCGCGCGCTGGGACGTGCAGGTGCGCCTGCGTGCCCCGGTGCGCGGGATCGCGCGCGACGAACGCGGGGTGACGCTGCGGCTGGATGGCGGGATCGAACGCTTCGACCAGGTCGTGCTGGCCTGCCACAGCGACCAGGCGCTGGCCCTGCTCGACGACGCCAGCGATGCGGAGCGCGATCTGCTGGGCGCGATCGCCTACCAGCCCAACGAGACCGTACTGCATACCGACGCGCGCCTGCTGCCGCGTGCGCGCAAGGCGTGGGCGGCGTGGAATGCGCATCTGCCCGCAGACCCGGCGGATGCCTGCACGGTCAGCTATTGCATGAACCTGCTGCAGGGCCTGCCCGGCGACACGCCGCTGGTGGTGACGCTCAACCGCACCCAGGACATCGACCCGGCCCGCATCCTGGCCCGGCGCAGTTACCACCATCCGGTGTACACGCATGCCTCGGTCGCGGCGCAGGCGCGCAAGCGCGAGATCCAGGGCCAGCGCCGCACCTGGTTCGCCGGCGCGTACTGGGGCTGGGGCTTCCACGAGGACGGCATGCGCAGCGGCGTGGAAGTCGCGGCGGGGTTGGGGGTGCCGTGGGCGGCGTCGGGCTGGAAGCGCGAGATCGCGGCCCCGCTGGAGGCAGCCGCGTGAGCGCGCTGGCCAGTGCGATCTACGAAGGCCGGGTGACGCATCGCCGGCATGCGCCGACCACGCATGGCTTCGACTACCGCATGGCCCAGCTCTACCTGGACCTGGACGAACTCGATGCGGTGTTCCGCGAGCGCTGGCTATGGTCTGTCGAGCGCTCGAACCTGGCGTCGTTCCGGCGCGAGGATTTCCTGGGCGATCCCGCCATGCCGCTGGCGCAGGCCGTGCGCGAGCGCGTGCAGGCGGCGACCGGCGAACTGCCGGCCGGTCCGGTCCGCCTGCTCGCCCACTTGCGTTACGCCGGCTACAGCTTCAACCCGGTCGCTTTCTATTACTGCCACGACGGCGAAGGCGCGCTGCATTCGATCGTGGCCGAGATCACCAACACGCCGTGGAAGCAGCGCCATGCCTACGTGCTGCCGGTGTCCGCCGCGCGGCGCCGGGGCAGGGCGCTGCACTGGGATTTCGACAAGGCCTTCCACGTCTCGCCGTTCATGGCGATGGCGCGCCGCTACGCGTGGTCGTTCACGCCGCCGGGCAAGGACCTGCGCGTGCACATGGACGTGTGCGACGGCGACGTGCGCGAATTCGACGCCACCCTGGCGCTGCAACGGCGGAGGCTGGATGCGGCCGGCCTGGCGCGCGTGTTGTGGCGCTATCCGCTGATGACCGCCCGGGTCATCGCCGGCATCCATTGGCAGGCGCTGCGGCTTTGGCTGAAGCGCACGCCGGTCCACGACCATCCTTCCAACGCGGGGCATCGCGCATGAACAGCATCGTCCAACCACGCGCGGCCTCCGGTTTCGGCGCGCTGGACCGCGCCCTGCGCGCGCGCCTGTTGCGGCAACTCGACGGCCTGCGCCAGGGCGACATCGTGCTGGTCGACCCGCTGGGGGACGCCCGCGTGGGCGAGCCCACCGCCGGCATCCCGAGCGTGCGCGTGCAGGTGCGCGACGCCGGCTTCTATCGCGCTCTCGCCGGCAACGGCAGCGTGGGCGCGGCGGAGTCGTACATGGACGGCGACTGGGACTGCGACGACCTGGTCGGGCTGGTGCGCCTGCTGGTGCGCAACCGCGACCTGCTGGACGGCATGGAAGGCGGCGCGGCGCGGCTGGGCGGTTGGGCGATGCGCGCGCTGCACGCACTGCGCCGCAACACCCGCGAAGGGTCGCGCCGCAACATCGCCGCGCATTACGACCTGGGCAACGATTTCTTCCGCCTGTTCCTGTCCGACGACCTGATGTACTCGTCGGCGCTGTACGCGGGCGAGGACGACACGCTGGAGGTGGCCTCCACCCGCAAGCTGGACCGCATCTGCGACAAGCTGGGGATCCTGCCCGGCGACCACGTGGTGGAGATCGGCACCGGCTGGGGCGGGTTCGCCCTGCATGCGGCGCGCAGCCGCGGCTGCCGCGTGACCACCACCACCATCTCGCGCGAGCAGCACGCGCTGGCCTCGCAGCGCGTCGCCCAGGCCGGCCTGCAGGAACGCGTCACCGTGCTGCTGTCCGACTACCGCGACCTGCAGGGGCGGTACGACAAGCTGGTCTCGATCGAAATGGTGGAGGCCATCGGCGCGCAGTACATGCAGGCCTATTTTTCCACCCTGGGCCGCCTGCTCAAGCCGGACGGCCTGGGCCTGGTGCAGGCGATCACCATCGAGGACCACCGCTATGCGCAGGCGCTGCGATCGGTGGATTTCATCAAGCGCCATATCTTCCCCGGCTCCTTCATCCCCTCCATTGCCGCGCTGCTGGACGCGAAGGCGCGCAGCAGCGACCTGGCGCTGGTGCACCTGGAGGACTTCGGGCCTTCGTATGCGCGCACCCTGCGCGACTGGCGCCTGCGCTTCCTGGCCAATCGCGAGCAGGCGCGCGCGCAGGGCCACGACGAACGCTTCCTGCGCATGTGGGCGTTCTACCTGGCCTATTGCGAAGGCGGCTTCCTGGAGCGCTCCATCGGCGTGGCCCACCTGTTGCTGGCCAAGCCGGGGTATCGCGGCGCGTCCTATCTGCCCGGCCTGCTGGAAGCCTGAGATGGCGAACTGGGCCAACCTGCTCGGTTACCAGGCCGCATGGTTCGCCACCGTGTGGAGCGCGGGGCGCGGCATGCCCTGGCTGGGCGTGCTCGCCTGCGCGGCGTTCCTGGCCTTGCAACTCGGCGTGTCGCGGCGACGCGGCGATGACGCGCGCGTGCTGGTCGCGGCGTTGGCCTGCGGCCTTTCCATCGAAGCGGGCCTGTCGCTGGCGGGCCTCCTGCAGCATGCGGCGACACCGCCGGGATGGCCGGCGCCTGCCTGGATCGTGGCGTTGTGGGGCGCGTTCGCCTTGACCCTCAACCATTCGATGGCATGGTTCGCGCGGCATCCCTGGACGGCCGCGGCATTCGCCGGGGTGGGCGCGCCGCTGGCCTACCTGGGCGCGGCGCGCGGGTTCGGCGCGGTCGCGTTCGCGGCGCCGGTCTGGCGGGGCGTGCTGATGCTCGGCCTGGCCTGGGCGATCGCGTTGCCGTTGCTGCTGCGCATCGCCCAACGGCCGCTTCTCCTGCAACGCGAGGCGCACGCATGAACCCGTGGCAGCAACTCCTGTTGGTCTGGTCGCTGGCGGCGGTCGCGCAGGCGCTTGCCTGGCGGCGCCAGCAGCGCACGCGCAATGCCGGCATCGTCGATGTGGTGTGGTCGTTCGGCGTCGGCGGTGCGGCCGTGCTGACGGCGGCCACGGGCCAGGGCGCCTTGTTGCCGCGCCTGTTGTTGGCAGCGCTCGGCGGTCTGTGGGGGCTGCGCCTGGGCCTGCACCTGCTGCACCGCGTGCGCGGCGAGGCCGAGGACGGTCGTTACGCGCAGTTGCGCAAGCGCTGGGGCGATGCGCCGCTGAAGTGGCTGACGATGTTCCAGTTCCAGGCGCTGCTGGTCGCCTTGTTCGCGTTGCCGTTCCTGGCGGTGGCCGCCAACCCGGTGGCGCACTGGAACGCGTGGTTCATGGCCGGCATCGCCGTGTGGATCGCCTGCGTGGCCGGCGAGGCCATCGCCGATCGCCAGCTCTCGCGTTTCCGCGCCGATCCCGCCAACAGCGGCAAGGCCTGCCGCGCGGGACTGTGGCGCTATTCGCGGCATCCCAATTATTTCTTCGAATGGCTGCACTGGTTCGCCTACGTGCTGCTGGCGGCGGGCTCGCCGCTCGCGTGGCTGGCATGGAGCGGACCGGTGGTGATGTACCTGTTCCTGCGCTTCCTCAGCGGCGTGCCGTTCACCGAAGCCCAGGCCCTGCGCACGCGCGGCGAGGACTATGCGCGCTACCAGCGCAGCACGCCGATGCTGATCCCGTGGTTTCCCAAGGAGGAACGATGAACGCAACCGTCGAGGCGATGCAGCCGCAGGACGACCGCGCCGCGCCCGGCCTGCTGGGGCTGGCGGAGCGCGGCCAGCTGCCGGACGCCCTGCTGCGCGCGGGCATCCGCCGGCTGTGCGCGCAACGCCTGCGCGAGGAACATGCGCTGGACCCCGATGCCGCCGCGCGCCGGCATTCGGCGCTGGTCGCGGACTTGCGGCAAAGCGCGGTGGCGCTGCACGTGGATGCCGCCAACCGCCAGCACTACGAACTGCCGCCGGGCTTCTTCGAGCGCTGCCTGGGCCCGCGCCTGAAATACTCCGGCTGCTTCTACCCGACGGGCGACGAGTCCCTGGCACAGGCGGAAGAAGCGATGCTGGCGTTGTACGGCGAACGCGCGCAGCTGGCCGATGGCCAGGACATCCTGGAACTGGGCTGCGGATGGGGTTCGCTGACCCTGTGGATGGCGGAACGCTTTCCCGATGCGCGGATCACCGCGGTGTCGAACTCGGCGCCGCAACGGCAGTTCATCGAGGCGCGCTGCCGCGAGCGTGGCCACGCCAATGTGCGCGTGCTGACCCGCGACGCGAACGCGCTGCAGTTGCCCGCGCAGGCGTTCGACCGCTGCGTGTCGGTGGAGATGTTCGAGCACATGCGCAACTACGCAACGCTGCTCGCGCGCATCGGCACGTGGCTCCGGCCCGGCGGCAAGCTGTTCGTGCACATCTTCTGCCATCGCACCCTGGCCTATCCGTTCGAGACCGCGGGCGACGACAACTGGATGGGCCGCCACTTCTTCACCGGCGGGCTGATGCCGGCCGCCGATACCCTGCTGTGGTTTCAGGACGCATTGCGCATCGAGGACCGCTGGCTGGTCGACGGCACCCATTACCAGCGCACCGCCAACCACTGGCTGGCCAACCAGGACGCGCGCCGCGACGAGGTGATGCCGATCCTGCGCCAGGCCTATGGCGATGCCGCCGGCCTGTGGTGGCAGCGCTGGCGGATGTTCTGGATGAGCTGCGCGGAACTGTTCGGTTACGACCACGGCCGCGAATGGATGGTCGCCCACTACCGTTTCGCCAGGGAGGCATGACGATGAAGGAGGGCTCGATCCTCGCCGCCGCGCTCGCGACGCTGCTCGGCGCCTGCGCCACCCAGGAACCCGCCATCCCGCCGGTGGCCTCGGTCGACCTGCCGCGCTTCATGGGCGACTGGTACGTGATCGCGCACATCCCGTCGCGGCCGGAAAAGGACGCCTACGACGCCGTCGAGTCCTATCGCCTGGACGGCGACGGCAGGATCCGCACCACCTTCAGGCAGCGCAAGGGCAGCTTCGATGCGCCCATCGAGACGATGGAGCCGGTCGGCACCGTGGTGGAAGGCAGCCACAACGCCGTATGGGGCATGCAGTTCGTGTGGCCGATCAAGGCCGAGTACGTGATCGTGGACCTGGCGCCGGATTACTCGCGCACGATCGTCGGGCGCAGCAAACGCGACTATGTCTGGCTGATGGCGCGCACGCCGGCATTGCCGAAGGAGCAGCTGGACGCCGCCATCGCCAGGATCGAGGCGCTGGGCTACGACACGGGCAAGCTGCGCATGGTCCCGCAATCGGGCGCCGCGAAGGACCGATGAACACCGGCATCGTCTGGTTCCGCCGCGACCTGCGCCTGGCCGACCATCCCGCGCTGGAACGCGCGCTGCAGTCGCACGATGCGCTGCTGCTGGTCTACATCGACGAGGACGACGCGCCCTACAGCGCCTCGCGCGCCTGGCTGCGGCGTTCGTTGGCCGCGCTGGCCGCGGACATCGCCATGCGCGGCGGCGAACTGCATGTGCTGGCCGGCGACGCCGAAGTCCTGTTGCCGCGGCTCGCCGCGGACGCGTGCGCCAGCGCCGTGCACATCAGCGCGCTGCACGAGCCGGATGCCGACGCCCGCGATGCGCGCATCGCCAGGCGCCTGTCCGCCGATGGCGTGGCGATGCGCCGCGCGGGCGGGCGCATGCTGACCGATGCCGATGCGGTGCGCACCCGCGCCGAAGCGCCGTATCGCGTGTTCACGCCGTTCTTCAAGGCGGCGTTGCCGACCTGGCGGCATCGCCCGCGGCCGGCGCCGGAACGCTTGGCCTGCATCGGGCTGCCGGCATCGCTGGCGGATGCGAAGCGCGCGATCGCGGCACCCAAGCCCGCCTGGGACGCGGCCTTCTTCGACCGCACGCTGCCCGGCGAGGCGGGAGCGCATGCGCGCCTGCGGGCGTTCCTCGACGGCCTCGACGCGTA
The DNA here is from genome assembly GCF_006337105.1 of Thermomonas aquatica. Lineage (NCBI taxonomy): Bacteria > Pseudomonadati > Pseudomonadota > Gammaproteobacteria > Lysobacterales > Lysobacteraceae > Thermomonas > Thermomonas aquatica. The sequence goes on along the minus strand of NZ_CP040871.1, from coordinate 625,862 downwards.
TCCCGAACACCGCGACCTGCCGGCGCTGGATGCCACCTCGTTGCTCTCGCCGCATCTGCATTTCGGCGAGATCGGTCCCGGCCAGGTGCTGCAGGCGGCACGCGAACGCGGCGGGCCCGGCGCCGGCAAGTTCATCGCCGAATTGGGCTGGCGCGAGTTCGCCTATTACGTCCTGCAGCACTGGCCGGCCAGCGCCAGCGGGAACTTCAATCCGAAATTCGACACGCTGCCCTGGCGCAGCGACCCGGCGGGCTTGCGCGCCTGGCGGCAGGGCTGCACCGGCGTGCCGCTGGTGGATGCCGGCATGCGCCAGCTCTGGCGCACCGGCCGCATGCACAACCGCGTGCGCATGGTGGTGGCGTCCTGGCTGACCAAACACATGGGCATCCACTGGCGCGAAGGCGCGGCCTGGTTCCTGCATACCCTGGTCGATGCCGACCTGGCCAACAACGCGCTCGGCTGGCAATGGGTCGCCGGCACCGGCGTGGACGCCGCGCCGTATTTCCGCATCTTCAATCCGGTCACCCAGTCGCGCCGCTTCGATCCGCTCGGCGACTACATCCGCCGCTGGCTGCCGGAACTCGCCGGACTGGACGCCACGGCCATCCACGCGCCGTGGGAGGCGGGGATCGTCGTGCCGGGCTACCCGCGGCGGCCCATCATCGATCCGGCGCAGGGCCGCGCCGATGCGCTGGCGCGGCTCAAGGCCACGGGCTGAGTCACCAGTCGCGCAATCGCGCGCGCAGGACGTCCTCGTTGTTGGCCAGCGGCTCGGCGCTGCTGGGGCGATCCAGCATCGCCTGCAGTGCGGGCGGCAAGGCCACCGCATCGCCCAGCAGCGGCTCCACCACCTCGGGGAACTTGGCCGGATGCGCGGTGGCGACCACCGCCCAGTCGCCTTGCTCGTCACGCGCGCGCAGGCGGTCCAGCACCTCGGCGGCGCAGGCGGTATGCGGGCAGGCGATGTACTCGCGCGTCGCACGGGTGCGCAGGATGGCCTGGCGGATGGCGTCGTCGCCGACCGCTTCCGCGCGCAGCACGCGGCGCAGTTCGGCGGCATCCGGATACAGCCATTGCAGGCGTTCGAAATTGCTGGGCGCGCCCACGTCCATCGCGTTCGCCAGCGTGGCGATGCTGGCGCGCGGCGCGTATTCGGCGCCGGCGAAGAAGGCCGGCAGCACATCGTTGGCATTGCTGGCCAGCACGATCTCGCCGATCGGCAATCCCAGCCGCTTCGCCAGCAGGCAGGCCAGCGCATTGCCCAGGTTGCCGGTGGGCACCACGAAATTCAGCGCGTTGCCGGTGGCGCGCCAGTGCAGCAGCGCGGCGCGCGCATAGTAGGCGGCCTGCGGGAACAGGCGGCCCAGGCTGATGCTGTTGGCCGAGCCCAGCGGCACCTGGTCGCGGAACGCGGCATCCGACAGCAGCGCCTTGGCCATGCGCTGGCAGTCGTCGAAGCTGCCGTCCACCCGGAACGCGCGGATGTTGTCGCCGAAGCAGCCCAACTGGTGCGCCTGCCGCGGCGAGACGCGGCCATCGGGATAGAGGATCGCCACGCGGATGCCGGGCCGTCCGTGGAAGGCGCCGGCCACCGCGGCGCCGGTATCGCCCGAGGTGGCGACGACGATGGTGAGCGGCTTGCCGTCCGCACGCGGAAGCGCCGCCAGGCATCCGGCCAGGAAGCGCGCACCGTAGTCCTTGAACGCGGCGGTGGGACCGTGGAACAGCTCCAGCACGAAATCGCCGTCCTTCCCGAACGCGCGCAGCGGCGGTTCGACGTGGAAGGCGTCCGCGCAGATCGCCGCCAGTTCCGGCGCCAGCGCATCGCCGGCGAAGAACGGCGCCAGCATGCGCATGGCGACCTGCGCGGTGGTTTCGTCGCCATCGAACTCCGCTGGCGAGAACGACGGCCACGAGTCCGGCATGTACAGGCCGCCATCGGGCGCCAGGCCGGCGGCGATGGCATCGGCGATCGACACCGCCGGCGCGTTGCCGCGCGTGCTCAGCGCCTTCATGCCAGCACCCGCGCGGCCGGGCCGGCGACGGGGGTGAGGTGCGCGTCGCTGTCGAAGCCGGCATCGGCGAAGGCGCGTGCCATCGCCGTGGCGGCGGTGCGCGCCGTGGTTTCGTCCTCGCACCAGGCGAACACGCTGGGGCCGGCGCCGGAGATGCTGGCGCCCATCGCGCCGGCGTCGAGTGCGGCGCGCTTGACCGCGGCGAAGCCGGCGATCAGCGGCGCGCGGCGCGGCTCCACCAGCAGATCGTCGAGGCCGGCGCGCACCAGCGACGCATCGCCGCGTTCGCAGCCCAGCAAGACCTGCGCGAGTTGCGCGCTCTGCGCCACGAATTCGCCCAGCGCGTAGTGGCCGGCGAGGGCGGCGCGTGCATGCTTGGTTTCCAGCACCGCATGCGGATGCACGACCGCGGCATGCCAGTCGGCCGGCACATGGATCTTGGTCAGCCGCTCTGCCGTGGCCAGCACCAGCCCGCCCAGCAGCATCGGCCCGACGTTGTCGCCGTGCTTGCCGCCGCTGGCCACCGCTTCGCCGGTCAGTGCGTGCGGATACAGCGCTTCCGGCGAGAGCGGCGCATCGAGCAGGGCATTCGCCGCCACCAGCGCGGCGACGCAGGACGCGGCGGAACCGCCCAGCCCGGAGCCGAGCGGAATGCCCTTGTCGATTTCGAGTTCGAAGCCGTAAGGCAACGCCAGCGCTTCGCGCAGCGAAATCAGCGCCATGCCGCCGGTATTGCGCTCGGCTTCGAGCGGCAAGTCGGTGACAGCGCCGCGGATGGCGGCGATGCGCACGGTCGGCGCGTCGATGCGGCGCACCGTGGCGATATCGCCGATGCCGGCGATGCTGTGGCCGATGATGTCGAAGCCGACGCCGATATTGCCCACGGAACCCGGCGAGAACGCCCGCACGACGCGGCTCACAGGCGCGCTCCCAGCGCGCCGGCCACGCGCAGCAGGTCGGAGAACACGCCGGCGGCGGTGACCTCCGGGCCGGCGCCGGGGCCTTGCACGATCAGCGGGTTGTCGCAGTAGCGGCGAGTGGTGAATTGCACGCAGTTGTCGGTCAGTCGCAGGTGGGCGAAGGCATGGTCGTTCGGCAGTTCCAGCAACGCAACCCGCGCGCTGCCGTCGTTCTGCAGGCGGGCGACGTAGCGCAGCACGCAGCCGCGTTCGCGCGCGGCCTGCAGGCGTTGCAGCATCGGCGCGTCCATCGCCGCCAGGCCGGCCATGAAGCCGTCGCGGTCGGCATCGCGCAGCGCGGCGGGGACCAGGCTCTCCACCTCGACATCCTGCAGCGACAGCGGCATGCCCGCCTCGCGGGCGAGGATGGTGAGCTTGCGCGCCACGTCCATGCCGGACAGGTCGTCGCGCGGGTCGGGCTCGGTATAGCCCAGCGCATGCGCCTCGCGCACCAGCTCAGAGAACGCCACGCTGCCGTCGAATTTGTTGAACAGCCAGGCCAGGGTGCCGGAGAAGATGCCGTCGATGGCGATGAGTGCGTCGCCGGTGTCGAGCAGGTCGCGCAAGGTGGAGATCACCGGCAGGCCGGCGCCGACCGTGGCTTCGTAGCGGAAGCGCGCGCCGCCGTGGGCGCGTGCGCTGCGGATGGCTGCATAGCGTTCGAGCGGACCAGCACCCGCCTGCTTGTTGGGGGTGATCACGTGGATGCCGGCGGCCAGCCATTCCGCATAGTGTTCGGCGACCGCATTGCTGGCACTGCAGTCGATGATCGCCGCGTGCGGCATGTGGGTATCGAGCAGGTGGCGGGCGATCGCGGACAGGTCGGTCGCGATGGGGGCCTCTTCCATGCGCGTGCGCCAGTCCTTGCTGTCGCGATGTTCGCTCAGCCACAGCTTGCTGCTGGTGGCCAACGCGCGCAGGCGCAGGTCGATGTTGGCCTCGCTGCGCAGGCGCGGCAGCGCGGCCTGCAGCTGGTCGAGCAGGGCGGCGCCGACCTTGCCCGGGCCGATCACCGCCAGCGCCACGGTTTGCGGCGACAGCCAGAACGCCGCATGCGCCGCACGCAATGCGCGGGTCTGGTCTTCGGCGGCGATGGCGACCGAGATGTTGCGTTCGGAGGCGCCCTGGGCGATGGCGCGGATGTTGACCCGTGCGCGTGCCAGCGCACCGAACAGCTGCGCGGCGATGCCGGGCGTGCCGGCCATGCCGTCGCCGACCGCGGCCAGCACGCTGATGCCGGGTACGACCTGCACGCCTTGCACCTGCGCCGAGCCGAGCTCGCGCGCGAATTCGTCCAGCAACACGTCGCGCGCGGCGGCGGCATCGGCTTCGCGCACCACCGAGCAGATCGAATGCTCGGACGAGCCTTGCGAGATCATCACCACCGAGATCTTCGCCGCATGCAGCGCGGCGAACACGCGCTCGGCGGTGCCGGGCACGCCGATCAGGCCGGCGCCTTCCAGGCTGACCAGCGCAAGCCCGGCGTTCAAGGTGAGGCCTTTCACCGGGCCGCCGGCGCCGCCGTCGGCATCGATGCGGGTGCCGGGGAAGTCCGGGTTGAAGGTATTGCGCATCAGGATCGGCAGGCCGCGCGCGATGGCGGGGGTCATCGTCTGCGGATGGATCACCTTGGCGCCGAAGTAGGCCAGTTCGCAGGCTTCCTGGTAGCTCATCGCGGTCAGCGAGACCGCTTCCGGCACCAGCCGCGGATCGGCGGACAGCACGCCGTCGACATCCGACCAGATATGCAGTTCATCGGCATCGAACAGCGCCGCGAAGATCGCCGCGGAGAAATCGCTGCCGTTGCGGCCCAGCACCGTGGGCAGCCCGTCCTTGCCGCCGGCGACGAAACCGGTGGCCACCGCGCGCGCCTGCGGGTGCGCCGTGCGCCATGCGGCGAGGCGCTTCGCGCTTTGCTCCCAATCGACGATCACCCCGAGTTCGCCGGGCTGCACGACGAGCACCTCGCGCGCGTCGAGCAGCGCGTAATCGCCGCCGCGTGCGCGCAGGTGCGCCTGCAGCAGGCGCGAGGACAGCACCTCGCCCATGCCCTGGATGCGTTCGAACGCGGCGCGCCCCGGCTGCCGCAACAGGCCGACCGCACGCAGCAGTTCGGCGAGTTGCGCGAATTGCGCGTCGAGCCAGTCGCGGGTGTCCGCAGGCGCGTCGAGCAGGGCATTCGCGGCATCGAGGTGTTTCTGTCGCAAGGCCTCCAGCGCGGGCCGCCAATCGCTGCCTTCGGCCGCGGCATTGGCGATGCCGATCAGCGCATCGGTCACGCCCTGCATCGCGGACACGACCACGACCTGGCGCGGATCGTCGGCATCCAGCATGAGGCCGGCCACATGGCGGATGCGGCCGGCATCGGCCAGCGAACTGCCGCCGAACTTGTGCGCGCGGCAACGTGCGGCGGGTTTGGATGGTTCGGCGTCGTCCTGCTGCGGCAAAGCGTTCATCGAGGCTCCTGTGGTGCCTCGCATCGCGTCAGGGCGGGGTCTTCGCCCCGTCTCTGTTCGAGTGCGGGGCGGTGTATGTGGAAGACTTATCCAGGCATGACCGACCGCACCGGCGTGGTACCGGTACCGGTAATGGTCGTGGTGGAGGTCGGGCGGCGGGACATGGGCCGACTGTGCTGCAGTGCAGCGAGGGCTGTCAAGCGGTGGTTGCGGGTGGAACCGTTCCGCCATCCCCGCTGCGCGACGCCACCAGCGCATTCGCGGTCATGTCGCCGGTGACGTTGCCGACAGTGGCCAGCACGTCGGGGATCGCGTCCACCGCCATCAGCACCGGCAGCGGGGCGATCGGCAAGCCCATCGCCTGGGTCACCGGCAGGTTGGTGGCGATGAAGATCGCCTGCCCGGGCAGGCCGACCGAGCCCATGCTCACCAGCACCGACAAGGCCACGCCGGTGGCGAGGTGGGCGAAGGTGAGGTCGATGCCCATCGCCCAGGCGATGAAGCTGGCGCTGGCGATGTACTGGATCGGCGAGGTGATGCGGAACAGCGAGACCGCCATCGGCAGCACCAGCCCCGAGACCGACTGCGGGAAGCCGAGCCGCTGCTGCGAACTCTCGAGCATCGCCGGCAACGTGGCCAGGGAGGATTGCGTGCTGGCCGCCACCGCCTGCACCGGCGCGATGCCGGACAGGAAATGACCGAGTTTCTGGCGGCCGGCGGTGACCGCGATCGCGACCAGCAGCACCACCGCCAGCAGGTACAGCGCGCATTCGAGCAAGATGTAGATGCCCAGCGCCTGCAGCATGCCCAGCCCGGCGCGTGCGGTCAGCGCCAGCACCAGCGCGAAGATGCCGACCGGCGCCACCCACAGCACCCAGCGCACGATCACGATCATCGCGTCGCTGATCGCCTGGAAGAAGCCCACGACTTGCGCGCGCTTGTCCGGGTCGATCCGGGTCAGCGCGAAGCCGAAGAACAACGCGAAGGTCACCAGCGGCAGCATCGCGCCGGCGGCGGCGGCGGCCACGGCATTGCTCGGCACGATCGCGGTGAGCGCGCTGGCCCACCCGCCGGTGGCCTGCGGGAGTTCGGCTTCGTGGCCGCGCAGCGCGGCGGCGACCGCGGGGTCGGGCTGCAGCATCGACAGTGCCAGCGGCGCGAGGATCGCGGCCATGGTCGCGGCGGCGGTCAGCAGCACCACGAAGATGATGATGGCGCGGCGGGCGACGCGGCCGGAGTGGGCGACGTCGCTGGCCTGGTTCACCCCGACGATCACCAGCGACAGCACCAGCGGCACCACGGTCATCTGCAACGCATTGATCCACAGCTTGCCGAAGGGTTCGACGATGTTGGCGACGGACGCGGCCAGCGCCGGATCCGTCCACGCCAGCAGGATGCCGATCACGATGCCGGCGACCAGGCCGGTGAGGACGCGCGCGGTGGTGCTCATTGCTCGATCTCCGGCAGCTTCCATGCGCCGCGCAATTGCGCGTACTGCGCCTGCGGCAATTCGACGAACACCGGATGCTGGCGCGCATCCAGCCAGGCCAGCAGCGGCGCCATGTGGTCGGGCGCCATCGCGGTGCAGCCGGCGGTGGCCTCGCCGGGCGCCTTCCACAGATGGGCGAAGATGCAGCTGCCGCCCTGCCGGTTGGCGCCGTCGGCGTTGTGTTCGATCACGAAACCCTCGCGGTAGCGCTGGTCGCCATCGGCGTGCAGGTCGCGGCGCATCGGCTCGCTGGACTTGTCCAGGTACGGTGCCTTGACCAGGCTGCGGTCGACGATCTTGTTGTAGTAGTTCGATTCCGGCACGTCGATGCACCAGTCGTTGCTGCCCATGCCCTTGTACGCGAGCCCGGTGTTGGCGCTGGGCGCATAGCCGAATGCGGTGCCGATGGCGAACACGCCCGCCGGCGCCTTGCCGTCGCCCTCGCGCTTGACCGGGCCGTCGCTGCGCGCGGCGTGCAGGCCGATACCCCAGGCGGTGCCGTTGCGGCCCACGGTGACGTCGAAACCGTCGCCGACCTGCTTCCAGCCGGTGCCTTCGCGTTCGAAATAGCGCAAGGTGCCGGACTGCGCATCCCAGTCGGCGGTGGTGACCAGCACCAGTTGCCGCGCATTGGCCCAGTGCGCGGCTTCGCCGCTCGTGGACGGGGCATGCGCGCAGGCGGCAAGCGCCAGCGGCAACAGGAAGGTCGCGGTTCGGCGGATCGGCATCGGTCGGTTCCAGGGGAACGGTGGTGCGTGGACGGCAAGCATGCCCGAGCGTCGCGGCCGGGTCATCCGTCACGGCTCCAGCAACGGCTGGATCCGTTCGAGGTTTTCCTGCAGCCGGGTGCGGCGCTCGCCGTCCGCCTCGCACAGGCGGATATAGACGCGGTCGAGCAGGTGCTGCAGGGCGGAGTGGTAGAGCAGGGGTTCGATGTGCGCGCGCTCGTCGTGCGCGGAGACCAGCAGGGCCACGTCCGCGTGCGCGCGCAGGGCATTGGAACTGTGCCGGGTGACGGTCACCACCTTGCCGCGTTGCCGCGCGCGGAAGTGGTGGCTCAGGTGGCACAGCGCCGGCTGCATGCCGTGCTCGGAGAACACCAGCAGCACGTCGTTGGCCGCGGCCGCGGACAGGCTGGCGGTCATGTGCGCCGGGTCGAAGTTGTGCACGGTGAGGATGCCGAGCAGCGACAGGCGCAATGCGAACGCGCGCGCATGGATGTCGTCCTCGCCCAGGCCGATGATGAACACCGTGCGCGCGCGGCCGATCGCCGCCGCCGCCGCATCCAGCGACTTGGGCGGATTGATCAGGCGGGTGGTTTCCTCGGCTTCCGACTTGCGCTGCCACAGGCCGGCGGCCGGGCGCGGCGACTCGCCGGCGTCTTCGCCGGAGGCGTCGGCGCCGTTGCCGTTGTCGGCGCGCACCACCGCCTCGTTGATCGACAGCTTGAGGTCGGGATAGCCCTTGAAGCCCAGCTTCTGGCAGAACTTGACCACGCTGGACTGGCTGATCCCCAGCGCATTGGCCAGCTGCTGCGAGGAATAGTCGCGCAGCAGTTGCGCATTCTCGAGGATGAAGTCGGCGATGCGGCGCTCGATCGCCGACATCCGGTCGCGCTCGGAACGGATCTTGACCAGCGCCGTCATCGCGCGCGCCTCAGGCGGCCTTGTCCGCGGCCGGGGCGAGGCCCTCGATGCTGCGGATGCCGAGGCCAGGCGCAGCGGTCACGCTGATCTCCGATTCGTTGAAGATGACGCCGCCGGCCACCGGGTCGTACTGGCACAGCGAGGGGCCGTCGAGGTCGACCTTGCTGATCACGTCGGACTTGGCGACGGCGAGATGCACCGCGGCGGCCACGCCGATGCTGGATTCCAGCATGCAGCCGATCATGCAGTCGACGCCGTACAGCCCGCAGATGTCGGCGATCTTGACCGCGTTGGAGATGCCGCCGGTCTTCATCAGCTTGATGTTGACGATGTCGGCCGCGCGCATGCGGATGAGTTCCACCACCTCGCGCGGGCCGAACACGCTTTCGTCGGCCATCACCGGCGTGTGCACGCGCTCGGTCACGTAGCGCAGGCCGGCCAGGTCGTGCGCCTTGACCGGCTGCTCGACCAGCTCCAGTTTCACGCCCGCATCCTCCAGCGTCTGCAGCGCGAACACCGCCTGCTTGGCGGTCCAGCCCTGGTTGGCGTCGAGGCGGAGCAGGGCGCGGCCCTCGACCGCGGCGTGGATCGCCTTGGTGCGCTCGATGTCGACGCCGATGTCCTTGCCCACCTTGATCTTCAGCGACTCGAAGCCGCGCTCCACCGCCGCCAGCGAATCGGCCACCATCTTGTCGATGTAGTCCACGCTGATGGTGATGTCGGTGGTGATCGCCGGTTCGCCGCCGCCCAGCAGCTGGTACAGCGGCGCGCCGTACAGCTGGCCCCACAGGTCGTGCACCGCGATCTCCACCGCGGCCTTGGCGCTGGTGTTCTTCTCCATCGCGCCCTGGATCAGGCCGGTGATGCGGTTGAGGTTGGCGATGTCCTGGCCGAGGATCCGCGGCGCGATGTACTGGCGCACCGCCTCCACGATCGAGCCGTGGGTGTCGCCGGTGATCACCGCGGTGGCCGGCGCGCTGCCGTAGCCGACGTGGCCGCTGTCGGTATGCACCATCACCACCACGTCCTCGACCTGCTCGACGCTGCGCAGCGCGGTCTTGAACGGCGTCTTCAGCGGCACGCGCAGCATGCCGAAACGGATGTCGGTGATTTTCATTGGCGTTTCGTCACCCGGACGATATTAGTGATGCGGTCGACGTAATCGTGGTCCTTGCCGAAGCGCAATGGCAAGAGCGGGGTCAGCGACACGCCGTTGAGGTGCATCGAATGCAGTTCGCCGTCGGCGCCGAGGGTGCTGCCGCCGTTGGTGTCGTGGATCACGTAGGGCATGCCGTCGATGCGGCCGACGAACATCATCACGTGCCCGGGGATGTAGATCAGGTCGCCGACATCCAGCGCCGCGACCGCGGCCATGCGCTTGGCGCGGGAATCGCCGGCTTCGAAATGGGTACGCGCGAACACCGGGCTGACCGCCTGGTCGCTGGTGTTGCGCGGCAGCTGCACGCCCATGCTGCGGTAGACCTCGGAGACGAAGCCGCTGCAGTCGCGGCCGTTGTACGAATGGCCCCAGCCGTAGCGTTCGCCGAGGAACTTGAACGCTTGGCGGATGATGTTGGCGCGGGTCAGCGGCAGGTAGCCGGGGGCGCTGTCGGCGTTCTTCTGCAGCAGCGCCGGCGCGAAGCCGAGGCCTCCGTCCGCGTTGCGCACCGGCAGGTCGAGGATCCACGCGCTGTACGGATGCTGGCCGTTGACCGGCTCGTCCAGCGGCGCGCCGGCCTGCGGAATGCGCACGCCCATGTCCAGCTGCACTTCGGATACCCGCGGTTCCTCGCGGGTGAACACGGTGCGCGGCTTTGCGCCGGTGATGACGCGGTACGGCGTGCGCTGCGCATAGGCCAGCACGGTGGCCCTGTCGCCGCTGGCGATCGCCTTGGCCTCGACCCATGCCGCATAGCGCGGGCTGACCACGAACAGCCACTGGCCGTCCGCGCTGGCATGGGCGATGGCGACCGGGTCGCCCGGGAACAGCGCGCTTTCCTGGAAGCGGTCGATGTCGGCATCGTCGTCGCTGCTGAACACCCGCAGCGCGGTCGGGAAGGCGCGCAATGCGGCGCGTTGCACGGCCATGCCGTAGCGGGTGGCCTGGTTCGCCGGGATCGCCTCCATCGCGCGGTTGCCGACGATCGCATCGAGGCTCGCCTTCGGCACCGGCTTGCCGGCTTCGTCCCACAGCGGTTTCGCCGGCGGCGAGGCGAGACCCTCGATCCAGCCGGCGACCTGCGCGCGGGTCAGGCTGGCAGGCAGCGCCGAGAGGTCGTGCATCGAATCGTCGTCGCGCAACAGGCGTGCGTTGCGGGCGTCGATCGCGGCCGGCGCCATCAGCGCGCGATTCGCCGCCTGGGTGCGCGCGATCCAGAATCCCGGCGAGAAATACGCATCCTCGACGCCGATGACGCCGCTTGCCGGCATCGCCGGCATCGCCGGCATCGATGCCGGTGCGGTCCTGGCCGGATCGCGCGCCAGTCCGGGCAGGGCGGCGAGCGCAAGCGCCATCGCCAGCATCCGCAACACGGGAAGCGCAGTTCGCTGGCGTCGCATTTCGGTCATGTCCTTCCTTTTTTCCAGCTTGCCACGGCGCCGGCCGGCGCGCGGTTTTGTGCATTGCGGAATAGGTGATTCGAAATATTTATACGCCAAGAATAAATTATTGACCAGCGGTTGCCTGCGTGTTACACAGGCGTGAAAGCAGCAGATCGCCAAGGTCCCGTCCGGGTGTGGCACGCCCCGGATGGCGCAATCCAACCAGATCATCGACCGGGGAGTAGTCATGAGCAGCACCCGCAACTTGCGCAAATCCGTACTCAGCATCGCGATGGGCGTGTGCCTGTCGTCGCTGGCCGTGGTGCCGGCATACGCGCAAAGCGCGACGGGTTCGGTCGCGGGCCGCGCCACTGCCGGCGACCAGGTCACCATCGTGAACAGCGCGACCGGTGCCAGCCGCACGGTCACGGTGGGCACGGACGGCAGCTATCGCCTGAGCCAGCTGCCGGTGGGCGACTACAGCCTGCAGGTGACGCGCGCCGGGCAGGCGGTCGGATCGCCGCTGCAGGTCAACGTGCCGCTGGGCGGCACGGCCACGATCAACCTCGGCGGCGAGGGTGGCCTGACGAACCTCGATACCGTGCAGGTGGTCGGTTCTCGCGTCATCAATCGCGTGGATGTGTATTCGACGGAAACGGCGACCAACATCAGCCGCGAGGAACTGGCGCGGGTGCCGGTGGACCAGACGCTGGGTTCGATTGCACTGCTGGCGCCAGGCGTACTCAGCGGAAATTCTTCATTCGGGGGCATTTCCTTCGGCGGTTCATCGGTCGCCGAGAACTCGGTCTTCATCAACGGCTTGAACGTCACAGATTTCTACCGCCGCCAGAGCTTCTCGACCGTGCCATTCGCCTTCTACGAGGAATTCCAGGTCAAGACGGGCGGCTACTCCGTGGAGTTCGGCCGCAGTACCGGAGGCGTGATCAACGCGGTGACCCGTCGCGGCAGCAACGTATTCAAGGGTGGCATCCAGACCACGTTTGAACCGGCTGCGTGGCATGCCGAGGGCGACGACCACTACTATGCGGATGGTTCGGTCAATGTGCGCTCCAGCCATGATCGCACCAGCTTCACCAAGGCCAATGTCTGGGGATCCGGCCCTCTGGTGAAGGACAGGTTGTTCCTGTTCGCGATGTACGAATGGCGCGATAACCCGTCGCGATTCACCAATGCCGCAGGCAACAGCCTCAGCCGCCGCGAATCGAGCAATGGCTTCTGGGGCGGCAAGCTGGATTGGCAGATCAACGACGACCATTTGCTCGAACTGCTCGCATTTTCGGATGCGGGCGATTCGCTTACCAAGGTCTACACATACAACTTCGACACCGCCAGCGTCGGTGCCGCGGCACCCAGCCAGTCCTCGTCGTCGGGTGGCGGCAAAAACGGGTCGATCACTTATACCGGCCACTTCGGCGAAAATTTCACCGCCAAGGCCATGTATGGCATCAATCGCAGCAGCAGCTTCATCCGCTCGCCAGCGGACGAATTGTGCAATTGGGTGACCTACAACAACGCCTCTTACGGCGCCGTTTACCGCGCAATGGGCAGCCCGGTGCTGGGTTGCCATCCCGGATCCAACGTGATTTCGCACGAGGATGAGCGCAAGGCCAAGCGCCTGGATTTCGAATGGTCACTGGGCGATCACCTGCTCCGCTTCGGCTGGGATCATGAATTGATGACCACCGACCGGGTCACTTTCTATCCCGGCGACGGCAAGCAGTACACCGCCTATGGGCGCACTAGCCCCACCCAAGTGCTGGATAACGGGACGCCGCTGCCGACGGGGGTGAACGCTTTCCTGATGGCGCGGGAACGCGCCGACGGCGGCGTGTTCGACATCGAGGCCAGCGCGCTGTATCTCGAAGACGTGTGGAATATCACACCGAACTTTATGCTGAACCTCGGCCTGCGCCTCGACAACTTCGAGAACAAGACGGCCGCCGGCACCACGTTCTTCGATACCAAGAAGCTGCTTTCGCCGCGTTTGGGCTTCTCCTGGGACATGAAGGGCGATGGCAGCACCAAGCTGTTCGGCAATCTGGGCCGGTATTACCTGCCGATCTCCAGCATCATGAGTTATACCTTCGCCGGCGGGCTGACCGACGAGCGCACCTTCTACGCACTCGATGGCTGGCGCGCGGCGACCAATCCAGTCACCGGCGCGCCCTACATGGAGCCGATCATCGGCGCGCAGATCGGCCCGGTGGACGACACCTTCAATATCTCGGTGGCCGACCTGCGCCAGAGCGTTGACCACGACATCGATGCGGTCTACCAGGACGAGGCGATCTTCGGCTTCCAGAGCGCGATCAGCCCGGCATGGTCGTGGGGCGTCAACGCGACCTACCGGCGCATGCCGAATGCGATGGACGACGTGCGTATCAACGCACTCTGCGGCGTGCGCCACGGCACCCTGTTCCCGATCGCCAACCCAGGTGACGAGTTGACCTTGTGGGGCACCACCGCGATGGGCTGTGCGCAGGACGGATGGGTCACCATCGACACCTCCCGAGAAGGGTACATGACCTCCACCACCAACACGATCATTGGGTACTCCAAGCCCAAGCGTACCTACAAGGCGGTGGAATTCCAGATCGATCGCGCGTGGGATGGCAAGTGGGCGTTCAACGCGTCCTACCTGTGGTCGAAGTCGGAAGGCAACCATGAAGGCCCGGTCAATTCCGATACCAACTATGGCGACACGGGCATGGTCCAGCACTGGGATCACCCCGCCAACAATCAGGACTACGGTCCGCTTTTCAACGACCGCACGCACCAGATCAAGCTGCGCGGCAGTTACGAGCTCAACGAAGTGTGGTCGTTCGGTGCCACCCTCGTCGCGCAGTCGGGCGGCCCGATCAATGCATTCGGCGTGACCTGGCCGAACGACTCGTTGGCCGGCGGCAGCGTTACCTCGATCGGGTCGGGTGGCGGCACGTTCTGGCACTGCATTCCGCCGGCTGGCCTGCCGAATTGCTCGACCGTGCCGGTGGCGAACCGGGTGTACGAATACGCTGGCCGTGGCTGGGGCGGTCGCTTGCCATGGACCTACAACCTGGGTGCGAACGTTACTTGGACCTTGCCGGTGCCGGATATCGATCTGAAGGTGCGCTTCTCGGTGTTCAACTTGCTCGACCAGCAGCAGGTGATCAACGTGAGCCAACGCTATGAAGCGCAGCCGGGCCAGATGCGTTCAACCTGGAATACAGGCACCCGGTGGCAATCGCCGCGTTACGCACAGCTCGTGGTCACCTGGAATTTCTGACCGTCCTTCCCCTCGGGCGGCCCATGCGGGCCGCCTTCTTTTTTTTGGAACAGGCAATGCCGCCGGAAGCGGGTTTTTCCACGTTCGCGGGCGTCGAGCTCGCGGCCCTCGGCGAGCGCGAGGGTACGCCGCTCTACGTGTACTCGGCGCCGGCGATCCGCGCGCGCGTTCGCGCGTTGCAGGCGGCCTTGCACGGGCTCGACGCCGGCATCTGCTACGCGGTGAAGGCCAACGGCAACGGCGCGGTGCTGCGCCTGTTGGCGGGGGAAGGCGCGGGCGCGGACATCGTCTCCGGCGGCGAGTTGCAGCGCGCGCTGCGCGCCGGGATCCCGGCCGAACGCATCGTGTTCTCCGGCGTGGGCAAGTCCGACGCGGAAATCGCGATGGCATTGCGCGCCGGCATCGCGCGCTTCAACGTGGAATCCGGCGCCGAACTCGACGCCATCCAGCGCATCGCGGCGCGAAACCACGCAGTGGCGCGTGCCTCGGTGCGGATCAATCCCGACGTGGACGCGCGGACCCACGCCAAGATCTCCACCGGCAAGGCGGAGAACAAGTTCGGCGTCTCCATCGCCGAGGCGCGCGGCTGGTTCGATGCGAAGGCGCAATGGACGAACGTGCGGCTCGACGGCCTGCACATGCACATCGGTTCGCAGCTGCTGAGCCTGGACCCGGTGCGCGAGGCGTTGCGGCGCATGGCCGCGTTCTGGCGCGATCTCGAAGCCGCCGGCCATGCCATCGCCAGCATCGACGTCGGCGGCGGACTGGGCGTGCGCTATCGCGAGGGCGAACAGGCGCCGGATGCCGGCGAATACGTGGCCGCGATCCGCGAGGCGCTGGCCGGCTTCAAGGGCCGCATCCTGGTCGAACCCGGACGCTGGCTGGTGGCGGAGGCAGGCCTGCTGCTGTCGCGGGTGCTGCTGGAGAAGCAGGGCGATGCGCGGCGTTTCCTGGTGCTGGATGCGGCGATGAACGACCTGCTTCGGCCCAGCCTCTACGAGGCCTGGCACGACATCGTCCGCATCGGCGACAACGCCGGGCGCGAACGCATCGGCTACGACGTGGTCGGCCCGGTTTGCGAAACCGGCGACACCTTCGCCAGCGCGCGCGCATTGCCGCGTTGCCGGGCCGGCGACCTGGTCGCCATCCTCGGCGCCGGCGCTTACGGCGCATCGATGGCCTCGACCTACAACTCGCGTCCCCTCGCGGCGGAAGTGCTGGTCGACGACGGCCGCTACGCGCTGGTCCGCAAACGGCAGACGTTCGATGAGATGATCGCCGGCGAACGCCCGGCCACCGACTGGATCACCGCATGAACCGCGCGGCATCGCGTGCATTGCTCGTATTCGCGCTCGCGGCCGCGCCGTGGGCGCAGGCCGCGGCGCCGGCATCCGGCCCGGCCCCCGGCGCGATCGACGCCGCGGTGCGCGCGACCGTCGAACGTTACAAGCTGCCCGGCATCGCGGTCGGCGTGATCGAGGACGGCAAGGTGGTGTATGCGCGCGGCTATGGCGAAACCGTCGCCGGCAGCGGCGATCCGGTGACCACCAGGACCTTGTTCAAGATCGCCTCCAACAGCAAGGCGATGACCGCCAGCGTGCTGGCGCGGCTGGTGCAGCAGGGCAGGCTGCGCTGGGACGATCCGGTGGTGAAGCACCT
Organism: Thermomonas aquatica; assembly: GCF_006337105.1. Taxonomy (NCBI): domain Bacteria; kingdom Pseudomonadati; phylum Pseudomonadota; class Gammaproteobacteria; order Lysobacterales; family Lysobacteraceae; genus Thermomonas; species Thermomonas aquatica. The sequence continues at coordinate 609,811 of NZ_CP040871.1, read as the reverse complement.
GCCGCAGTTCGCCATGCACGACCCCTGGGTCACCCGGCACATGACGGTCAGCGACCTGCTGGTGCACAACAGCGGCCTGCCCGAGGGCGGCGGCGACCTGATGCTGTGGCCGGAACCCAACCTGTTCACCCGCGACGACATCGTCGGCGGCCTGCGCTACATCAGGCCGGCCTATGGCTTCCGCGCCGGCTATGCCTACGACAACCTGCTGTACGTGGTGGCGGGGCAGGTCGCCGCCGCGGCCGGCGGCGCGTCCTACGAGGAACTGGTGCGCCGCGAATTGTTCCAACCGCTCGGGTTGGACGGCTGCCGGGTCGGCGAGTTCGGGCTGGCCGCGGCCGGCAGCGTGGCGCAGCCGCACACGCGCGAAGGCGCGCGCAACATCGCGATGCGTCGCGACGGCGCGACCGTGCCGGCGATCGCCTCCGCCCCGGCGGGCGGCATCCGCTGCAGCCTCGACGACATGCTGGCCTGGGCCGGCAACTGGCTGGCGCCGAACGATGCGCAGAAAGCCTGGCTCGGCGATGCGCAGCGCGCCGAGCTGTGGAAGGCGCGCACGCCGATGCCGATCTCCGCGCAACGCAAACGCTGGGACGGCACCCATTACTACGCCTATGCCTACGGCTTCCGCCTGGCCGATGCCGACGGCGCGTGGACGGTCTCGCACACCGGCACCCTGGGCGGCATGTATTCGATGATGATGCTGTTGCCGGACCGCAGGTCCGGCTTCGTGCTGATGATCAACGGCGATGGCGACCGCGCGCGCAGCATGCTCGGCGAAGTCCTGCTGAAGCTGTTCACCGCTCCGGAAAAATCGCTGGGCGTGGCGGGCTACGCCGACGCACTGGCGAAGCCCCCGGCCGGCGCTGCAGCGCCGGCCAAGCCGAAGCTGCCGGACGTCGCCGCGCGCAAGCCGGTGCCGGCATCGGAGATGCGGGCGTGGCTCGGCACCTGGCGCGATCCGTGGTTCGGCGACGTGCGCCTGTGCCCGGCCGGCGATGGCGTGGAATGGCGCTCGCTGAAGTCGCCGAAGATGCACGGCAGGGTCGCTGCGCTCGATGGCCGCTACCTGCTGCACTGGGACGACATCGCGGTCGATATCGACGCCTGGCTGGATTTCTCCGGCTCGGGCGATGCGCGCCGGCTGCGCATGGCCAAGCTCGACCCGGAGGGCGACTTCAGCTCCGACTACGAGGACCTCGACTTCGTGCGGGTCGGCGCCTGTGACTAGCCGCCGCGCGGCCTTGGCGGCATTGCTGCTCGCGACCATCGGTTGCGCGAGCGTCGCCCGGCAGCCGGAGCCCGTGCTGTCCCCGGCCAGGACCATGGCCGAGGCCGGCATGGTCGACATCCGCGGCCTGGTGCCGGACATCGCGCAGGACATCAAGTATTACGGCCGCGACAACTTCGTCGGCGCGCCGGTCGATGGCTACCGGGCGCCGCGCTGCTGGCTCAAGCGCGAGGCCGCCGAGGCGCTGGCGCGGGTCGAACGCGGCCTGCGCGAACGCCACCAGCGCCTGCGCATCTACGACTGCTACCGGCCGGCGCGCGCGGTCGCGCACTTCATGCGCTGGGCCGCCGATCCCGCCGATCTCAAGACCAAGCCCGTGCATTACCCGGACCTCGACAAGCCGCAGTTGCTGGGCGGCTACATCGCGCCGGTGTCCGGCCACAGCCGCGGGGCCACGCTGGATCTCACCCTGCTGCAGTGCGACGGCCGCGATGCCGGCTGCAGGCCGTTGGACATGGGCACCGACTTCGATTTCTTCGGTACCCGCGCCAACACCGATTCGCCCGAGGCGACCGCCACCCAGCGCGCCAACCGCCACCTGTTGCGCGCTGCGATGGCCGCCCACGGGTTCCGCAACTATCCGATGGAATGGTGGCATTTCACCTTCCAGCCGGAACCCACTCCCCACACCCTGTACGACGTGCCCGTGACTTCGCCCGAACAACCCGAACGACAGGTCCAGATCGACCGCTTGATGCAACGCTACGAGGGCGACGTGCCCGGTGCCTCGCTGCTGGTCGTGCACGATGGCGAAGCGGTGGTGAGCCGCGGCTACGGGCGTTCCGACCTGGAGCTCGGCACCGAGGCCGGCCCGGCGACGAGCTACCGGCTGGCCTCGGTCAGCAAGCAGTTCACCGCCGCCGCGATCCTGCTGCTGGCGCAGGACGGCAAGCTCGGCATCGACGACCGCGCGCGCGCATGGTTGCCGGCGCTGCCGCCGGCGGCGGATGCGGTGACCTTGCGCCACCTCCTCACCCACACCTCCGGCCTGGTCGACTACGAGGACCTGATGGCCGAGCCGTACCCGGGCCAGATCCTGGATGCCGGCGTGCTGGAACTGCTGTCGAAGCAGAACCGGCTGTATTTCCCGCCCGGCAGCGCCTACCGCTACAGCAACAGCGCCTACGCATTGCTGTCGCTGGTGGTGGAGCGCGCCTCGGGCATGGCCTATCCGGAGTTCCTGCGCCGCCGGATCTTCGAACCGCTGGGCATGCACGACAGCCTGGCCCATGTCGCCGGCGGCCCGGAGGTCCCGCATCGGGCCTGGGGCTACAGCGAAATCGATGGCCATTGGCAGCGCACCGACCAGAGTTCGACCAGCGCGGTGCTCGGCGACGGCGGCATCTATTCCAGCATCGACGACCTCGCGCGCTGGGATGCGGCCCTGTACGACGACCGCCTGCTCGGCGATGCCTGGCGCGCGCAGGCCTTCAGCCCGCAGGCCGAGGTGACGGGCGAGGATTACCAGGCGCGATACGGCTTCGGCTGGCGCATCAGCGGCGATACCCTCTGGCATTCCGGCGAGACCGTCGGCTTCCGCAACGTGATCGTGCGCTGGCCGCGACAGCGGCTGACCGTGGTGCTGCTGAGCAACCGCAACGACCCGGAACCCTATCGAACGGCGCTGCAGATCGGCGCATTGTTCGGGGCGGACCGAGCGCTTGCCTGCGCATCGTGCCTCCCTTAGACTTCCAGTCCCCTTGGGGCCATAGCTCAGCTGGGAGAGCGCGTCGTTCGCAATGACGAGGTCGGGAGTTCGATCCTCCCTGGCTCCACCAAACATCCGAAAAAGCCGGCCCATGGCCGGCTTTTTCGTTGCCGGGTCAGGCGCCCGCGCCGCGCTGGTGGTCCAGCACCAGCTGCAGCATCGCGCGGGTACCGACCTTGAGCGCCTCCTCGTCGAGGAAGAATTCCGGCGAGTGGTTGGAGGGCGCCCTGGCCGCATCCTCGCCCCTGGGGGTGGCGCCGACGAAGAAGAAGAACCCCGGCACTTCGCGCGCGTAGAAGCTGAAGTCCTCGGCGCCCATCACCAGGCCCATCTCGACCACGTTGGCGTCGCCCACGGCCTTGCGCAGGCTGGGCACGCTGCGCGCGGCGAGGGCAGGGTCGTTGACGGTGACCGGATTGCCCTTGGTGTCCGGCACCTGCACCACCGCGCTCGCGCCATGCGCCCTGGCCACGTTTTCGGCCACGTTGCGCAGGTCCGCGAACGCCGATTGGCGCATGCCCTCGTCGAAGGTGCGGATGGTGCCGACCAGCTCCACCGAGTCGGGGATGATGTTGTAGCGGATGCCGCCCTTGATCGCGCCGAAGCTGAGCACGACCGGCAGCCTGCTGATGTCCTGGCGGCGGCTGACGATGGTCTGCGCGGTGCCGACCAGGTCGGCGGCGGCGACGATCGGGTCGATCCCGCCCCAGGGCCGCGAGCCGTGCGTCTGCCGCCCGTGCACCACGATGTTGAAACGGTCGGAAGCGGCCATCGCCGGGCCGCTGCGCCAGCCCAGCTGGCCGGCGTTGAGCGTGCTGAACACGTGCAGGCCGAACACCGCCGTGGGCTTGAAGCGCTGGAAGATCCCCTGCGCCAGCATCTCCTCGGCGCCGCCTTCCTCGCCGTCGGGCGGGCCTTCCTCGGCCGGCTGGAAAATGAAGAGGATCTCGCCCGGCAGCGTGGCCTTCTTCGACGCCAGCGCTTCGGCCACGCCCAGCAGGATGCCGACGTGGGCGTCGTGGCCGCAGGCGTGCATGACGCCGACCGGCTCGCCGCGGAAGGTGGCGGTCGCCTTCGATGCGAACGGCAGGCCGCTGCGTTCGGTGACCGGCAGCGCATCCATGTCCGCGCGCAGGGCGATGCGCGGACCGGGCCTGCCGCCGCGCAGCACGGCGGTGACGCCGGTGCTGGCGATGCCGGTGCGCACGTCCTCGAAGCCGAGCGCGCGCAGGCGTTCCGCCACCAGCTTGGCCGTGCGCAGTTCGCGGTTGCCGAGTTCCGGATGCTGGTGGATGTCGCGCCGCCATGCCAGGACGCGGGCGTCGACCTTGCCGGCCAGCGCCTCGACCTCGGCGTCGGCGGCGCAGGCGGGCGGGGGCAGCAGCGCGACGAGCGCGGCGACGAGCAGCGAATGGCGCATCACGACGATCTCCCCCGGGGTCGAAACGATGCTACACCGCGGGCCTTGGCCTCATGCGGCGGGTGCGGCGGCGGCCAGCAGGGGGTGCAGCCGATCCTCCAGCACGCCGCGCCGCCAACCGGCAAGCGGGCCGTTCCAGCCGCCGCCATCCTGCAGGGCTTCAAGCAGCCGGCGCGAGGCCAGCAAGCCCTCGGGCAGGCCGAGGTCAGTCGCCGCCGCCGCCACCGCATCCTGCAGCGCGCGCAACTGTTTCTTGTCGCGGTCGTCGCCGCGCGCGGGCGGGCTTTCGGCTTCGTCCGGCAACGGCGTGGTCAGGGCCTCGAACATCGCCTCGCCCAGGCTGCGCGACGCCTTCGGGGTGCTGTCGAGGATCGCCTGCACGCCGGCGCGATCGCCGGGTGCGGCGCGGGCGATGGCGAACGCCAGCTCGTTGTCGAGGATCCAGCTGCGCGGCCGGTCGCTGCGGCGCGCATGGGCGTCGCGCCAGCGCAACAGGCGCAACAGACGCACTTGCCCGGCGCGATCGAGGAACTGCGCACTGCGCAGCGACAGCTGCGGCCAGCGTTCGCCATGGTCGTCGGCGACCGTGGCGAGCAGGCGCGCGCAGTCTTCCTGCAGCCATGCGCCGCGGTCGCGGGTGGCCAGCAAGGCGTCCAGGTGGCGGTGCAGCGCATGCAGGTGGCGCACGTCGTCCGCCGCGTATTCCAGCTGCGACGCGGACAGCGGGCGGCGCAGCCAGTCGGAGCGGGTCTCGCCCTTGGCCAGCGCCACCCCGGTCACCGCCTGCACCAGCTTCTGGTAACCCATCCCGCCGCCGACGCCGGCCAGCGCCGCCGCGAGCTGGGTGTCGAACATCGGCGCCGGCAACACCCCGCAGGCATGCTTGAACGCGACCAGGTCCTCGCTGGCGCTGTGCATCACCTTCAACACCGCGGGATCGGCCAGCAGCGGCGCGAGGGCATCGCACATCCCGGGCACCAGCGGATCGACCAGCAGGATGTCCCGTTCCGCTTCCCCCAGCGCGATCTGCACCAGCGCGAGTTGCGGCCAGTAGGTGCGTTCGCGGATGAATTCGGTATCCAGGCCGATGATGGCGGGCGGGTTGGCGAGGCGCGCGCGCAGCGCGTCGGGAGTGTCGATCCAATTCGTCATGCGCGCATTATGCGGTCGGTGGCGGGGATGGCTTAACCTAGATGCGCCCGATTCGCCACATGGAGTGCGGTTTGCGCGCAGGCCGGTCCCTCATCGTCGCGCTGTCGTTCGCGCTTGCGGCCTGCAGGCCCGAAGCGCCCGCGCCGGCCGAAAAGCCCGGCGCAGCCGAACCCACGGGCAGCGTGAGCATCAGCGGCGGCGACGAGCTTGCGGGGGTGCTGAGCTGGTCGCTGCCGGCGGTCGAGCTGCAGGCGGGAACCGCCGCCGCCGCGCGCAACAAGGCGAAGCGCGCGATCGCCGCGGGCGATCTGTTCGAGACCGCGGATTCGGCGATCCCCCTGCTGCTCGCGCTGCAACGCCTGCAACCGGACGATCCCGGCATCGCCCGCTCGTTGGCCGAGGCGCGCACCGCGCTGATCGCGCAAGGCGACGCGGCGCTGGCGGCGGACGACGATGGCGACGCACTGCGCGCGGCGCAGCGCAGCGGCGCCGTGCTGCGCAAGCTGTGGCCGCAGGACGGCGAGGTCGCGGCGTATTTGCAGCGGGTGGATCGCGGCGAGCAGGCCTGGAACCGGAATGCCGGCGGCGAAGCGCTGCTGGAGAAAGGGGACTTCGACGGCGCCTTGGCGGCATTCCGCGCCGCCCTGCAATTGCGCCCGGGACAGGCGCGCGCGGCGCAGGGCATCGCGGCGGTCGAAAGCGGGCTGATCCGGCGTGCCGAAATCGCGGCGCAGGACGGCGATTTCGATGCCGCGCACGCCTGGCTGGCGCGCGCCGATGCGGTTCGCCATCATCCCGGCACGATCCCCTCGGCGCGTCACCGGATCGAGGTCATCCGCAGCGAACGCATACGCCGCCTGCGCGACGAAGGCCTGATCGCGCTGGGCGACGATGGCGGCCTGCGCATCGCCCGCGAGCGCCTGGCCGAGATGCTGCGGATCGCCGCGCCCGGCGATCCGGCCAGCGTGGAATTGCGTCAGCGCATCGACCTGGTCGGCCATTACGGGCTGTTCCGGCCGGGCCAGGTGTTCACCGACGGCCTGCAGGACGGCAGCCGCGGGCCGGTGCTGGTGGTGGTGCCGCACGGGGCATTCCGCATGGGCGCACCGGAAGGCGAGCTCGGCGCGACCCCCGCCGAACAGCCGCTGCACGCGGTGCAGCTGGAGCGCGGCTTCGCGATGTCGCGCAACGAGGTCAGCGTCGGCGAGTTCGGGCGCTTCGTGGCGGCGACGGACTACGAACCGCGCGCCACCCAGCGCGGGCATTCGATGGCCTACGACACCCGCAGCGGCAACTTCGTGCGCGGCAGCGGGATCGACTGGCGCTCCGGTTACGACGGCCGGCCGGCGCGTGCCGACATGCCGGTGGTGCACGTCACCGCCCGCGACGCCGAGGCCTATGCCGCCTGGCTGTCCGGGCAGACCGGCGCGCATTACCGCCTGCCCAGCGAAGCCGAGTTCGAATACGCGTTGCGCGCGGGCAGCGGCACCCGCTTCCCGTGGGGCGAAGGCCTGCCGCCGGCTGGCCAGGACAACCTGACCGGCGCGGGCGACCGCTCGCCGCGCGGACGTTCGTGGAGCAACGCCTTCGCCGGCTATGCCGACGGCTGGTGGGGGCCGGCCCCGGTGGGCAGTTTCGCCGCGAATGCATACGGTCTTCACGACATGGCCGGCAATGTGAGCGAATGGATCGCCGATTGCTGGCACGAAGGCTATCGGCGCGCACCGGCGAACGGATCCGCGTGGGTGAATCCGGGCTGCCGCAACCGCATCTACCGCGGCGGCTCGTGGGCCAGCGCGCCGGCGCAGGTGCGCTCGGCCTGGCGGTCGGCCGGCGGCACCGACGTGACCAATGCGCGCGTCGGTTTCCGCCTGGTCAGGCAGTTGTAGTATCCGGATGAACCTCGCGCGGCGTGCCGCGCAAGCCACACAGGAGCAGGCGATGAACCAGGATCCGTTCGGCAACCAGCAATACCAGCAGCAGCCGCGGCGTCGCGGCTTCAACCCGCGCCTGCTGATCCTGGTGCTGTTCGCGGGCTACGCGGCGTACTACTACTTCTCCAACCGCAGCACCGATCCCCTGACCGGCGAGACGGTGCTGATCGACAAGAGCATCTCGCCCGACGACGAGAAGGCGATGGGCCTGCAGGCGTTCGAGGAAATCCTGCAACAGGAGCATCCCGTCGATCCGAACTCCCAGATCGCGCAGCAGATCCGCGGCATCGCCCAGCGCCTGATCGCCAGGGTGCCGCAGGTCACCGATGCGGTCGCCGCCGAGCACGGCATGCAGGCCAACCACATCGAGAAGTCCTTCGACTGGGACGTGGCGGTGCTGAATTCCGAGCAGGCCAATGCGTTCTGCCTGCCGGGCGGCAAGATGGCGGTCTACACCGGCCTGGTGCCGGTCGCGCAGAACGCCGACGCGATGGCGGTGGTGATGGGCCACGAGATCAGCCATGCCCTGTTGCGGCATGGCGCGCAGCGCATGAGCCGCGGCAAGCTGGAGCAGCTCGGGCAGATGGCCGGCGCGGCCAGCGGCATCGATGCCGGCACCATGCAGACCGTGATGTCGGCCTACGGCTACGGCAGCGCCCTGCCGTACGCGCGCAGCCAGGAATCGCAGGCCGACGAACTGGGCCTGATGCTGGCCGCGGCCGCCTGCTTCAACCCGCAGGAAGCGATCCCGCTGTGGCAGCGCATGGACCAGATGTCGGGCGGGCAGAAGCCGCCGGAATTCGCCTCGACCCATCCCAGCGCGGGCACCCGCATGGAACACCTGCAGGCCTTGATGCCGAAGGCGATGGAATACCGGCAGAAGTTCTGCGGGCAGGGCGGGGCCAGCGCTTCGACCAACTGAAGCGCGCTGCATCTTGTTGTTGCACGAACGAACGGGCCGCAAGGCCCGTTCTGTTTTTCCAGCGTCGGGAACGGTCGTGGCAATCCGAGCGGCGGTTGGGTCTGGGCCGGCCTTCCACACGCGGCTGCAGGCAGGGCTTGACGCAACGCAGCATATTTGGTTAATGTATTAGCACATTAATACATTCATCCAGGTGGCGACGATGAAAAGCCGGCCGATCAACCCGCCCAAGCGCGAATCCGACGCGGATTTCCGCGCGTTGTCGCGTGCATTGGCCGCGCTGGACGACCCGAAGCAGGTGGCCGCCTTCCTGCGCGACCTGTGCACGCCGGCCGAGCTGGAAGCCATGTGCGACCGCTGGAAGGTGGTGCCGTTGCTGCGCGCCGGCGAGCCCTACCGCGGCATCCACGACAGGACCGGGGTCAGCGTGACCACCATCGGCCGTGTCGCCCGCACCCTGGAGCAGGGCGCCGGCGGCTACGACGCCGCCATCGAAGCCCAGAACGCCGTCGCCTTCACGAACTGAAAGAGCCCCTGCCATGAGTCCCAAACCCGCGCCGACCGGGCGCGACCGCCTCCGCATCGCCATCCAGAAGAACGGCCGCCTGAGCGAGCCGGCCCGCGCGCTGCTGGGCAGTTGCGGCCTGTCCTGGCGCGAGAGCCCGGACAAGCTGTTCTGCTACGGCGACAATGCGCCGGTGGACCTGTTGCTGGTGCGCGACGACGATATCCCCGGCCTGATCGACAGCGGCCTGTGCGACCTCGGCATCGTCGGCCGCAACGTGCTGGTCGAACAATCCAGCGAACGCGACGAATCCGGCACCCCGGCGAATTTCCGCGAACTGCGCGCGCTCGGCTTCGGCGGTTGCCGGCTGTCTCTGGCGGTGCCGAACGACTGGGACTGGCAGGGTGCCGCGCAATTGCAGGGCAAGCGCATCGCCACCTCGTATCCCGCGCTGACCCGTGCGTGGTTGCGCGAACAAGGCGTGGCTGCGGACGTGGTGGTGTTGAACGGTTCGGTCGAGATCGCGCCCCGCCTGGGCCAGGCCGACGTGGTCTGCGACCTCGTTTCCAGCGGCGCCACCCTCGTCGCCAACCAGCTCAAGCCGGTCTGCGACCTGCTGCAGAGCGAGGCGGTGCTGGCCGGCCCGGTGGCGGAGCTCGACCCGCAGCTGGCCGAGACCGCGCAAATGCTGCTGCGCCGGATCGACGGCGTGCTGCGCATCCGCGACAGCAAGCTGCTGATGTTCCAGGCGCCGCGCGACGCCGTGGCCGACGTGCTGCGCCTGTTGCCCGATGCCGAGCCGCCCACCAGCTATTCGGTCGATGGCGGCGAGCTGCTGGCGATGCAGGCGCTGTGCCACGGCGTGGTCACCTGGCAACGCCTTGAGGAATTGAAGCGCGCCGGTGCGCGCGGGTTGATGGTGCTGCCGGTCGAGAGGATGCTGGCATGAGGCGGGTCGAGTGGAATGTGCTGGACGCGACGACGCAGGCACAGTTGCTGACGCGCCCCACGCGGTCGCTGGCCGCCGGCGTGCGCGGACGCGTCGAGGAAGTGATGGCCGATGTCGCCGCGCGCGGTGATGTCGCCTTGCGCGTGCTCACCGAACACTACGATGGCGTGCGTCTCGAACAATTCGAGGTGAGTGCGGACGAACGCCGCGCCGCGTTCGACGCCGTTGGCCCCGGACTGCGCGCCGCCATCGACGAAGCCGCCTCGCGGATCGAGGCCTTCCACCGCGCCGGCATGCCGCAGGCCTACGCGCTGGACACTGCGCCCGGCGTGCGCTGCGAACGCGTGCTGCGGCCGATCAGCCCGGTTGGCCTGTACGTGCCCGCCGGCAGCGCGCCGCTGCCATCGACCGCGCTGATGCTGGCGATTCCCGCGCAATTGGCCGGCTGCGACGAGATCGTGCTGTGCACGCCGCCGCGCCGCGACGGCAGCGCCGATCCGGCGGTGCTGGTGGCCGCGCAGTACGCGCCGAATGCGCGCATCTTCAAGCTGGGCGGCGCGCAGGCGATCGCCGCGATGAGCCTCGGCACCGACAGCGTGCCGCGCTGCGAAAAACTGTTCGGCCCCGGCAATGCCTATGTCGACGAGGCCAAGCGGCAGGCCACGGAACGCCCCGACGGCCCCGCCATCGACATGCCTGCTGGCCCGTCCGAGGTGCTGGTGATCGCCGATGCCGGCGCGAACCCGGTGTTCGTCGCCGCCGACCTGTTGTCGCAGGCCGAACACGGCCCGGATTCGCAGGTGATCCTGCTCAGCGACGACGCTGCGCTGCTGGATGCGGTGGCGCTGGAAGTCGAGCGCCAGCTTGCCAGCTTGCCACGCGCCGAGATCGCCCGCCGCGCGCTGGAACACTCGCGCCTGATCCGCGTGGCCGATATCGCCGAAGCCATCGCCCTGAGCAACGACTATGCGCCGGAGCACCTGATCCTGAGCGTGCGCGAACCGCGCGCATGGCTCGCGCAGGTGTGCAACGCCGGCACCGTGTTCATGGGCGACTGGACCCCGGAATCGCTCGGCGACTACTGCTCAGGCAGCAACCACGTGCTGCCCACCGGCGGCGCGGCCCGCGCCTGGAGCGGGCTGTCGGTGTCCAGCTTCATGAAATCGCTGACCGTGCAGACCGCCAGCCGCGCGGGGATCGGCGGGATCGGCCCGTGCGCGGTCACCTTGGCCGAGGCCGAAGGCCTGCACGCGCATGCGCGCGCGGTGCAGCTGCGCTTGGCGGTGCCCGAATGAACGGCATGTCGAGTACGGCGGCGACACTGCTGCGCGAGGACCTGCGCGACTTCGCCGGCTACAAGTCCGCGCGCAGCGGCGTCGCGCTGAGTGGCGATGCCTGGTTGAACGCCAATGAATCGCCGTCGGTGTCGCCCGCCGATGCCGCAGGCGCGTTGCGGCGCTACCCCGATCCACAGCCGCAGGCACTGCGCAATGCATTGGCGTCGCTGTACGGCGTCGATGCCGCGCAGCTGTTGGCCACCCGTGGCAGCGACGAAGGTATCGACCTGCTGCTGCGCGCGTTCTGTGCGCCGGGGCAGGGCGCCATCGTCATCGCGCCGCCGGTGTTCGGCATGTACGCGGTCTGCGCCAGGCTGCACGGTGCGCGCGTGGTCGACGTGCCGGCGCAGGACGTGGACGGCAGTTGGCGCAGCGATCTCGCCGCCATGGCCGATGCGGCCCTGCGCGAGGGCGCGAACCTCGTCTTCGTCTGCAATCCGGGCAATCCCACCGGCGAAGCCGTCGCGGAGGGCGAGATCGAACGCCTCGCGCAACGCCTGCGCGGCAAGGCGCTGGTCGTGGTCGATGCCGCCTACGCCGAATTCGCCGATACCGACGCTGCCGCCGCGCTGCTGGCCGGCAACGACAACCTCGTCATCCTGCGCACGTTGTCCAAGGCACACGCGCTGGCTGGCGCGCGGATCGGCAGCGTGCTCGCGTCGCCGGAATTGATCGGCATGCTGCAGCGCTGCCAGGCGCCGTATCCCTTGGCGCAGCCGGCGGTCGCGGCGGCGCTGGCTGCGCTCGCACCGGCGGCGCTGGCGCATGCGCGTGCCGCCGCCACGCAGGCGCGTGCCGAACGCGAACGCCTACGTGCGGGCCTGCTTGGCGCGGCTGGCGTGCGCCGCGTGTATCCATCGCAGGGCAATTTCCTGCTGGCGCGCTTCATCGACGCGCAGGCGGCATTCGATGCACTGCTCGATGCCGGCGTGGTCGTGCGCGACATGCGTGCAACTGCAGGACTGGGCGATGCCCTGCGCATCAGCATCGGCACCCCGGCGCAGAACGATCGCGTGCTGGCGGTGCTGGCGGACGCGAGGCAGGCGGCATGAGCGCGCCGACGCCGATCCTGTTCGTCGACCGCGATGGCACCCTGATCGCCGAACCCGACGATTTCCAGATCGACACCTACGACAAGCTGCGCTTCGTCGAGGGCGTGATCCCGGCCCTGCTGCGCCTGCGCGATGCCGGTTGGCAGTTCGTGATGGTCACCAACCAGGACGGGCTGGGCACCGCGGCCTTCCCGCAAGCGGCATTCGACGGCCCGCACGCGCTGATGCTGCAGGTGTTCGAGAGTCAGGGGATTTGCTTCCGCGAGGTACTGATCGATACCAGTTTCCCGCAGGACAAATCGCCGACGCGCAAGCCCAACACCGGCCTGGTGACGCACCTGCTCAAGGACCGCGGCATCGACTGGACGCGCAGCGCGATGGTCGGCGATCGCGAGACCGATCTCCAGTTCGCCGACAACCTCGGCATCCGCGGCTTCAAGCTGCGCAGCCCGCAATTCGGCGATGGCGTGTCCTGGGCCGACATCGCGCATGCGCTGGTGGATGCGCCGCGCACCGCCACCGTGCGGCGCAAGACCAATGAAACCGACATCGAGGTCGAAGTGGATCTCGATGCGGCGACGAAGCCGGACATCGCCACCGGCCTGGGCTTCTTCGACCACATGCTGGAGCAGCTCGGCACCCATGGCGGTTTCGGCCTGCGCCTGCGCTGCGCCGGCGACCTGCATATCGACGAGCACCACACGGTCGAGGACTGCGCGTTGGCGCTGGGGCAGGCGCTGCGCGAGGCGCTGGGCAACAAACGCGGCATCGCCCGCTACGGCTTCGTGCTGCCGATGGACGAGGCGCAGGCGAGCGCCACGCTGGATCTGTCCGGGCGTCCGTATTTCCAGTTCGACGGCAGTTTCGCCCGCGAACAGGTCGGCGACCTGCCGACCGAGCTGGTGCCGCACTTCTTCCACTCGCTGTGCCAATCCGCCGGGATCACCCTGCATCTGGCCGTGCGCGGCGACAACGCCCACCATCAGGTCGAGGCCTGCTTCAAGGCAGTGGCGCGTGCGTTGCGGATCGCGCTGCGGCGCGAGGGCGATGCCTTGCCCAGCAGCAAGGGCGTGCTGTGAACGACGTGGTGATCATCGATGCCGGCGGCGCCAATCTCGGTTCGGTGCGCGCGGCGTTTGCGCGGCTCGGCGTCGAGCCCGAGGTCAGTCGCGATCCGGCACGCATCGCCGCCGCGCAACGCCTGGTGCTCCCCGGTGTCGGTGCGGCGGCGCCGGTGATGGCGAACCTGCGCAAGGGCGGCCTCGACCGCGCGCTGGCGGCATCGAGTGTGCCCCTGCTCGGCATCTGCATCGGCATGCAGGTGCTGTTCGAGCGCAGCGAAGAAGGTAATGTCGCCGGCCTTGGCCTGCTGCGCGGCGAGGTGCGCAGGTTGCCCGCAGCCGCGGACGTGCGCCTGCCGCACATGGGCTGGAACCGCCTGTACAAGCGCGGTGCGTCGCCGCTGCTGGACGGCATCGACGACGGCGCGCAGGCCTATTTCGTGCACAGCTACGGCGTGGCCGGTAGCGAGGACGCCATCCTCGAGACCAGCCATGGCGCGACCTTCGCCGCCGCGGTCGCGCGCGGCCGCATCGCCGGCGCGCAGTTCCATCCGGAACGTTCCGGCGCGGTCGGTGCGCGCTTCCTGCGCAATTTCCTCGACTGGACCCCGCAATGAGCTTCACCGTCTATCCCGCCATCGACGTCCGCGACGGCCGCGTGGTGCGCCTCGCGCAGGGCGATTACGCGCGCGAGACGCGCTATGCCCTTGATCCGTTCGCGCAGGCGATGGCCTATGCCGATGCCGGCGCGCGCTGGCTGCACCTGGTCGACCTCGATGCGGCGCGCGATGGCGGCTACACCTTGCTGCCGCTGCTGCGTGCGATCGCCGAAGACGGCCGCCTGCAGGTGCAGACCGGCGGCGGCGTGCGCAGTGCGGCGGATGCGCAGCGCATCCTCGAGGCCGGCGCCGCGCGGATCGTGGTCGGCTCGCTGGCGGTGAAGGAACCGCAGCAGGTCGCCGGCTGGCTGGCGCGTTTCGGCGCAGAACGCATTGCGGTCGCGCTGGACACGCGCTGCGATGCCGACGGCAGCTGGCGCTTGCCGGTGCATGGCTGGACCCAGGGCAGCGGCATCGAACTCGATCTGCTGCTGGCGCATTACGCGCGCAACGGCGCACGCCACCTGCTGTGCACCGACATCGCCCGTGACGGCATGTTGAACGGACCGAATGTCGATCTTTATCGGCGCATCACCGCCGCATGGCCGGCCTTCGCCGTGCAGGCCTCGGGCGGCGTGCATGAAGCCACCGACGTCGATGCCTCGCGCATAGCTGGTTGTGCCGGCATCGTGCTGGGCCGCGCCCTGCTGGAAGCACGCTTCGCCCTGGCCGACGTGTTGCCGCAGGCCGCGCCATGCTGAGCCGCCGCATCATTCCCTGCCTGGACGTGCGCGACGGTCGTGTGGTCAAGGGCGTGCGCTTCCGCGACCACGTCGACATGGGCGCGATCGAGGATCTCGCCTTGCGTTATCGCGACGAAGGTGCCGACGAGCTGGTGTTCTACGACATCGGCGCCAGCCCGGAAGGGCGTGGCGTGGATGTGTCGTGGGTGAAGCGCGTGTCGGACCTGCTGGACATCCCGTTCTGCGTGGCCGGCGGCATCGACAGCGTGGAACGCGCGCGCGCGGTGCTGCATGCCGGCGCGGACAAGGTCTCGGTCAATACGCCAGCCTTGCAGCGGCCGGAACTGATCGGCGAGCTGGCCGAAGCCTTCGGCACGCAATGCGTGGTGGTCGGCATCGATTCCCTGCGCGATGCCGATGGCCAATGGCGGGTGCGCAGCCACACGGGCGATCCGGACAGGATGCAGGCGCTGCCGCGACGCACGCTGGACTGGGTCGTCGAAGCACAGCGGCGCGGCGCCGGCGAGATCGTGCTCAACTGCATGGGCAGCGACGGGGTGCGCGACGGCTACGACATCGAGCAGCTGCGTGCGGTGCGCGCGGTCTGCGAGGTGCCGCTGGTGGCATCGGGCGGCGCCGGGGCGCCGCAGCATTTCGTCGACGCCTTCCGCGATGCCGACGTGGACGCCGTGCTGGCCGCCAGCGTGTTCCATTCCGGCGCGGTGGCGATCCCCGCGCTCAAATCCGTGCTCCACGACAATGGCATCGAGGTGCGCCGTGGTTGATTTCGATGGCGACGCCTTGGCCTGGGAGAAGCAGGGCGGCCTGCTGCCGGCCATCGTGCAGGACGCGGATTCGTTGCGCGTGCTGATGCTGGGCTACATGTCGCGCGAATCGCTCGCGGCCACGTTGGCGAGCGGCAAGGTCACCTTCTTCAGTCGCAGCAAGCGGCGCTTGTGGGCCAAGGGCGAAACCAGCGGCAACACTTTGCAGTTGGTTTCGCTGGAAGCCGATTGCGACCGCGACAGCCTGCTGGTGCTGGCGAAACCGCATGGGCCGACCTGCCACAACGGGACTGCGAGCTGTTTCCCGCAGGCGGTTGGCGATGTGGTCGCCGAGCTGGATGCGGTGATCGCACAACGCAAGGTCGATACATCGGAATCGAGCTATACCCGCAAACTGTTCGATGCCGGCATCGCTAGGATCGCCCAGAAAGTGGGCGAGGAGGGGGTGGAAACCGCGCTGGCGGCCGTGACCGCGGACCACGACGCGCTGCGCGGCGAAGCCGCCGACCTCACCTACCACCTGCTGGTGTTGCTGCAGGCGCGCGGGCTGGACTGGAACGCGGTGCGCGCCGAACTGGCGCGCCGCGCAGGGGGCTGACTCAGCGCTTCTGGCTGTTGCGGTCGCGCGGCGGCGGCGCGGCCGGGCTGCCCATGCCGCCGACCAGGTTCTTCTGGAAGTCCTTCCAGAGTTCCATGTTGCGCTCGGTCAGCTGGTTGAGCATGGTCCACGGGGTCTGCCCGATCAGCCCGCCCATCTGCTGGCGGAACTGCTGCTGTTGCTCCAGGAACACCTGCATCGAGCGCTCCAGGTAGTTGCCCATGAAGCCCTGCAGGGAGTCGCCGTAGAAGCGGATCAACTGGCTGAGCAACTGGGTGGACAGCATCGGCTGCCCGTCCTGTTCGTGCTCGGTGATGATCTGCAGCAGCACTTGCCGGGTGAGGTCCTCGCCGGTCTTGGCATCGCGCACCTCGAACGACTCGCCATCGACGATCAGCTGGCGCACGTCTTCGATGGTGATGTAGCTGGAGATTTCGGTGTCGTACAGGCGGCGGTTCGGGTACTTCTTGATGATGCGGATCGCGGACATTGAGCAAACACTCTAGCGGCGCTGGGCGCAGCATGGCGCAGTGCAGCACGGGTTGCAACAAGGTGCAGCAAAGCTGCAGCAAAGCTGCAGCAAAAGACGGGCCGGCAATGCCGGCCCGATGCCGGCCCCCCTGGGCCAGGAGGCGATTCGCGCCGCGGGCGCGAATGGAGGATGTGGAGCGGACGACGCGGCCGAACGCTTGCAGCGCGAAATCCTCCGGGATTCCCGGGCCAGCCCGGGAACCGCACTACCAGCCCATGTGGTGGCCGCCGTTGATGTCGAGGTTGGAGCCGGTGATCCAGCCGGCCTGCTCGTCGGCGAGGAAGCCGACGCCGTAGGCGATTTCCTCCGGCGTGCCGAGGCGCCCGGTCGGGATGTCGGCGACGATCTTGGCGCGCACTTCCTCCGGCACCGCCATCACCATGTCGGTGGCGATGTAGCCGGGCGAGATGGTGTTGACGGTCACGCCGTTGCGGGCGTTCTCGCGCGCCAGCGAAATGGTGAAGCCGTGCATGCCGGCCTTGGCCGCGGCGTAGTTGGCCTGGCCGTACTGGCCCTTCAGGCCGTTGATCGAGCTGATCTGGATGACGCGCCCCCATTTGCGGTCGCGCATGCCCTCGATCACCGGGCGGGTCACGTTGAACACCGAATTGAGGTTGGTGTTGATCACGTCGGTCCACTGCTCGGCCTTCATCCGGTGGAAGGTGCCGTCGCGGGTGATGCCGGCGTTGTTGACCAGGATCTCGATCGGGCCGAGCGTGCTTTCCACTTCGCGCACCATCGCCTCGGCCTCGCCGGGCGAGGTGACGTCGCCCTTGACGATGGCGATGTCGTAGCCGTCGGCCTTCATCTGCTCCTGCCAGCTGCGCGCCTTCTCCTCGTTGCGATAGTTGGTGGCGACCTTGTGGCCCATGTCGGCCAGGCGCTTGACGATGGCGGTGCCGATGCCGCCGGTGCCGCCGGTCACGAAGGCAACTCTGGAAGTCATGTGGATCTCCTGTGGATGTGGGGTGCGGATGCCTGGCTTTCGATTCTAGTCACGCGATGTTGCGGGACTGTTGTGCACTGCGGCGGATGGCGGCGGGACGGCTCGCGGCACCCGATCGAGCCGGAATGCGGCGATCGCGGCGTCGAGCAGGGCCGCGCTCGAGCGCATCGCGGCGGCGGGCAACGGCGCCTGTCCCAGGCAATCCCAGAGCATGCGCAGGGCCGGCAGCGGATCGTCGGCATCGACCGGCAAGGCGGCATCCGACTTGGACAGTTTCCTGCCGTCCGCGCCCGACAGCAGGGGCAGGTGCGCGTAACGCGGCGTCGCCAGGCCGAGCGCGCGTTGCAGCAGGATCTGCCGTGGCGTGGAATCCAGCAGGTCGGCGCCACGCACCACGTCGGTGATGCCCTGGTCGGCGTCGTCGACGACCACCGCCAGCTGGTAGGCCCACAGGCGGTCGGTGCGCAGCAGGACGAAGTCGCCCACGTCGCGGTCCACGCGCTGCACGACTTGGCCGTGCACCGCGTCCTCGAACGCGATCTCGCAGCCGTCGGCCACGCGCAGGCGGATCGCCGGATCCGGCCGTGGCGCATGCGCCACGCAACCGCGATGGATGCCGCCGGCGGCCGCCAGTTCGGCGCGGCTGCAATGGCATTCGAAGGCCAATCCGCGTGCAAGCAGCTGCTCCAGCGCGGCGCGATAGAGATGGCCGCGCTGGCGCTGGAACGCGATCCCGCCATCGTGGCGCAGGCCGAACGCCTGCAGGGTGCGCAGCTGGTCGAGGGCGGCCCCGGCGACTTCGCGCGGCGGGTCGATGTCCTCGATCCGCAGCAGCCATTCGCCGCCGGCCTGCCGCGCCAGCAGCCAGCTGCCCAATGCGGCCAGCATCGAGCCGGCATGCAGCGGCCCGGTCGGCGAGGGCGCGAACCTGCCCCGGTAGGCGTGGCCGCGGGACGCGCTCATGCCCGTGCGCGGTTCAGCTGAAGTCGTGGTTCATGCTCGGCCCGGTGGGGGCCAGGAAATTGCCCTGCACGTAGTCCACCCCGGCCGAGAACAGCATGGTCATGCTGGCCGCATCCTGCACGCGGTCGGCGATGGTGCGGATGCCGCGGCCGTGCGCCTGGTTGGCGATGTTGCGCACCTGCTGCTGCGAATCGGCGCTCTTGGCCAGGTCGGTCATGAATTGCGGGTCGATCTTGAGGAAGGCCGGGTCGAAGTGGGTCAGCAGCTGCATCGAATTCAGGCCGGCGCCGAAGCGTTCCAGGGCGATGCGCACGCCGACCCCGGCCATCGCGCCGACGAAATCCTGGGCCGCGCGCACGTTGGTGAAGACCTTGGCCTCCGGCACCGCCAGCACCAGCAGCTCGCCGGGCACGCCGGCGGTGGCCAGGCGCTCGGCGATGAAGCCGGCCATGCTCGTGTCCTGCACTGCTTCCTGCGACATCGACAGCAGCAGGCTGGTGCGCTTGCCGGCGCGCAGGCGCTCGCCGGCGAGCTCGATGGCGCGGGCGACCGCCCAGCGGTCGATGTCGCCGAGCAGGCCGTGTTCCTCGGCGATGGCGAGGTAGGTGCTGGCCTCGACCGGTTCGCCGTCGCTGCCGTACAGGTGCAGGAACATCTCGTACATCTCGCTGCCGTCGCCGGCCAGCGCGATCACCGGCTGGTAGTCGACGCGGAAGCCGTCGCCTTCCAGCGCGACCTTGATCCGCGCCACCCAGGCGTCGATGCGTTCCTGTTCGGCGCGATCCACCGCGCCCGGGTCGAACAGCTCGACCCGGTTGCCGCCGACGCCGATCGCCGCGACCACGCCCTGGCTGGCCTTGGCCAGCACCTGGCTGGTGCTGGCGATCTTTTCGCCGATCTGCACGCCGCCGATGCTGACCGTGGCGTTGAGCGAGTTTTCGCCGACTTCGAGCACGTGCTCGGCGAAGGCGTCGCGGATGCGTTCGGCCAGTTCGCTGGTGGCCATGTGGTCGCTGCCGCGCACCAGCAGGGCCAGCTGGTGTTCGCCGAAGCGGCCGACGACGGCGCCATTGCCCGCACTCTCGAGGCGCTGGCCCATCGCCGCCATCAGCTGGTCGGCGGCGTCCAGGCCGATCACCTGCAGCAGCTGCGCGTAGTGGTCGGGCTCGATCAGCAGCAGGCCGTGCTGGGCGCCATGGCTGGCGGCCTCGGCGACCGCGGCATCCAGCAGGCCGAGGAAGGTCGGGCGGTTGAGCAGGCCGGTGGCGGCGTCGCGCTGCTTCAGCTGCTCGACCTGGCGCGCCAGTTCCGGGTCCACGTCCTGGGCCTGGCGGCGGAAGATCACCTGCTGGCAGGCCTCGCCTTCGTATTGCGCGGCGGTGAATTCCATCACCGCGGGGAAGTCGTTGCCCTCGATGTCGCGCGCGGTCAGTTCATGCCGCGGCGGCGGCGGTTCGCCCTTGGACAGGCGCTTGAGCAGGGCCTTGAACTCGTCGACGTCCTTGGGCGCGACCAGGTCGAGCAGGGACATGCCCTCGATGTCCTCGAAGGTCTCGTAGCCGAACATCTCCAGGTAGGCCTGGTTGGCGCGGATGTGCATGCCCTCGTGGATGTAGGCGATCGGCTCGCGCGAGGAGTCGATCAGCGCGTCGCAGCGGCGCTCGGTCTCGCGCATCTGCGCTTCCAGCGCGCGCTGCGAGCGGCGCGCGTCGAGGTCGTGCCATTCGGTGCGGACGTTCTTCAGGAATTGCTGGGGCCGGCCGCGCAGGGCCACGGCCTGCGCGCCCTGCGACTGCACGCTGTCCAGGATTTCGTCGGTCACCCCGTCCAGCACCGCCAGCAGCGGCACGTCGCGGCCGCAGCCCATCACCACCATCGCCACTTCGTTGAACGGCATCAGGGTGGAGGCGTGTTCGGCCAGCACCATGTCGACCGGCTGCTGGGCCAGCTGGCTGGCCAGTTCGTCCAGCGATTCCGCGCGCAGCGGGCGCACCGCGATGCCGGCATTGCGCAGGCTGCTGACGATGGCCTCGGCCTCGTTGACCTGGTCGTCGACCAAGATCAGTCGCAGTGCGGTGTCCTTACCGATGGCCATGCGTAGGGGCTTCGTTCGCGATCAGGGGGATGGCGGGAGGCTACATCATTCCGCGGCGGGGATGCTGCCGACATCAGCCATTAACGGCGTCTTGCCGGTGCGACCGGCCACTTCGCGCACCAGCCTGGGCACCAGGTAGCCGGGCAGGCGCGCGGCAAGCGCGGCATGCAGGGCCAGCGCTTCGGCATCGCCGACCTCGAAATGGGCGGCCCCGGCCACGCGGTCCAGCTGGTGCAGGTAATACGGCAGCACGCCGGCGGCGTGGCCGCGTTCGCACAGGTCGGCAAGCGCATCGACCGAGTCGTTCACCCCGCGCAGCAGCACGGCCTGGTTCAGCAGGAGGGCGCCGGCATCGCGCAGGGCGGCCATCGCGTCGTCCACCGCGGCATCGAACTCGCGGGCATGGTTGGCATGCACGACGATCGCCACCGGCCAGGGCAGGCCGCGCAGCCAGGCCAGCAGGCCGGCATCCACGCGCTCCGGCAGCACGATCGGCAGGCGGGTGTGGATGCGCAGGCGGCGCAGGTGCGGGATGCCGCGCAGGGCGGCGGTCAGTTCGGCCAGCTTGTGGTCGGCCAGCGACAGCGGATCGCCACCGGACAGGATCACCTCGTGGATCGAGGCATCGCCCGCGATCAGGGCGACGGCCTCGCGCCAGCCGGCGGCGGCGGCGGTGTCCTCGGCATAGGGGTAATGCCGGCGGAAGCAGTAGCGGCAATGCACCGCGCAGCTGCCGGTGGCGACCAGCAGGGCGCGTCCGTTGTATTTGTGGATCACCCCGCCGCCGCGCCGGGCGGCCGCATCGCCGACCGCGTCCAGGCCGAAGCCGGCGACGATGCGGTCCTCGTCCAGCACCGGCAGCACCTGCCGCAGCAAGGGGTCGTGGCGGTCGCCGTGGCGCATGCGGGCGACGAAGCCGCGCGGCACCCGCAGCGGGAACTGGGCCGCGGCGGCATCGGAAATGCCGGCGGCCAGCGCGTCCAGGCCCAGCATCGCCAGCAATTCGCGCGGGTCGCGCACGGCGTCGCGCCAGGCCTGGCGCCAGTTCGGGGCAGGGGCCGTCTGTTGGACGGCGTGCTGCAAGGCCGCGGGGCCAGCGGGTATCATGTGCGTCTGCGATCCAAATCCGCGGTCCGGCCGAGCCGGAATCCAGAACCCCAGATTTTACCCAACAACACTTAGCCGCCCCAGCGGGTGGCCCCAAGGAGTACCCATGGCCACCCTCGGCATGAACGACGTCAAGAACGGGATGAAGATCCTGGTCAACAACGAGCCTTCCATCATCTTCGAGACCGATTACGTCAAGCCGGGCAAGGGCCAGGCCTTCACCCGCGTGCGCTTCCGCCAGATCCGCACCGGCCGCGTGCAGGAAATCACCATGAAGTCGACCGACTCGGTGGAAGCCGCGGACGTGGTCGATACCGACATGCAGTTCCTGTACGCCGACGGCGAGTACTGGCACTTCATGAACCAGGAAAGCTTCGAGCAGATCCAGGCCGACAAGGCCGGCGTGGGCGATGCCGCCAAGTGGATCAAGGGCGAGGAAGAGTGCGTGGTCACCCTGTTCAACGGCAACCCGATCCAGGTGACGCCGCCGAACTTCGTCGAGCTGAAGATCGTCGAGACCGATCCCGGCGTGAAGGGCGACACCGCCGGCACCGGCGGCAAGCCGGCCACCCTGGAAACCGGCGCGGTGGTCCGGGTGCCGCTGTTCGTCGCCCAGGACGAAGTGATCAAGGTCGACACCCGCAGCGGCGAATACGTCAGCCGCGTGAAGTAAGCCGATGACCGAACTCTCCCCGCAGGCCTGCGATCTCATCATCGAAGCCGGCTGGGTGGTGCCGGTCGTCCCGCACGGCGTGGTCCTGACGGATCACGCCGTCGTCGTTTCCGGCGGCGCGATCGTCGCCGTGCTGCCGGTCGCCGAGGCGCGCGCGCGCTTCGCGCCGAAGGAAACCGTCGCGCGTCCGGATGCGGCGCTGATCCCCGGCCTGGTCAACGCGCACACCCACAATCCGATGACCCTGCTGCGCGGCGTCGCCGACGACCTGCCGCTCAAGGTCTGGCTGCAGCAGCACATCTGGCCGATCGAGGGCGCGGTGATCGGCCCGGATTTCGTCGCCGATGGCGTCACCCTGGCGATCGCCGAGATGCTGCGCGGCGGCACCACCTGCTGCAACGAGAACTACTTCTTCCCCGACGTGCAGGCCGCGACCTACAAGCGCCACGGCTTCCGCGCCCGGGTGGGCCTGCCGGTGATCGACTTCCCAACGGCGTGGGCCAGCAGCGACGACGAATACTTCGACCGCGCCGGCGAAGTGCACGATGCCTGGCGCGGCGACGCGCTGATCGGCACCGCCTTCGCGCCGCATGCGCCGTACACGGTGAACGACGCCAATTTCGAACGCGTGCGCCTGCTGTCCGACCAGCTCGACATCCCGGTCCACCTGCACCTGCACGAGACCGCGCAGGAAGTGCAGCAGTCGGTCGAGCAGCACGGCCAGCGGCCGATCGCGCGGATCGACCGCCTCGGCCTGTTCAACGATCGCCTGATCGCGGTGCACATGACCCAGCTCACCGAGGCCGAAATCCACCTCTGCGCCGAACGCGGGGTCAGCGTGGTGCATTGCCCGGAATCCAACCTCAAGCTGGCCTCGGGGTTCTGCCCGGCCTGCGCGCTGCAACGCGCGGGCGTCACCCTCGCCATCGGCACCGACGGCTGCGCCAGCAACAACGACCTCGACATGGTCGGCGAGACCCGCACCGCGGCGCTGCTGGCCAAGGCCGTGGCCAACGACGCCGCCGGCTTCGATGCGCACGAAGCCCTGCGCGCGGCCACGCTGGGCGGCGCCAAGGCGATGGGCTTCGACCACCTGGTCGGCAGCCTGGAGCCGGGCAAGCAGGCCGACATCGCCTGCATCGACCTGTCGCAGCTCGAAACCCAGCCGCTGCACAACGTGGTCTCGCAATTGATCTACGCCTGCGGCCGCCAGCAGGTCAGCGATGTGTGGATCGCCGGCTGCCACAAGTTGCGCCAGCGCGTGCTGGCCGACATCGACCTCGATGGCGTGCTCGCCAACGCGCGCCAGTGGCGCGACCGCATCGCCACGGTATGCAACGCATGAACGCCGCATCGACCAATTTCTCGCAAGCCGAACTCGACAAGTTCGACGAACTGGCCCAGCGTTGGTGGGATCCGAACGGCCCGCAGAAAGCGCTGCATGCCTTGAACCCGGCGCGCCTGGGCTATGTCGCCGAGCGCGCGCAACTGCGCGATGCCGCGGTGCTGGACGTCGGTTGCGGCGGCGGCTTGCTGAGCGAGGCGCTGGCGCAGTCCGGCGCGCGCGTCACCGCCATCGACCTGGCGCCGAACCTGCTGAAGGTCGCGCGCCTGCACGGGCTGGAGTCGGGGATCAAGGTCGATTACCGCGAGATGCCGGTCGAGGCCTTGGCCGGTGAGGCGCCGGCATCGTTCGACGTCATCACCTGCATGGAAATGCTGGAACACGTGCCGCAGCCGGCCTCGATCATCGATGCCTGCGCCAAATTGCTGAAGCCAGGCGGCCGCCTGTTCCTGTCCACCCTCAACCGCACGCCGGCCGCGTTCGCGCTGGCCATCGTCGGCGCCGAATACGTGGCCCGGGTACTGCCGAAGGGAACGCATCAGTACCGCGATTTCATCAAGCCCTCGGAACTGGCGAAGTGGCTGCGCGAGGCGGGCCTCGAACTCGAAGACGTCAGCGGCCTGATGTACGAGCCGTGGCGCAACAGCGCGCGGGTCATCGCACGCACCGACATCAATTACCTCGCCTGCGCGCGCAAACCGGCATGACGTCGAACATGTTCCCGAAGCTGGTGCTGTTCGACCTGGACGGCACCCTGCTCGACAGCGCGCCGGACATGGCGGCCACGGTGAACCGCATGCGCGCCGCGCGCGGGCAGGGGCCGATGCCGCTGGCCGAACTGCGCCCGCATGTCTCGAAGGGGTCGCGGGCGATGAGCGCGGCGGCGTTCCCGGAACTCGGCGGCGAAGTGAGCGGCGAGGTGATCCGCGAGTTCCTCGACACCTACGAACAGGAGCTCGGCAAGCACAGCGTGCTGTTCGATGGCGTGGCCGAACTGCTGGACGCCATCGAAGCCGACGGCAGCCGCTGGGGCATCGTCACCAACAAGCCGGAATACCTGGCCAGGCAAGTCCTGCCGCAACTCGGCTGGGACACGCGCTGCGCGATCCTGGTCGGCGGCGACAGCCTGCCGCAGCGCAAGCCGCATCCGCTGCCGTTGCTGCATTCGGCGGAAACGCTGGGTGTCGACATCGCCGATTGCGTGTACGTGGGCGACGACCAGCGCGACATCGATGCCGCACGCGCGGCCGGGATGCGTTCGGTCGTCGCGCTGTGGGGCTATCGTCCCGAAGGCGACGATCCGCACGCATGGGGCGGCGACGTGTTGGTCGAATCGGCGCGCGACCTGCTGGATCCGGCACTCTGGAGCGCATTGCGATGAGCGACCGCGAGGCCTTGCAGGGCTTCCTCGACAAGTGGCGGGCGCGATGGCCGGAGTGGGCCGTGGCCGAAGCCTTCGTGCCCGAGGCGCAGCGCGAACGCGCGCAAGCCTGGTTCGCCCTGCGCGACGAATTGAGCGAAGCCGCGTGGGGCGGGGACGATCCGCGCCCGGGCGATGCCAAGCTGGGCTGGTGGGCGGAGGAGCTGGACGGCTGGTCGCGCGGCATCCGCCGGCATCCGCTGGGCCTGGCCCTGCAGAAGGTCGCCGCACCCTGGGACAACCTGGCGATGTGCCTGCCTGCATTGCGCGCCAGCCGTGAACGCCCGGCCAGCCTGGATGCGGCGCTGTTCGCGCTGGAGCCCTATGCCGAGGCCGTGGCCGGGGTGGCCCAGCACCTGTTCGACAGCGTGGCGCCGGCGCCGGCGCGCAACGTGGTGGTCTCGCTGCTGGCCGAACGCGTGCTGCGCCATCCGGATGGCGTCACCCCGCTGGGCGACCTCGACGTGCGCGGCTGGGCGCGCGGCCTGCTGGCGCAGTGGCCGCCGCCGGGCGACGGCAACCGTCCCGGGCGCATCCATGCCGCGATCGTGCGCGGCCGCCTGCAGCGCTACGCCAACGGCAAGTCGCCGGCGTTGGGGCGTTTCGCCGCATTGGCCACGGCCTGGCGGGCGGCCCGGGGCTGATCGCGGCACGCAGCGTTGCAGGGGCGCTCACGCGCCTCCCGGTACAATGCCGCGATGCACAACAGCCCACGCCCAACTCCATTGCCCGATGTCGCCGCGGACGCGGTCGCGCTTGCGCGGCCGTTGGACTGGGTGGGCATGGACGGGATGGCGATGCCGATCCGGCTTGCGGGCGAGGGCGGGCCCGACCTGCACGTGCCGGCCAGCGTCGACGTCGCCGTCGACCTGCGCGATGCCGACGCACGCGGCATCCACATGTCGCGCCTGTACCTGCAGCTGCAGCAGTCGCTGGCCAACGAGGCGCTGAGCGCGCCGTCGCTGCGGCGCCTGCTGGAGACCTGCATCGCTTCGCAGCAGGGGCTGTCGACGCGCGCGCGCCTGCGCCTGCGCTACGAACACCTGCTGCTGCGCAAGGCGTTGCGCACCGACAACGCGGGCTGGAAGCGCTACCCGGTCGAGGTCGAGGCCGAACTGCGCGACGGGCACTTGCAGTTGTCGATGGGCTTCTCCGTCGAATATTCGAGCACCTGCCCGGCCTCCGCCGCCTTGTCGCGGCAGGTCAATGCGGCCCGTTTCGCCGAGGATTTCGCCGGCCTGCGCCCGCTGTCCAACGACATGGTGCGCGATTGGCTGGCCTCCGACCGCGGCCTGGCCGCGACCCCGCACGCGCAGCGCAGCCGCGCCGAGGTGCGGGTCGAACTCAAGCCCGCATTCGACGAACTGCCGCTGCACGCGCTGGTCGATGCCGTGGAAACCGCCTTGGGCACGCCGGTGCAGACCGCGGTCAAGCGCGAGGACGAACAAGCCTTCGCCGAGGCCAACGCGGCCAACCTGATGTTCTGCGAGGACGCCGCGCGCCGCGTGGCCGCCGCGCTGGCGGGCGATGCGCGCGTCGCCGCATGGCAGGCGCGGGTGGCGCACTACGAGAGCCTGCATCCGCACGATGCGGTGGCATCCGTGAGCGGACGCAACGCCTAGCGAAGCGGGCCCCTCGCCTGCGACATCGACGCGTGGGGCGCCTTATTTGCGTTCGAGCACCAGCAGCGGGTCGATGCGCACATCGAACCAGTTCATGCCCCAGTGCAGGTGCGGCCCGGTCGCGCGACCGGTGGCGCCGACCGCGCCGATGATGTCGCCCTGCTTCACCAGGTCGCCGACCTTGGCATCGATCCGCGACAGGTGCAGGAAATTGCTGCTGATGCCGTGGCCATGGTCGAGCACCACGGTGCCGCCGGTGAGGTAGAGATCCGCGTCGGCGAAGGTCACCACGCCATCCGCGGGCGCCTTCACCGGGGTGCCGCTGGCGGCGGCGATGTCCATGCCCGAATGCGGCGCCTTCGGCGTGCCGTTGTACACGCGCTGGTTGCCGAAGCGGCCGCTGATGCGGCCCTGCACCGGCCAGATGAAGGCCTGCGCGAAGCCGGTGCGGTCGTCGTCGCGGGTGCGCACCGCGACCACGCGCGCCTGCTCGCGCTCGATGCGCTCGGCGATGGCCTTGGGTGGGTTCACCGTGGCCGGCGGCACGCCATTGATCTGCTCGATCGGCCAGTCGCGTGGGGTGACCGCGATCGCGAGCGCCTGCGCAGGCGCGTTCGGCGGCGTCACTTCGACCTGCAGCGGACCGGTTTCATCGCGGCCCACGCCGAACACCACGCTGCCGTAGGGCGTGACCCGCAGATCGCGCCCGCCGTAGCGAACCCGGCTGCCGGCGGGCACCTTGCCGATCACCATCGCACCCTGCGATACCGCGGTCGGGAACACGATGCCGAGCACGTCCGCGCGGTCGCGCAGGGTCGGGGGCGGCGGCAGCGCAGTGTCCGCGCGCTGCTGTGCCGGCGCGACGGTGGCGCAGCCCGACAGCAGCAGGGCAAGCAGGAGGCGAAGCGGCATCAGCGATCGAATTGCAGGCGTTGCCCGGCAGGCTCGCCGACCAGCGCTGAACCGTCCCACGCCAGTACGCCGTTGACCCAGGTCGCGGCGATCCGCGAGTGGAAGGTGGTGCCCTCGAACGGCGACCAGCCGCATTTGCTGAGCACGTCCTCGCGGCGCACGGTGAACGGGGTGTCGTCGATGAGGACGAGGTCGGCCGCATAGCCTTCGCGCAGGAAGCCGCGGCCCGCGACATCGAACAATTGCGCCGGCGCGTGCGCGAATTTCTGCACCACCTGCGCGGTGGTCAGGCGGCCTTCGTGGACCAGTTCCAGCGCGGCGTTCAGCGCGAACTGCACCAGCGGCAGGCCGCTCGGCGCGCCCGCGTACGGCTTGGCCTTTTCTTCCAGCGTGTGCGGCGCGTGGTCGGTGGCGAGGATGTCGATGCGGTCGTCGGCCAGTGCGTCGATGATCGCCTCGCGGTCGGCCTCGTCCTTGATCGCCGGGTTGCACTTGATCAGGTTGCCGAGGCGGTCGTAATCCGGGCGGGCGAAGCGGGTGAAGTGCACGCAGGTCTCGGCGGTGATCTGCTTGCGGCTGCCGTCGGCGCGGATCAGCGGGCCCTGCTCGAACAGCGCCAGCTCGTCGGCGGTGCTGATGTGCAGCACGTGCAGCTGGGTGCCGTGCCTGTTCGCCAGCGACAGCGCCAGCCGGGTGGACTTGATGCAGGCCTCGCGCGAGCGGATGTCCGGATGGCATTGCACCGGGATGTCGTCGCCGTATTTCGCCTGGAATTCGGCGAGGGTGGCGTTGATGGTCGGGGTGTCTTCGCAATGGGTGATGATCGGCACCGGGGTGTCGCGGAAGATCGCGTCCAGGGTTTCCGGGTTGTCGACCAGCATGTTGCCGGTGGAGGCGCCCATGAACACCTTCAGGCCCGGGGTGGCCTTGGGGTCGATGGCGCGGACATCGGCCAGGTTGTCGTTGCTGGCGCCCATGTAGAAGCCGTAGTTCGCGCGGCAGCGCCCGTGGGCGCGGCGGTATTTGTCTTCGAGCGCATCGCGGTTCAGCGTCGGCGGATTGGTGTTCGGCATGTCCATGAAGCTGGTCAGCCCGCCGGCCACCGCGGCGGCGGACTCGATCGCCATGTCCGCCTTGTATTCCATGCCCGGTTCGCGGAAATGGACCTGGTCGTCGATCATCCCCGGCAACAGGCGGCGGCCGGCGGCATCGATCACGGTCTCGCCTTCGCGCGCGGTGAGCCCGCTGCCGATCTCGGTGATCAGGCCATTGGCGAAACGCAGGTCGCCGTCGAATTCGCGGCCCTCGTTGACCAGGCGGGCGTTGACGATCAGGGTCGAAGTCATGTCGGTTCCTTGGCGGGCCAGCTTCTAGTTGGGCGGAATCGGGTCGTGCCCGCCGGGGTGCAGGGGATGGCAGCGGCCGATGCGGCGGACCGCCAGCCAGCTGCCCTTGAGTGTGCCGAACCGGCCGATCGCCTGCATCGCATATTCCGAACAGCTGGGCACGAACCGGCAACGGGTGCCGAGCAGGGGGCTGATCCAGCGCTTGTAGCCGCGCAACAGCGCGATCAGCGCGGTACTGGTGAAGGATGGGTCGATCACGAGCCTTGAACGCGGTGCGGCGCAGTCTGCCGCGGTTGCCGCTGTGTGCCCATCAGGGTATAACAGCGCGCTTTCCCGTCTCAAGGGAACATCGAGGAATACCTGCTCGTGGCAGCGAAGAAACCCGTGAAGAAGGCCGCCAAGCCGGCCAAGAAGCCCGCCGCCAAGGCGCCCGCGAAGAAGCCCGTGGCCAAGAAGGCCGCAAAGCCCGCAACCAAGAAGCCCGCGCCGGCCAAGAAGCCGGTGGCGAAGAAGGCCGCGCCGGCCAAGAAGCCCGTTGCGAAGAAGGCGGCCGCGGCCCGGAAGCCGGCCGCCAAGCCCGCGCCGGCCAAGAAAGCCGTGGTTGCGAAGAAGCCGGCCCCGGCGGCGAAGCCGGTCGCGAAGCCGGTTGCCGCCAAGCCCGCTGCCAAGCCGGCCCCGGCGCCCGCGAAGCCGGCCCCGGCAACGACGACGAAGCCCGTCGCCGCGAAGAAGCCCGCCAAGTCGCCGGTCGATCCGCTGCCGAACGCCAGCGGCGTCAAGGCCGCGCTGGCGGCCAATCCCGCATCGCCGGTCACCGTCCCGCGCAAGCCGGGCAAGGTCGCGGTGGCGGTCGCCGCCAAGCCGTCCGCGCCGGTGCCGAAGGGCAAGTACAAGGTCGTGCCGTACCAGACCGACGAAGCCAGCGGCCGTCCCATCGTCCCGCCCGGCTACAAGCCCGGCGCGGACGAGGAGTACATGAGCGCGCTGCAGCTGGAGTATTTCCGCCAGAAGCTGCTGTCGCGCCGCGCCGAGCTGGTCGAGGAATCCAAGCAGACCATCGAGAACCTCAAGGAAGAAGTGCGCGACGTCGGCGACGAAGCCGAACGCGCCAGCCGCGAGACCGAGAACGCGCTGGAACTGCGCACCCGCGACCGCTACCGCAAGCTGATCGGCAAGATCGACAGCACGCTGAAGCGCGTCGATGGCGGCGATTACGGCTACTGCGTGGATACCGGCGAGGAAATCGGCCTGGATCGCCTCGAGGCGCGCCCGCAGGCGGAGCGCACGATCGATGCGCAGGAGCGCTGGGAACACCTGCAGAAGCAGATGGGCGACTGAGATCGGTCGTTGCCCGGTTCGAAAAACCCCGCCTCGGCGGGGTTTTTCTTTACTGGATGTCGCGCAGGTCGAGCTGGCGCAGCTTCGGCGCCCGCCACGCGGTGGCGGCGACCACGCCCATGGTCACGAAGCCGCCCAGCACCACGCTGGGCACCAGTCCGAGCAGCCGCGCCATCGCGCCGGAGTAGAACGCGCCGAGTTCGTTCGACGAGCTGATGAAGATGCTGTTGACCGAGGACACCCGTCCGCGCATGTCGTCGGGGGTGGACAGCTGCAGGATGGTCGAGCGCAGCACCACCGAGACGCCGTCGAACACGCCGGACAGCAGCAGGAAGAAGGCCGACAGCCAGAACAGCTGGCTCAGCCCGAAGCCGACCATGCAGGCGCCGAAGCCGACCACCGCGCCGAGCAGGATGCGCCCGGCATTGGCCTGCAGCGGGCGGCGCGACAGCCACACCGCCACCGCCACCGAGCCCAGCGCCGGCGCGCCGCGCAGGATGCCCAGCGCTTCCGGGCCCGCATGCAGCACGTCCTTGATGAAGGCCGGGGCCAGCGAGATCGCGCCGCCGAACAGCACCGCGAACATGTCCAGCGCCAGCGCGGCGAGCAGCACCTGGTGGCCGAACACGAAGCGCAGGCCCTCGCCGATGCTGGCGAATACCGGGCCGCGCTGCAGTTGCGGCGCGGGTTCGGTGACCGGCATCCGCAGCAGCGCCAGCGCGGCGGCGATGGCGAACCCGGCCGCCAGCGCATACGCCGCCGACTTGCCGGCGGCCCCGACCAGCACGCCGCCGGCCGCCGGGCCCAATACCAGCCCGGCCTGGAACACCACGCTGCCCATGCCCGCGCCGCGCGCGAACTGCTCGCGCTTGAGCACCCGCGCGAACAGGGCGTTGTAGACCGGGCCGAGGAAGGAGCGGCCGATGCCGCCGACCGCGATCGCGGCATAGATCGGCCAGGTGCCGTCGATCGGCAGCCTGCCGGTCGCGATCAGCGCCAGCACCGCGGCGTTCGCGGCCAGCACGCAGCAGGCGGCCGCACCCAGCTTGCGCCGCGGCAGGTGGTCGACCAGGTAGCCGGAGAACGGCGCCACGCAGAAGAACGGGATCACTTCCGCCAGCCCGATCAGGCCCAGCGACCAGGGGTCGCGGGTCAGTTCGTACACATGCCAGCCGACCGTCACCGCGACGATCTGGTAGGAGAGCAGGGTGCAGATGCGGTACAGCAGCAGCCAGCGGAAACCCGGGCCCTGCAGCGGCGACCGGGCGGTTTCGCTCATGCCGGGAGCTGGGCCCTGGCGTGGTCGCGGATGAAGGCCAGCAGCGCGGCCAGGCCGTTGCTGCGGGTCGGCGACAGGTGCTTGGCCAGGCCGATCTTCGCGATGTAGTCCGGCTCGGTGGCGAGGATGTCGCCGGCGCTGCGCCCGGAATAGACGCGCAGGGCGAGGAACACCAGGCCGGAGACGATGGCCGAATCGCTGGCGGCGGCGAAATCGAGTTTCGCGGCATCGCCCGAGGGCACGATCCAGACCATCGACTGGCAGCCGAGCAGGCGGTGTTGCTCGGTCTTCCAGTCGTCCGGGAACGGCGGCAGCTTGCGGCCCAGGTCGATCAGGTACTGGTAGCGCTCCGACCAGTCGCCGAAGAACGCGAACTCTTCGGCGATCGCGGCCTGCGCTTCGGCGGGGGTGGCTTCGAGCGGGAACACGGTGTCGTTCATGCGCGTTTCCAGCGCACGCCCTGCGGCGTGTCTTCCAGCAGGATGCCTTGCTCGGCCAGCTGTTGGCGGATGGCGTCGGCGCGGGCGAAATCGCGCGACTGCTTCGCTTCGATGCGTTCGTCGATCAGCGCCTGGATGCGCGCATCCTGCTCGTTCGAAGCGCCGCGCGCGAACCACGCGGCCGGCGCCTGCTGCAGCAGGCCGAGGACGCGGCCTGCGCCCAGCAACTGCGACTTCAACGCGGCCTTTTCCCCGCTCGATGCCGCCTTGCGCGCTTCGCCGGCGATGCGGGCGACCTCGGCCAGCGCGGCCGGCGTGTTGAGGTCGTCGTCCAGCGCGGCTTCGATGCTCGCCGGGATCTCCGGCTCGGCTTGCACATCGGCGAGGTCGCGCAGCGTCCCGTACAGCCGGTCCAGGGTGCGCACCGATTGCTCGATCAACCCGTCCGACCATTCCAGCGGCTGCCGGTACTGCGCGGAGAGCAGGGCATAGCGCAGCGCTTCCGGCGGGTGCGCGCGCACCAGGTCGTGGATGCGCTCGATGTTGCCGACCGACTTGCTCATCTTGGCGCCGCCGAAGTTGAGCATGCCGTTGTGCAGCCACCAGCGCGCGAACACCTGGCCGCCGTGCGCGCATTCGCTCTGCGCCACTTCGTTTTCGTGGTGCGGGAACTGCAGGTCGATGCCGCCGGCGTGGATGTCGATGGTCGGGCCGAGGTGCGCCTCGGCCATCGCCGAGCATTCGATGTGCCAGCCCGGGCGGCCGCGGCCCCAGGGCGAATCCCAGCCGGGCAGGTCGTCGGTCGAGGGCTTCCACAGCACGAAGTCGCCGGCGTCGCGCTTGTACGGCGCCACTTCCACCCGCGCGCCGGCCAGCATGTCCTCGGGGTCGCGGCGCGAGAGCTTGCCGTAGCCGTCGAAACTGGCCACCGCGAACAGCACATGGCCTTCCGCGGCATAGGCATGGCCGTCGGCGATCAGCCGTTCGATCATCGCGATCATCTGCGGCATGTGCGCGGTCGCGGCGGGCTCGATGTCGGGCGCGAATTCGCCGTCGACGCCCAATGCGGCCATGTCCTCGCGGTAGGCGGCGGCGTACTTGTCGGTGATCGCGGAGATCGGCGCGCCCAGCTCCCTTGCCGCCGCGTTGATCTTGTCGTCGACGTCGGTGATGTTGCGCGCATAGCGCAGGCCGCCGTAGCGCCGCCGCAGCAGCGCGGCGAGCACGCCGAACACCACCGGCCCGCGCGCATTGCCGATGTGCACGTAGTTGTAGACCGTGGGCCCGCAGACGTACATGGTCGGGCAGGCGGGATCGAGCGGCGCGAACGGCTCGACCCGCCGCGACAGGGTGTTGTAGAGGTGTAACCTGTTCAAGGACCGGTTCATGGCGTCACGCGCGTGGGGTCACGCATTGTAGCGGGCCGCACAGCGGCGATTCATCCGCCGTCGACGCCGCACCGATAGACTTGTGGCCATGTTGCGTCTCGCCTTCCGCTGCCTTTGCCTTTCCCTCGCCGGCCTGCTGGCCGCGCCTGTCGCGCAGGCGCAGGATGCCGGCCGCGAGACCGTGGTGCCGCAGGAAAACGTGCGCTTCGACTATGCCCAGGTGCTGGAGGTCAACCCGATCTACCAGACCCTGCGCGCCACGCGGATGGAGCGGGTCTGCGATACCAGGCAACCATCCGGCGGCGGCCTGTCGAAGGTGGTCAGCGCGGTCAAGGACCGGCTCACCGGCACCACCACCAGGGAAGAGCGCGAGGCGGGCCTGAGCAATTGCCGGATGGCGCCGGTGGTGCGCGAATATCGCCGCCCGATCGCCTTCGATGTGGACTACGTCTACAAGGGCAGCAAATTCCGCACCCGGCTGGCGCAGGACCCCGGCAATCGCCTGCGCGTGCGCGTCTCGATCACCCCGCAGCCGATGGCGGAGCCCTGAGCGGCCTCGAAACCCTTGCATGCTGCAGCGCGGCATGCGAGCATCCGCGCCTGATGCACGCCCACCTCGCCACGCGCCACGCTGACGCCGCCCGGATGGCCTCCGGCATGACCTCGCGCGCGCGCCGACCGGACACCTCATTCGCTGGGTAGCCGGAGCGCAACACTGTTGCAGCATTCTTCCGAACCCAGCCCTCGCGCTGGGTTTTTTCGTTTTGGCTTTCAGGAACCGGGATCGACGATGAAACACTTCCTCAACACGCAGGACTGGAGCCGCGCCGATCTCGACGCGCTGCTGGCGCGCGCCGCCATGTTCAAGCGCAGCAAGCTGGGCGACGACCTCAAGGGGCGATCCATCGCCCTGGTGTTCTTCAACCCGTCGATGCGCACCCGCACCAGCTTCGAGTTGGGCGCGTTCCAGCTGGGCGCGCATGCGGTGGTGCTGCAGCCGGGCAAGGACGCCTGGCCGATCGAGTTCGACCTCGGCACGGTGATGGACGGCGATACCGAGGAGCACATCGCGGAAGTGGCGAAGGTGCTGGGCCGCTACGTGGACCTGATCGGCGTGCGCGCCTTCCCGAAGTTCGTGGACTGGTCGCGCGACCGCGAGGACATCGTGCTGAAGTCGTTCGCCAAGTATTCGCCGGTGCCGGTGATCAACATGGAGACGATCACCCATCCCTGCCAGGAACTGGCGCATGTGCTGGCGCTGCAGGAGCACTTCGGCACCACCGACCTGCGCGGCAAGAAATACGTGCTGACCTGGACCTACCACCCGAAGCCGCTCAACACCGCCGTCGCCAACTCCGCGCTCACCATCGCCACCCGCATGGGCATGGACGTGACCCTGCTGTGCCCGACGCCCGAATACGTGCTCGATGAGCGCTACATCGGCTGGGCGCACGACAACGTCGCCGAAAGCGGCGGCTCGTTCGCGATCAGCCACGATATCCAATCCGCCTATGCCGGCGCCGACGTGGTCTACGCCAAGAGCTGGGGCGCGCTGCCGTACTTCGGCAACTGGGCGCCGGAAAAGCCCATCCGCGACCAGTACCAGCACTTCATCGTCGACGAAGCCAAGATGGCGCTGACCAACAACGGGGTGTTCTCGCACTGCCTGCCGCTGCGCCGCAACGTCAAGGCCACCGACGCGGTGATGGATTCGCCCAACTGCATCGCCATCGACGAAGCCGAGAACCGCCTGCACGTGCAGAAGGCGATCATGGCCGCGCTCGCGTCCCAATAATTCCCCCGGAACTTTCCCTACATGAGCAATCCCAACGACTCCCGCGACATCGTCCTGGCCTTTTCCGGCGGGCTCGACACCAGCTTCTGCGTGCCCTACCTGAAGGAGCGCGGCTGGAACGTGCACACCGTGTTCGCCGACACCGGCGGCGTGGATGCCGAGGAGCGCGCCTATATCGAGCAGCGCGCCGCCGAGCTCGGCGTGGCTTCGCATGTCACCGTCGATGGCGGCCCGGCGATCTGGAACGGCTTCGTCAAACCGTTCGTGCAGGCCGGCGAGGCCTACCAGGGCCAGTACCCGCTGCTGGTCAGCGACCGCTACCTGATCGTCGATGCCGCCCTGGCGCGTGCCAAGGACCTCGGCACCAATGCCATCGCCCACGGCTGCACCGGCATGGGCAACGACCAGGTGCGTTTCGACCTGGCGGTGAAGGCCAGCGGCGACTACCGCATCGTCGCGCCGATCCGCGAAATCCAGAAGGAGCACACCCAGACCCGCGCCTACGAACAGGCCTACCTGGAAGAGCGCGGCTTCGGCGTGCGCAGCAAGCAGAAGCAGTACACGATCAACGAGAACCTGCTGGGCGTGACCCTGTCCGGCGCCGAGATCGACAGCTGGGAAGCGCCGGGCGAGGGCGCGCGCGGCTGGTGCGCGCGTCGCGAGCAGTGGCCGGCCGAGGCGCTGGAAGTCAGCCTGCGCTTCGTCGAAGGCGAGGCCGTCGCGCTGGATGGCAACGAACTGCCCGGCGAGAAGATCCTGGCCAAGCTCAACACCATGTTCGCGCAGTACGGCGTGGGCCGCGGCCTATACACCGGCGATACCACCATCGGCCTCAAGGGCCGGATCGTGTACGAGGCGCCGGGCCTGGTCGCGCTGCTCACCGCGCATCGCGCGCTGGAGGAAGCGGTGCTCAGCAAGCAGCAGAACCGCTTCAAGCCGGACGTGGCGCGCAAGTGGGTGGAGCTGGTGTACGAGGGCTTCTTCCACGATCCGCTGAAGACGGATCTGGAAGCTTTCCTCGCCTCGTCGCAGCGCATGGTCAACGGCGAGGTGCTGTTGCGCACCACCGGTGGCCGCGTCGATGCGGTGGCGGTGCGTTCGCCGCACATCCTGAATTCCAAGGGCGCGACCTACGCGCAGTCCGCCGACTGGGGCGTGGAAGAGGCCGAGGGCTTCATCAAGCTGTTCGGCATGAGCAGCACGCTGTGGGCGCAGGTCAATGGCGAAGGCGGGAATGGCTGAGATGCTGGATGCCGTCCTCCGCCATCTCGAGGCGCTGGTGTCGTTCGACACCCGCAACCCGCCGCGCCTGATCGGCACCGGCGGGATCTTCGACTACATCCGCGCGCAGCTTCCGGACTTCAAGATCGAGGTCGTCGACCATGGCGAAGGCGCGGTCTCGCTGTTCGCCGTGCGCGGCAAGCCGACGCGCGTGTTCAACGTGCACCTCGACACGGTGCCGTCGTCGGAAGCGTGGACGGCCGATCCGCATGTGATGCGCCGCTTCGAGGATCGCGTGGTCGGCCTGGGCGTTTGCGACATCAAGGGCGCGGCGGCGGGCCTGATCGCGGCCGCCAACGCCACCCAGGGCGATGCCGCGTTCCTGTTCTCCTCCGACGAGGAAGCCAACGACCCGCGCTGCATCGCCGGCTTCCTCGCCGGCGACCACGGGTTTTCCGAGGCGATCATCGCCGAGCCCACGCGCTGCGAGGCGGTGCTGGCGCATCGCGGGATCAGCTCGGTGCTGATGAAGTTCAAGGGCGAGGCCGGGCATGCGTCCGGTGCGCATGCGCTGAGCGCGAATGCGCTGCACCAGGCGATGCGCTGGGGCGGCCAGGCACTGGACCTGGTCGAGGCCGAGGCGGCTTCGCGCTTCGGCGGCCTGAGCGGACTGCGCTTCAACATCGGCAAGGTCGAGGGCGGGATCAAGGCCAACATGATCGCGCCGAGTGCGGAAGTGCGCTTCGGCTTCCGTCCGCTGCCGTCGCACGACATCGACGCGCTGCACCTGCGTTTCGGCGCCTGCGCCGCCGCCGGCGCGCTGGAACGCTACGAGGAAACCTTCCGCGGTCCCTCGCTGCCGGCCGGCGACACCGCCTCCGCGGAAGAACGCCGCCTGGCCGCGCGCGACCTCGCCGACGAACTCGGCCTGCCGATCGGCAATGCCGTCGATTTCTGGACCGAAGCCTCGCTGTTCTCGCAGGCGGGCATGACCGCGCTCGTGTACGGGCCGGGCGACATCGCCCAGGCCCACACCGCCGACGAATTCGTCACGCTGGAACAACTGCAGCGTTACGCCGGCACCATCACCCGCCTGCTTCAAAACAATATGTCTGGAACCACCACGCCGTGACGCCGATGTTGACCTCGAATGCCATCCACGATCCGCAGACCCGCCAGACCATCGTGCGGCTGCTGTCGAGCATGGGCAGCGCCAAGGAAATCAACCAGTACCTCAAGCGCTTCTCGCAGCTGGATGCGGCGCGCTTCGCGGTGGTCAAGGTCGGCGGCGCGGTGCTGCGCGACGACCTCGACGCGCTGGTGTCCTCGCTGGCCTTCCTGCAGGACGTGGGCCTGACCCCCATCGTCATCCACGGCGCCGGCCCGCAGCTGGATGCGGAGCTGTCCGCCGCCGGCATCGTCAAGCAGACCATCGACGGCCTGCGGGTGACCTCGCCGGAAGCGCTGGCCATCGTCCGCCGCGTGTTCCATGCGCAGAACCTGAAGCTGGTGGAAGCGCTGCAGGCCAGCGACGCGCGCGCGACCAGCATCGTCTCCGGCGTGTTCGAGGCCGATTACCTCGACCGCGACCGCTACGGCCTGGTCGGCGAAGTGAAGCGCGTCGACCTGGCGCCGATCCAGGCCAGCCTGCAGGCCGGTTCGATCCCGGTGATCGCGTCCTTGGGTGAAACCGTCGGCGGGCAGATCCTCAACGTCAACGCCGACTTCGCCGCCAACGAACTGGTGCAGGTGCTGCAGCCGTACAAGATCGTGTTCCTGACCGGCACCGGCGGCCTGCTGGATGCCGACGGCAAGGTGATCGATTCGATCAACCTGTCCACCGAATACGAGCACCTGATGCAGCAGCCGTGGATCGAAGGCGGCATGCGGGTGAAGATCGAGCAGATCAAGGATCTGCTGGATGGCTTGCCGCTGGCCTCGTCGGTGTCGATCACCAAGCCGGCGGAACTGGCCAAGGAACTGTTCACCCACAAAGGTTCGGGCACGCTGGTGCGGCGCGGCGAGCGCGTGCTGGAAGCCGCCGACTGGAGCGCCTTCGACCTGCCGCGCCTGCGCGGGCTGATCGAGTCCGCGTTCGGGCGCAAGCTGCTGCCCGATTACTTCGAGACCACCACGCTGCATCGCGCCTACGTCAGCGAGAACTACCGCGCGGCGGTGATCCTGACCAAGGAAGACGCCGGCATCTATCTCGACAAGTTCGCGGTGCTGGACGAGGCGCAGGGCGAAGGCCTGGGCCGCGCGGTTTGGCAGGTGATGCGCGAGCAGAACCCCACGCTGTTCTGGCGCTCGCGCCACGGCAATCCGGTGAACCCGTTCTACTACGCCGAATCCGACGGCTGCATCAAGCAGGACAAGTGGAAGGTGTACTGGTACGGGCCGGCGGGCTTCGACCTGATCGAACGCTACGTGCGCACCTGCGAGGCGCGCCCGGCCACCCTGGAGGAACCGGCTTGAGCATCTTGCGCATCGGCATCGTCGGAGCCCGCGGACATGTGGGCGGCGAATTGATCCGCCTGCTGGCGGCGCATCCGCAGTTCGAGCTGGCCTATGTCACCTCGCGCGAGCTGGTGGGGCAGCCCGTGTCCGCCCACATCGACGGCTACGGCGGCGATGTGCATTACACCTCGCCCGCCTACGAAGACTTGCCGGAACTCGGTGCCGACGCGGTGGTGCTGGCGTTGCCGAACGGCAAGGCCGCGCACATCGTCCAGCAGTTCGACGATGCCGGCGCCGACGCGGTGATCCTGGATCTTTCCGCCGACTACCGCTTCGATCCGTCCTGGTACTACGGCCTGCCGGAACTGACCCGCGCGCAATACGCGGGCCAGCGCCGGATCAGCAATCCCGGCTGCTACGCCACCGCGATGCAGCTGGCGATCGCGCCGATGCTGGGCGTGCTGGACGGGCCGGTGCAGTGCTTCGGCGTGTCCGGGTATTCCGGCGCCGGCACCACGCCCAGCGACAAGAACAACGTCGAACTGCTGCGCGACAACCTGATGCCGTATGCGCTGACCGGCCATGTGCACGAGCGCGAAGTGTCGAAGCAGCTTGGCCATCCCATCGAGTTCATGCCGCATGTCGCACCGCATTTCCGCGGCCTGACCATCACCGCCAACCTGCACCTGTCGATTCCCTTCGACATGGACGAGGTGCTGGCGCGCTACCGCGGCCGCTATGCCGATGAGCCGCTGGTGCGCGTGCAGGACGATGCGCCATGGGTCAGCCGCATCGCCGGCGCGCACCATGTCGATCTTGGCGGCTTCACCCTGGGCGGCGACGGCAAGCGCCTGGTGGTGGTCGCGACCGAGGACAACCTGCTCAAGGGCGCCGCCACCCAGGCGCTGCAGAATCTCAACATGGCGTTTGGTTTTGACGAGTTCGCCGGTATTCCGATGGAAGATGCAGCATGAGCGACTTGCTTTGGCAAAAGCCCGGCGTGGCGGTGGACGCGCAGATCCAGGCCTTCCTGGCCGGCGACGACGTGCTGCTGGATCGCGAATTCTTCCTGCACGACATCGCCGCGAGCGCGGCGCATGCCGAAGGCCTGCAGCGGATCGGCATCCTCAGCGTCGATGAGCTGGATGGGTTGAAGCGCGAGCTGGCGGTGCTGGCCGAGGATTTCCGCAACGGCAGTTTCGTGCTGGACGAGCGCTACGAGGACGGCCATTCCGCCATCGAGGCGCGCCTGACCGAACGCCTGGGCGATGCCGGCCGCAAGATCCACACCGGCCGCAGCCGCAACGACCAGGTGCTGGTCGCCACCCGCCTGTGGCTGAAGGAAAAGCTGGCGCGCGTGGCGGAACTGAGCCGCGAGATCGCCAAGGTCGCGCTGGATCGCGCCGAGGCCGAAACGAACCTGCCGATCCCCGGCTACACGCATATCCAGCGCGCCGTGGTGTCGTCGGCGGGCATGTGGTGGGCGGGCTGGGCCGAGGCCTTCATCGACGATGCGATCCGCGCCGCCGACACGCTGAAGCTGGTCGATGCCAATCCGCTCGGCACTGCCGCGGGCTACGGCGTGAACCTGAAACTGGATCGCGAGCACACCACGCAAGCGCTCGGTTTCGCGCGCATGCAGGTCTCGCCGATCTACGCGCAGCTTTCGCGCGGCAAGTTCGAACTGGCGGCGCTGGAAGCGCTGGGCAGCGCCACGCTGGACCTGCGGCGCCTGGCCTGGGACCTGTCGCTGTACACCACTGCGGAGTTCGGTTTCGTCGCCTTGCCGGCGCAATACACCACCGGCAGTTCGATCATGCCGAACAAGCGCAACCCGGACGTGATCGAGCTGATGCGCGCGACCCATGCCAGCGTGGCCGCGGCGCGCACCGAGATCGAGCAATTGCTGTCGCTGCCGTCCGGCTACCAGCGCGACCTGCAGGCCAGCAAGGGCGCGATCTTCCACGGCTTCGGCCGCGGTCTGGCCGCGCTGGAACTGTTGCCGGCCCTGCTGGCCAACCTGGAATGGCGCGAAGGCCGCATCCGTGCCGCCATCGATTCGGGCATGTACGCCACCGATGTCGCGGTGGAAGCCGCCATCGCCGGTGTGCCGTTCCGCGAGGCCTACAAGGCCGCCGCCGCGTCCGCCGACAGCGCAGGGCAGGGCCGCACGCCGGAAGACTCGCTCGCGGCGCGCACATCGCCCGGCGCAGCCGCCGATTTGCGCCTGGACGAATTGCGCACGCGCTTGCAGGCATTGGGCTGAGCCATGGCCGACTTCGCGCCGCAATCGTTGCCCCACTGGCGTCGCGCGGTGCTGAAGGTCGGCAGCAGCCTGCTGGCCGGCGCCGGCGGGCTCGATCCTTTGCATGCGCGCGGGTTGGCGGACTTCATCGCCGCGTCGCGCGCGCAGGGCCGCGAGGTCGTGCTGGTCTCGTCCGGCGCGGTCGCCGCGGGGCGCGGGCGCATCGGCGCGGCGGGCAACGGCATCGTCCAGCGCCAGGCCCTGGCCGCGCTTGGGCAGGCGTCGCTGATGGGGTTCTGGCAGGCTTTGTTCGCAGCGCCGGTGGCGCAGGTGCTGCTGACCCATGACGACCTGCGCAACCGCCGGCGCTACCTCAATGCGCGCACCGCGCTGCAGGAACTGCTGCGGCTGGGTGCATTGCCGGTGGTCAACGAGAACGACACCGTCGCCGTCGACGAACTCAAGCTGGGCGACAACGACAACCTGGCCGCCGCGGTTGCCTCGCTGGTGGAGGCCGACCTGCTGCTGATCGCCACCGACATCGCAGGCCTGTACAGCGGGCATCCGCTGCACGATCCCGCCGCGCGGCCGATCGAACGCGTCGATGCGGTCACGCCGGCGCTGCTCGCGGTGGCCGGCGATGCTGGCGTGCTCGGCACCGGCGGCATGCGCACCAAGCTGGAAGCCGCGTCCAAGGCCTCGGCGGCGGGCATCGCCACCGCGCTGTTCTGCGGGCGCGATGCGGCGACCGTCGCCGCGCTGGGGCAGGGCAGGTTGCACGGCACCTTCATCGCCGCGCATGGCAACCGGATCAGCGCGCGCAAGCAGTGGCTGCGGCATGCGCCGGCCACGGGCACGCTGGAGGTGGACGCCGGCGCCCAGGCGGCGCTGCTGCGCGGCGCTTCGTTGCTGCCCGGTGGCGTGCGCAGGGTGGACGGCGATTTCCGCCGCGGCGACGTGGTCGAGGTGCGCGCCGCCGACGGCACGCTGCTGGCGCGCGGGCAGGCGCAGTACAACGCCGGCGAAAGCGCGCGCATCGCCGGCCGCCACAGCCGCGACATCGAGGCCATCCTCGGCTTCCGCTACGACGAGGCGATGGTCCATCGCGACGACCTGGTGCTGCTCCAGCACATCGACACCCACAACGAGGCGACGGCATGAGCTACGTGCGCGGACTGGCAGTGGCGGCGCGCGACGCGCAGGCGGCGATCGCATCGGCCGATGGCGCGACCCGCCGCCGCCTGCTGCAGTCGATGGCCGAGCAGTTGCGCGCCGGACAGGCCGCGATCCTGGCCGCGAATGCCGACGATCTTGCGCAGGCCGCCGCCAACGGCGCCAGCAAGGCCACGCTGGATCGCCTCGGATTGGACCCGGAACGCGTGCAGGGCATGGCCGAGGCCTTGCGCGAGGTCGCCGCGCAGGCGGATCCATTGGGCGAAGTGACGCGTCGCGAAGTGCGGCCGAACGGCATCGTGGTCGAACGCCAGCGCATCCCGCTGGGGTTGGTGGCGATGATCTACGAGGCGCGCCCGAACGTGACCGCCGAGGCTGCGGCGCTGTGCCTGAAGGCCGGCAATGCGGTGCTGCTGCGCGGCGGTTCCGAGGCGGCGCGCAGCAATGCCGCGATCGCCGCCTGCCTGCACGCGGCGCTGCGTGAGCTCGGCTTGCCGGAAGCGGCGGTGTCGCTGGTCGCCGACACCGCCCGCGAGCACGTGCTGGAACTGCTGCAACTGGCCGATCTCATCGACCTCGCCATCCCGCGCGGCGGCGAGAGCCTGATCCGCTTCGTCGCCGAACACGCGCGGGTGCCGGTGATCAAGCACTACAAGGGCGTTTGCCATCTGTACGTGGACCGCGCCGCCGGCATCGACACCGCCATCGGCCTGCTGATCGACGGCAAGGCCTCGCGGCCGGGCGTGTGCAACGCGCTGGAGACCGTGCTGGTGCATCGCGACATCGCCGCGGCCTTCCTGCCGCGCGCGCTGGCGGAACTGCATGCGCGCGGCGTCGAGGTGCGCGGCGACGCGGTGACGCGCGCGTTCGATGCGGGCGCGCTGGCGGCGACGGAAGACGACTACGCGGCCGAA
Source organism: Thermomonas aquatica (assembly GCF_006337105.1). Classification (NCBI taxonomy): domain Bacteria; kingdom Pseudomonadati; phylum Pseudomonadota; class Gammaproteobacteria; order Lysobacterales; family Lysobacteraceae; genus Thermomonas; species Thermomonas aquatica. Next base: position 566,544 of record NZ_CP040871.1, on the reverse strand, counting down.
TTCCTCGACCTCGTCATCGCCGCGCGCGTGGTCGATTCGCTGGACGAGGCGATCGCGCACATCCGCCGCCACGGCTCCGACCATACCGAGGTGATCGCCACCGAAGACCCGGCCGCGGCGGACGCCTTCGTCCGCGCCATCCGCAGCTCGGCGGTGATGGTCAACGCCTCTTCGCGCTTCAACGACGGCGGCCAGCTTGGCCTCGGCGCGGAGATCGGCATCTCCACCACGCGCCTGCACGCCTACGGGCCGATGGGCGTGGAATCGCTGACCATCGAGCGTTTCGTGGTGCGGGGCACGGGGCAGGTGCGGCATCCGCGTTGATGCCTCACGTGGCTGAACAGGGCTTCCTATAGCCTGCATACGGGCTGCGGCGCGCTTTCCGGACACGCGCGCCTAGCCAAAACGGACTATGCCTTACCGCGAATGGGCCATGTCCCGTGCGCTTCCTAGACTCCGTTGGACCTACATGCAGGCCTTCCGCCTGCGTCCGGTCATGTCTGGGGAGCACACCGCATGCCTCGCGTCGCGCCGTCCGCCTTCCGTTTCGTGCCGCTGCTGCTGGCATCGATTGTCTTCTCGTCGCCCGCCTGGGCGTCCTGCGCGCCCGAGGCGGGACAGGAACAACAGGAGCCCGCGCAGACTGCGCCCGCGCCGCAAGCGCCGTCCGCCGCCGCACCGGCAGCGGCGCAGGCCGACGATGCCGGCACCGAGGCGCGCGCCGCGCTGGCGGCGATCGGCCGGCTGGACGACGCCGACACCGCCTTGTCGCTGGCCGCCGATGGCGCGGCCCTGTACGAACGCGAGGCGGTGAAGCTGGACGGCTACGCCTATTGCAGCCAGGCGGTGGAACTGGCGGAGAAGGGCGAATTCCGCGAGAGCGCGCGCGCCGCCAGCAAGGCGCTGCACATCGCCTTGCAGACCGGCAACAAGGACCTGCTGGGCAAGGCCTATCGCGACCTCGCCATCGCCTTCAACTACGCCGGCCAGCTCGAACGCGCCGAGCAGTTCGCCGATCTCGCGCTGAAATATCCCGGCCTGAACCCGACCCAGGTCGATGGGCCGGCGCGCAAGGTGATCGGCGACGTGCGCACGCGGCAGGGCCGCTACGACGAAGCCATCGCCAGCTACGAAGAGGCGCAACGGGGCAGTTCCGACCGGTTCCGCCCGCTGGTGGATGCGTCGCTGGCGAATGCGCTGATCCTGTCCGGCGACCTGGCGCGCGCGCGCAGCACGCTGGACGGCCTCGCCGAACCCGCCGATGCCCGGCAGCGCGCGCAACTGCAACGCACCCGCGGCCGCCTGTTGCTGGCGGAGAACAAGCCGGCCGAGGCGCTGGCCCTGTACCAGGCGCTGGCCAACGCGCCGGCGGACGGCGACGAGGACTTCTATCGCGCCTGGGCGCTGGATGGCATGTCCAAGAGCCAGGCGGCGCTGGGCGACGAGGCCGATGCGGCGAAATCGCTGGACCAGGCCATCGACGTGTTCGACCGGGCGCGCTCGCAGTTCCGCAGCGACGAATTCAAGATGGGCCTGTTCTCGGACCTGCAGAACGTGTTCGAGCGCGCCATCCGCATGCACAGCAAGCTGGGGCAGCCGGCGCTGGCCTTCGACATCAGCGAGCGCAGCCGTTCGCGCGCCTTGCTGGACGCGGTGGCCGGGCGCGCCGAACTGAAGGGCGATGCCGGCAAGGCGCTGGATGCGGCCAGCCTGCAGAAGATGTTGCAGCCGGACGAAGTGGTGGTGGCCTACCACGCATTGCCGGACCGGCTGATGGCCTGGGTGCTGTCCAGCGACGGCGTGCGCGAGGCCGCGTTCCCGGTCGCGCTGAAGCGAGACGACCTGGCGCGGCTGGTGGACGCCTATCGCGACGCGCTAATCAAGCTCAACCCGAACGCCGCGAAGATCGGCGACCAGATCGGCCAGTTGCTGCTGGCGCCGCTGGGGATCGAGGCCGGCAAGCGCATCGTGATCATCCCGCACGGGCCGCTGCATTACCTGCCGTTCCAGGCGCTGCGCCTGGACGGGAAGTACCTGATCGAGCGCAACCCGATCTCGATCGCGCCGTCGATCAGCATCGCCGCGCGGCTGGCCGAACGCACGCCGACCGTGGCCGCGCAGCTGCTGGCCTTCGGCAACCCGACCATCGACCCGAACGTGGCCGATCCGCTGCCCGGCGCGGAGCGCGAAGTGCACGAGCTGTCGCAGCAGTTCCCGGGCGCGAAGCTGTTCTTCAAGGACGAGGCGAACAAGACCAACTTCACCGCCAACGCGCCGCAGTCGCGGCTGGTGCACATCGCCGCGCACGCGATGGCCGATACCCTCGACCCGCTGCATTCCAAGGTGCTGCTGGCGGACGAGCACGGCCAGCCGAACTACCTGGAGGCGAAGGACGTGTTGGGCATGGACCTGGGCAACGTCGCGATGATCGCGCTGTCCGCCTGCGAATCCGGGCTGGGCCGGGTCGACAACGGCGACGAGGTGCTGGGCTTCACCCGTTCCTTCCTGTCCGCGGGCACCTCGACCTTGCTGGCGTCGCTGTGGCCGGTGTCCGACGCCGCCACCGAGAAGCTGATGACCACGCTGTACGCCGACCTGGCCAAGGGCGAGGAAGTGCAGGACGCGATGCGCGACGCGCAGCGCACGGTGATGGCCAATCCGGAAACCTCGCATCCGTTCTATTGGGCGCCGTTCAACCTGATCGGCAACTGGCGTTTGAAGGTGGCGAAATGAAGCACGGGGCTGAAGGGATGCGCATCCACCAATCGTCGTTCAGGGTCAACCTGCTGGCCGCCTCGCTGCTGCTGGCCTGCGCGCCGTTCGCGCGGGCCGAAGGCATCGATGCCGCGCAGGAGGCGACGCCGGCGCCGCCGGCCGCGCCGCAGCAGGCGCAGGCCTTGCCCGAGCCGCAGATGGCCGCGCAGACGCAGGCCAGCTTCGTGCTCAAGGGCGTGCAGTTCGTCGGCGCCAGCGGCGTGCCGGAAGGCGAACTGCAGGCCGCGGTGGCCGACCGGATCGGCACCAGCGTGACCTTCGCCGACCTCGAACAGCTCGCCGCGCGGGTGGTGGCGGTGTACCAGAAGCACGGCTTCGGCCTGGTGCAGGCGTTCGTGCCGGTGCAGGAAGTGGTCGATGGCGTGGTCAGGATCACCGTGAGCGAAGGCGTGCTCGGCAACGTCAGCATCGACATCGCGAAAGACGCGCCGGTGCAACAGGATCGCGTGGCGAAGACGCTGGCCATCCTCGAACCCGGCAAGCCGCTCAACGGCCGCGAATACGAACGCGCGATGCTGTTGTTGTCCGACCTGCCGGGGATCAAGCCGCAATCGGCGATCTCGGCCGGCGCGGCCTCCGGCACCACCGACCTCGCGGTGCATGTGACCGAGCGCGACCGCTTCCAGTACGGCCTAGAGCTGGACAATTACGGCACCCGCGATTCCGGCCGCCACCGCGTCACCGGCAGCATGCGCTGGGCCAGCCCGTTCGATCGCGGCGACAACCTCGACCTGCGGCTGATGCTGGCGCAGGGCATGCACACCGCGTTCGGGCGCATCTCCTACGAAACCCCGGTGGGGTATCGCGGCCTGCGCCTCGGCGGCGGACTGGCGCGCGTGCAATACGAGCTGGGCGGGCCGTTCGCGCCGCTGCAACCGACCGGCACCGGCAACGTGGCCGACCTGTCCTTCAGCTATCCGATCATCCGCCAGCGCAGCACCAACCTGTTCGTCCGCGGCACCCTGGACAACAAGGACCTGACCGACCGCTTCGAGGCGGTCGGCTTCGAGACGAAGAAGCGCATCCGCGGTTTCGGCATCGGCATGTCGTTCGAGAAGCGCGACAAGTTCCTCGGCGGCGGCTACACCAGCGCCAACGGCCTGCTGTACAGCGGCAACCTGGACATCAAGGACGCCACCAGCGAAGCCTTCGACAACCCGCCGTTCGGTTACGACACCGAGGGCAGCTTCGGCAAGTTCACCCTGCAGCTGGCGCGCCTGCAGTACATCGCGCCGAAGTTCAGCCTGTTCCTGGGCACCGGCCTGCAGCGCGCCAGCAAGAACCTGGATGCGTACGAGAAGCTCTCGCTGGGCGGCCCGAAGGCGGTGCGCGCCTACGCCACCGGCGAAGTGCTGGTCGACGACGGCTGGCTGGCGACGATGGAGCTGCGCTATGCGGCGAACCCGGACACCACCCTGTTCGCGTTCTACGACGCCGCGCGCGGCGATTTCTTCCACGACCCGCGGCCGTTCGACGTGTTCACCAGCCGCAGCCTGCGCGGCTACGGGCTGGGCGTGAACTGGAGCAAGCCGGGCAAGGTCAGCATGAATTTCAGCATCGCCTGGCGCGGCACCGATCCCGGCATCACCGATGGCGGCGACCGCAACCCCCGTTTGTTCTGGTCGATCCAGAAAGCGTTCTGAGGAGCACGATCATGCGCAGCAAGCACACCTCCAAGCGGCTCCGCACCGTTCGCCGGCACCGGTTGGCGCTGGCGCTGGTCGGCGCGATGGCGATGCCGATGGCGGCGCCGGCATTGGCGCAGAACTTGCCCGAAAGCGGCGCGGTGGTGAACGGCACCGCGAGCATCGGCACCGCCGGCAACCAGATGACGATCACCCAGAGCACCAAGGGCGCGATCATCGATTGGGGAAGCTTCAGCATCGGCGCCGGCTACGGGGTGACGTTCAACCAGCAATTCGGAAACAACAGCGTGACCCTCAACCGGGTGGTGTCGGCGCTCGGCCCCGGCTACAGCGTGTCGGCATCGGTGATCGACGGCAGCCTCAGCGCCAACGGCAGCGTGTTCCTGATCAATCCCGCCGGCATCACCTTCGGCAACGGCGCGGCCGTCAATGTCGGCGGGCTGGTGGCTTCCACCCTGTGGATGAATTCCGGCGATTTCATCAACGGCCTGTCCACCGGCCAGTACGTCTTCAACGGGTTCAACGGCGACCCCAGCGCCAGCCACCAGGTCCGCAACCATGCCGACCTCAACATCGGCGCGAACGGGCTGGCGTTCGTCGGGCCCACCCTGTGGAACAGCGGGGCGATCGTCACCAACGGCGGCAACATCGGCTTCGGCGCGGGCACCGCGGTGACCCTGGATTTCGTCGGCGACGGCCTGACCCAGGTCACCATCAACGCGGCGCCGACCGTCGATTCCGCGATCATCCAGGATCGCTTCGGCACGATGACCGCCGATGGCCGGCAGATCCTGTTGCGCACGGCCGCGACGGCAGCCGGCACCGGCGGTGCGATCGCCGTCAGCGGCACGCTGCGCGCGCAATCCATCGCCAACGTGAACGGACGCATCGAGCTGACCAGCGTCGGCGGCGCGGTGATGGTGGGTGCGCCCGGCATCTTCTCGGATGCCGGCTCGCCCTACACCGTCGGTACCCTGGATGTTTCCGGGCAGGCCGGCGAGAACGGCGGCTCGGTGCTGATCCAGGGCTCGGGCTTCTCCATGGTCAACGACGACGATACCCCGTTGACCCCGGCCGATCCCTTGTCGGTCGGCAGCATGATCAATGCGTCCGGCGGCGCGAATGGCGGGCAGGTCGACATACAGACCACCGGCGCCATATTCACGCTTCCGCTTTCGTTGATCGCGGCCGACGGCACGCTCGGCAACGGCGGGCAGGTCAGGATCCAGGCGGGCGGCAACATGCTGCTCGCGGGTACGGACATCACCGCCGCTTCCAAGGCGGCGAATGGCGGCGCCATCGCATTGCTGTCGAGCACCGGCAGCATCGCGACGAACGGCACCCTGGTCGCATCGGGCGCAGGAAACGGTGGGCGCATCGACCTGCTCGCGCCGAACGGGGCGGTCAACCTGGTGGGCGGTTTCGCCACCGCCAGCGGCGGCGCGGACGGCGGCGACGTGCAACTGACCGGGGATACGATCCAGGTTGGCGCGGGGGTCGAGATCCGCGCCGACGGCGGTTCCGGCAGCGGCGGCACGATCGGCCTTGCCAGCGCCAGCTCGCTCGCGGCCTATGGCCTGCTGTCCGCGCGCGGCGGCAGCACCGGCGGCAGCATCGGCACGTTCAGCGGCGGCACGTTCGACATCCGCGGGCTGGTGGTGGACGCCGGTTCGACCGCCGGCGCGGCAGGCCTGTGGACCCTGTGGGCGCCGGACATCGATGTCGTCGATGGCGCCGACGTCGGCCCGGTCGGCGGCACCGTGCTGGGCAGCAACGTGCAGGATGCCGACATCAACAATGCGCTCGCCACCGGCACCAGCGTGACCCTGCGCGCCGGCACCGTCCCCAGCGACGGCGGCGACATCTTCTTCGGCAACGGGGTCGACATCACCTACGCCGGCGGTGGCGCGCTCGCGTTCCGGGCCGATGCCAACGGCGGCATCGGCGGCACGAACTTCGGCATCGGCGCCACCGCGGGTTCGTTGAGCATGGCCTTCAACGCGGATGCCTCGAACCTCAACAACGGGTTCGCCGGGATCGGCTTCAGCAACGCCACCCTGGCCAGCAATGGCGCGGACATCCTGTTCTACGGGCAGTCCGATACGGCGGCGGGCTTCGCCAGCAACTACGCGACCGGCGTCGGGCTCGCCAACAGCACGATCAGCACCGCCGGCGGCAATGTCCTCATCCGCGGCTCCAGCACCGGCGCCGACGCCAGCGCCGACGATGCCGGCGTGGTGCTGGACAACACCTCGATCGACGCCGGGGCCGGCGGCGTGTCGATCCACGGCACCGGCGCCGACGTGACCAGCGGCGTGATCCTCTCCTTCAGCAACATCGCCGCAGGCAGCGGCGGCGCGCTCATCGACGGCCAGGCCATCGCTGCCGACGGCGTGTATGCCAATGGCAGCGACATCTCCACGTCCGGCGGCGACATTTCCGTGACCGGCATCGGCGGCGCGCGCGGCGTGTATCTCGATGGCGCCCTGTACAGCGCGGGCGGCGACATCGTGGTGCATGGCGAAGGCGGCACCGGCAATGGCCTGGATCTCTCCGGCCCGGTGGACAGCGCGGGCGGCGACATCGCGATGTACGGCGCCAGCACCGATGCGACCGGACTCGAATTCGGCGGCGGCTACTACGACGGGATCGTCAGCGCAGGCGGCGACATCAGCCTGACCGGACACGGTGCGACCGGCGGCGTCGCGCTGTACCAGAGCAATGGCAGCGGGCCGATCGTGTTGTTCGCCCCGGCCGACGTGGACACCATCAACAGCGCCGGCGGCGACATCACGATCACCGGCACGGCCTCCGCGGCCGATGCGATCGGCGTGTATTCCTATGGCGTCGACCTGATCGGCGGCGCGGGCGACGTCACCGTGGACGGCTCGTCGCCGCTGGGCGTCGGCATCCTGCTCGCCAACGGCGCGGGCATCGGCACCACCACCGGCGCGATCACCCTGATCGGCGAAGGCGCGAATTTCGGCCTGGACATCGCCGATGGCGCGATCGACACCGACAGCGGCGACATCAGCCTGACCGGCGATGCGCTGGCGGCGGGCGCCACCGCGGGCGTGCGCGTGGCCGGCGGCGGCTTGAGCACCAATGGCGGCAGCATCGCCGTGACCGGCAGCAGCGCCGGCGGGGTGGGCGTGCAGTTGGGCGATGGCGGCGCATTCGCGATCGACAGCAACGGCGGCGCGATCAGCATCGACGGCACCGGCGTCACCGCGGGCGTGTCGATGCAGGGCAATACCGTGGACAGCGGCGGCGGCGCCATCGACGTCGCCGGCATCGCCTCCGGCGCCGGCGCGATCGGCGTCGACCTGACCGATGCCCGCCTGATCGGCACCAGCGGCGACGTGACCGTGCTCGGCAATGCGGCGGCGGGCACCGGGGTGAATTTCGCCGGCCAGTCCGGCATCAGCACCACCACCGGCGGGATCGGCGTCACCGGGATCGGCGCGACGGTCGGCCTGGCCTTGACCGGCGGCGAGCTGAGCACCGACAGCGGGCACTTCGACCTGCGCGGCCGCGGCACCGGCGCGGCATCGGACGGGCTGGTGATCGGGCAGGGCATCAGCATCGCCACCAATGGCGGCGGCATCGAACTCAGCGGCGAGGGCGGCAGCGGTGCGGGCATCAGCCTTGCGGCGGGTTCCAGCGTCGATGCCGGCAACAGCCTGGTGGTGATCCGCGCGGGCAACGACGGCAGCAGCGATGCGATCCGTATCGGCGGCACCATCGCCAGCAGCATGGCGGTGAACCTGCGCCCGGGCGGCGTGGATGCGAACGGCGGCCTGACCGAACGCACCGCCGACGCCATCCTGCTCGGTGGCGGCACCGCCGGTTTCGCCCTGAGCGGCGCGGAACTGGCGCTGATCGATACCCCGCAACTGGTGATCGGCAGCAACCTGCACGCGGGCGCGATCCAGGTGCTGGGCGGGATCGCCCGCGCTGGCAACCTGACCCTGCAGAACGACGGCGGCAGCGGCGGCATCGACATCCAGGCCGCGGTCGACGTCGGCAACGGCACGCTCGCCCTGTCCAGCGGCGGCGACATCACCCAGGGCAGCAGCGGCGCGATCACCGCGCACAGCCTGCTCGCGCGTGCCGGCGGCGATGTCTTGCTGGCGGACGCGAACAACAACGTCGCGGCGAACACCCTGGCCGGTTCCGCCGGCGGCGATTTCGAATACCAGGACGTGGACGCTTTGGCGATCGGCAGTGTCTCCGCACTCGGGATGAACGCAGGCGCGAATGGTCTGGCCAGCATCGGCGCCACCGGCATTGCCGCCGGCGGCAACGTGTTCGTGCGCAACCTGGCCGGCGACATGACCCTGAACGCGGGCGTCAGCGGCGTGAACATCGACCTGGTCACCGCCAATACCCTGCAGAACCCGGCCGGCGCCAGCCTGCTCGCCAGCGGCGACTGGCGGGTATGGGCGAACACCTGGGTCGGCGAAACCCGCGGCGGCCTGGCCGGCGACGGCAATCTGCCGAACCTCTACGGTTGCGCCTTCCTCGGCCAGTGCGGGGTGACCGTTCCCGGCATCGACAACCACTTCATCTACGTGCAGCAGCCGACCGCACTGATCAGCTTCGACAACTTCACTCGCGAATACGGCCTGCCCAACCCGGTGTTCACCTTCACCGTCACCGGCGCCATCCTCGGCGACAGCGGAGCCAACGTGGCCAGCGGCACCGGCACCACCACCGCGACCATCGGCAGCAACGTCGGCAACTACGCGATCACCGGCAATTTCAGTTCGGCCGCCGGCTACCGCATCCAGTTCGTGCCCGGCACGCTGGCGATCACCCCGGCCACCCTGCTGTTCACCGCCGACCCGTTCGTCCGTTATCTCGGCACCGAGAACCCGCTGTTCACCGGCACCGTCACCGGGTTCCGCAACGGCGACACCGTGCAGAGCGTGTTCGGCGACGGCATCGTCTGGAATTCGCCGGCCGGCCTGTTGTCGCCGATCGGCTTCTACCCGATCAACGGCGGCACCAGCGCGATCAACTACGTGTTCGCCCAGGCGCCGGGCAATGCCACGGCGTTGCAGATCATCCCGCTGCCGCAGCTGTCGTCCACCCCGATCGACCTGATCCGGGAAACGGTCAACACCTACGTGTACGACCGCAACTTCGGCGGCGCGCCGATGTGCGCGCTGAACGCCTCGCTCGAGGACCAGCAGCTGGCGTCGACCGGGGACGAACTGTCGAACGAATGGTCGAAGGTGCGCTCGCGCCCGAACCTGACCAACTGCTTCGAGACCGAGCGCAAGAACGGCTGCGGCGATTTCTGAGCCGGGGTTCCGTCCGGATATGCGCGGCGCCCGCTCAGGCGGCGCCGCGCAATGCCTGCAGCGGCCGCTGCGCGAGCAGCGAGCGCAGCTTGGACGGCGCCGGCGGCCGCGACAGCGCCTGCGCACCATGGCGAGCGGCCAGTTCCAGCAATGCCGGGCCGGGCGCCGAACACAGCACGATCCGCGCGGCCTGCGCCTGCCGACTGGCGGCGGCGCGGATCAAGGCCCACGCGGGATCGTCATCGGCATCGATCGCGCACAGCACCGCATCGACGGCACCGACGCCTCCGCCGATGCGTGCGCACGCGGCATCGACGGCGGCTTCCGCGTGCACCGCATAGCCCCACGACCCGAGCATCGCGGCCAATGCGTCGCGTTGCGCGGCATCCGCATCCAGCAGCACCGCGCGTGGCGGGCGCTGCAGCACCGAGGCGCGCGGCAGCGGCAACCAGAAGCAACTGCCGGCGTGCAGCCGCGAGCGCAGTTCGACCCGGGTGCCGAGCAGGGCGGCCAGCCGCGACACGATCGGCAGGCCGAGGCCGAAGCCCTTGCGGTGGTCGCGTTCCGGATTGCCGACCTGGAAGAACTCGTCGAACACGCGCGGCTGGTGGATTGGCGCGATGCCGACCCCGCCGTCGCGCACTTCGATGCGGATCTCCCCGCCGTGCCTGCGCGCGGCCAGCAGCACGCGCCCGCCGCGCGGGCTGGCCTTGATCGCATTGTCGATCAGGCGCCCCAGCAGGCCGGCCAGCATGCCCGGGTCGGTGTACACCGCCTGCCTGCCGGCGTGCGCCAGCAGGGCGACGCCGGCGCGTTGCGCGGCTTCCGCTTGCGCCGCCAGCACTTCGGCGAACAGGTCCTGCAATTCGCAGGGCGCGGCCTGCGCGCGCAAGGCGCCGGCATCCAGCTGCGACAGCAGCAGCAGGCTGTCGAGCACGTCGGTCAGGGTGCGCATGCCCGCCTGCAGTTGCCCGACGTCGCCTGCCTGCGCGGGCAGGGCCTCGCGGCGCAGGCGCTCCAGCGCCAGGTCCATCGACTGCAGCGGCTGGCGCAGGTCGTGGCTGATCGCGGCCAGGAAACGGTCCTTCGCGCGCATCGCGCCGTCGGTCTGGTGCATCAGCCGCACCATGTCCGCGGACAGTTGCCGGCGTTGCGCATCGTGTTCGTCGTGCGCGCCATGCAAGGCCGTCATGCGCTGCGAGATCGCCGCGAGCAGGGGCGACAACGGATGCGCCGCGTCGGCCGATGGCGACGACCCGGAAGCCAGCAGGCCGGCCAGCCGCCGCGCTTCGCGCGCTTGCGCGCGCCGTTGCAGGATCGCGGACACGACCGCGCCCGACAGCCCGCCGATGGCGATGCCCGATGCCAGCGCCAGTTGCTGGATCGCATCCATGAACGTCCCTCGAAACGCAGGTTCAGGTTAGGCAAGCCGATCTGCCGCCGCGATATCCCATCGGCGCTAGCCGGGCGCCCGCCGGGATCCGCCACGCGGCGTCTGAACTAGGCCGAACGTGGTATCGAAATTGCCCGGATCGCGGTGCAGACTCGCTACCGAGGATCGGCAAGCGCCGGTCGCCGCGCGGCACGCAGCCGCCGGCAGGCATCCTGGCCGCAAGGCCGCAACGCTACGAGGACAACCATGAGCACGACCAAGATTCTCCGCTCCGCACTGGCGATCGCCGTGCTGGCCGCTTGCGGCGGCCTCCATGCGCAGGATGCGCAAAGCGCGCCGTCCGTGGATTCGATCATCGAGAGCCTCAAGGCCGATGCGCCCGCGGCCGGCCCGGGCCAGACCCGCGCGCTGCGCCCCGGCGCCGCCGCGATGGCCACCGCGCCCGCGCCGGCCCCGGCCAAGGCGAAGCCGGCCTCGATCAACATGCAGATCAACTTCGAGTACAACTCGGCCGAGATCGCCGGCAGCTCCGAGAAGACCATGGCCACCCTGGCCAAGGCGCTGGCCTCGCCGCAACTGGAAGGCCGCAAGTTCACCGTCATCGGGCATACCGATGCCAGCGGTTCCGCGGCCTACAACAAGGCGCTGTCCGACCGTCGCGCCGCCGCCGTGCGCCGTTACCTGATGGACAACGGCGTTGCCGCCGCGCGCCTGAAGGCGATGGGCAAGGGCGAGAGCCAGCTGCTCAACAGCGAGGATCCGGACGCCGCCGAGAACCGCCGCGTCGAGATCCAGGCCACCGGCGGCTGAGGATCCGGCGATGCCGATCCAGGTGGTCAATGGCGCCATGCTGATGTGCAGCTTCGGCGTGGCGCCATCCAGCCTGGTGGTCCTGCCGACCAACATGGTGCTGTCCGGCAACCAGCCGGCGGCGAACATCCTGGACCACCAGCCGATGGTGAACATCCAGCCGTTCGGGATGTGCATCACGCCGTCGAACCCGCAGGTGGCGGCGGCGACCGCCGCGGCCAGCGGCGTGCTCACGCCGCAACCCTGCATCCCGATGACGCAGACGCCCTGGATGCCCGGCGTGCCGAACCTGCTGATCGGCAACATGCCGGCGGTCGACAACACCTGCACCTGCATGTGCCTGTGGGGCGGGGTGGTCAGCGTGACCAGCCCCGGCCAATTCACCGAGCTGATTCCCTGAATCCAGGCCGGGGTCCACGAAAAAGCCGGCCATGCGCCGGCTTTTTCGCAGGCGCAGCCGAGCGCCTGCGCTCAACCGAACAGGTTGCCCAGCGACTCGGCGGCGTTGCCCATCGCCTCGGCAGCGCCGGCGGCGGCGGATTGCGCCGTCGCCACCGCGCCCTGCGCGGCCTGGCCGACCGCACTCGAGGCTTCGCCGATCGCGCCCTGCGCGCTCGCGATCGCGCCCTGCGCGGCTTCGCCCGCCTGCGCGGCAGCCGCTTGCGCCGCGTTCTGCGCATTGTTGAGCGCGCCTTGCGCGGCGCCGCTCAAGGCCTGCTGCGCCTGTTGCGCGGCCTGGTTGGCCTGCGCCAAGCCCTGTTGCGCGGCCTGGGTCACCTGCTGCTGCGCCTGCGCGGCGGCATCCTGCGCGCCGGCGAGGGCCTGTTGCGCGGCGTCGCCAGCCTGCTGCTGGGCGGAATCCACCGCGGCCATGGCCTGGTCGATGGCGCCCTGCGCGGCCTGCTGCGCCTGCTCCTTCATGCCGTTGACCGCATCCTTCGCCTGCGCGATGGCCGCGGCGGCCTGGTCGCGCACGGCCTGTTGCGCCTGTTGCACGGCATCCTTGGCGGCGCCGAGCGCCTGCTGCGCGGCACTGTTGGCGGCGGCCTGGGCGTCGTCCAGCGCCCCCATCGCATCGTCCATCGCGGCCAGTGCCTGGTCGGCGAGCGCGTCGGCCTGGTCCAGCGCGTTGTTGGCCTGGTCGAGCATTGGCCCGGCGATGTCGTTCAGTGCGCCGACCGCATTGCCCAGCGCATTGTTGGCCTGCGCGGCGCGACGGGCCAGTTCATCCTGCAGCGCCCGCACGTACGGGCAGTCCGAGGCAGGGAAATCGATCGGCAGGTCGGGGAAGCTGGTCGGCAGCGCGTCCAGCGCCGAGGCGATCTGGCCGAGCGCATCGCGGGCGTTGTCGATGACCGCGCTGCGTGCCTGTTGCAGCGCATCGGTGGCGGCGTCGCGCAGCATGTCCTGGGCCTGGTCGATGGCGTTGTTGGCGGCATCCAGCGCGTTGCCGACCCCGTCCTCGATCATCGACATCGCGTTGTCGACCATCCCCATCGCATTGTCGATGGCGCCTTGCGCGGCCTGCTCGGCGCTGGCCATGGCGTTGTCCAGCGCCTGCGATGCCGCGGTCAGCGCGCCCTGGGCGATCGCCTTGGCCTGGTTTTGCGCATCGTCGACCGCGGATTGCGCCTGCGCCAGCGCGTTCTGCGCGGCGGCGCCGGCTTGCTGGCTGGCATTGGTCAGCGCCTCGTTGGCCTGCGCCAGCGCGTTTTGCGCCATGTCGTTGGCGGCGCTGCGCGCGGCATCCATGGCCTGGTTGGCCTGGTTCAGCGCGCCTTGCGCGGCGGCGCCGGCCTGGGCCGCCGCCTGCTGCGCCGCTTGTTGCGCCTGCGCGACCGCGCCGTTGGCGGCACCGGCCGCGGCCGCGGCGGCGTTGGAAACCGCGGTCTGCGCTTCGCCGATCGCGCCCTGCGCGGCATTCGCGGCAGAACTTGCCGCAGCGGCGGCCTGTTGCTGCGCGCCTTGCACCGCCTGGCCGGCGGCGGCGCCGATATTCGACAGGCCTTCGGTGAGTCCTTCGAACATGTCAGCCTCCCTGCGTCCGGCGGTAGTCGCCATAGGCGGCCGCCGTCCACATTTCGATCAGCAGCGCGCGGTCCAGCTGCGAACTGCTGCGGTCGGCCAGCACCCCGATGATCGACGGGTCGCCGGCCACGCGTTGGTTGCCGAACAGCGAGCAGGCCAGTGCATAGGATGCGACCGCGCGCTGGCTCTTCAGCCCGGCCTTGCGGCAGTAGGCGATGATCGCGTCCAGTTCGGCGTCCAGCCGGTCCAGCGGCAGCGAGGACAGCCCGTCCACGTGGCGGCCGAGGAAATCCGCGAGGTTGTTGCGCAACTGCACCTCGCCGATCGCCGCCATCTGTTTGCGTTTGACTGCAAGCACCTCGAACTCCTTCAGGCCGCCGTCGACAGCGGCAGCGCCTGCGGCTCGGGCCTGCCATCGCGCGCGAAGAACAGCGCGCAGTCGGGTGTGCGGCCTTCCACGTACACGCCGTGGATCGGACCGAAGAATTCCCTGCGCGCCGGTGGATCCAGCACCGGGATGACGGTGCGGAACGCGCGTGGATCGTAGAAGCGGAACAGCATGCTGGCGCCGTCCGGCGCGCGCACGCGCAGCACCCGGCGCAGGTGCGAGCGCACGCTACGCAGGTCGAGCCCGGCGTCGGTCAGCAGGACGATGCCCCAATGGCCGTTCCAGCCCTCGCGCAAGGCCATCTGGGTGGCCGTGCTCTCGGGGTCGAGTTTCACCAGCCACGGGGCGGCGGCGCTGAGCATCGGATCCAGCGTGCCCTCGAACAGGCAGGCCGCGTCCGGTGCGATTTTCGCCAGGCGGCCGGGCAGGCCCTCGATCATGGCGCCGTCCATGACCGCGTACACGGCGCGCGCGGGGTGCCCGAAGACCATCCTGTGCAGCGATTCGTATTGGCCTTGCGGGATCACCTGGTCACGTCTCCGGGCGTTCATCGGCATGGCCGTTGGCGTCGGATGCGGCCGAAGGCGGCATGCGGCGACCGTCGCGAACCATGGCGCCGACGACGGAAGGGTTCCATCCCCGTGCCATAAGTCATACGTAACGGGGCGGTGAAACAGGTCATGCCATCAACGCCTGGTAGGCGGCGCGCGCGGCTTCGCATTCGGCGCAGAACGGCTGGCCCTGCTGCGCGGCGTTGATCAACGCCTGCGCTTGCAGTTGCTGGATGGGGTCGGTGACCTGGCCATCCTCGGTCGAATGGGTGCCTTGCGCCTGCTCGACATCGAAGCCGCTGGGATTGATCGCGGCACTCGGCGCGCCGCCGGAATTCTGCTTGATCATCGGGCCGACCACGCTGACGCCGCTCGGGTCGATGACGATGCCGCTGCCGCCCACCTTGAGGCTGATCAGGGTGTTCGCCTCGAGCACCAGCTTCTGCCCGCCATGGATGTCCATGGTGCCCTTGGTGGCCATGCAGACCGAGGACTTGCCCAGCAGCCGCAACTCGGCCTGTGCCCACACCTCGTGGTCGCTCTTGCTGCCCTGGTAGAAGTTGCCGGTGACGCCCGTGAACGATTCGCCGTCCACCTTCAGGTGGCGATCGCCTCCGACATGGATCAGGTGCTTGCCGCCGATGTCGTGGTTGGAGTCCGCGCCGATCGATTCGGTGCGGTTGTTCTTGACGTTGACGTTGAAGTCCTTCTCCGCCTGCAGGAAGACTTCCTCGCTGCCCTTCTTGTCCTCGAAGCGCAACTCGTTGGTACCGCCGCCGCCCTTGGACGACAGCGTCTTGATGCCGGAACGCGTGGTGTAGCCATCGTTGGCGTACGGCGGCTTGTTGACGCCGTTATAGACGCAGCCGGTGACGATGGGCTGGTCCGGATCGCCTTCCAGGAAGCCGACCACCACCTCCATGCCGATGCGCGGGATGAACAGGCTGCCGTAGCCATTGCCCGCCCATGACTGCATGACGCGCACATAGCACGAACTCTTCTCGTCGTACTGGCCGAGGCGATCCCAGTGGAACTGGATCTTGATGCGGCCAAGCGCATCGACGTGGATCTCCTCGCCCGGCGGGCCAGTCACCAGCGCGGTCTGCGGGCCGCGGACATGCGCCTTCGGCGTGCTCAGCGGCGCGCGCCAGGTGACCTCGTGCGGCTGCAGGGTGAATTCGTTGCCGTATTCGGAAGCGCTGCCGTCGTTGGTCAGGTTGTTGCGGCCGTGGTGCCAGACCGAAAGCACCATGTATTCGATGTCGAATTCGTCGAACGGATGGTCTTCCAGGGTGAAGGTGTGGCCCGGCGCCAGCGTGCGCACCTGGCTGTCGCCGCGGAAGCGCATGTGGCTGGCTTCCTCCGCCTCCATGATCACCCGCGAGCGGTACTTGCCGACGTTGGACTCGACGAAGCCGCCGGGATAGCGGTAGCGCTCCAGATCGCGGTCCTCGCCGATCTCGAGCACGGTCGGCGTGTCTTCCTGCACCAGCTTCTTCTTGCCATAGTCCCAGTCGCGCAGCGTCACCTTGCGGGTGCGCATCTGCTGGTCCAGCGAGAGCGTGCGGATCGCGTCGAAGGATTCGGCGGTGCCGGCGTGGTGGAACGGGATCGTGGCCGGGTCCAGCGCGGGGTTGCTGGCGTTGTTGTCGGTGAACACCAGGATGTGGCGCGTTTCGCCGCCTTCCTCGTTGTGGCGGAAGTAGTAATGGATGCCCTCGCGTTCGAGCAGGCGCGAGATGAAGTCGAAGCTGGTCTCGTGGTACTGCGTGCAGTACTCCAGCGAGGGATGGTCCTCGCTCAGCTCGAAGCGGAAATCGTCGTAGGCGAACTCGTCGAAGATGGTCTCGACGATCTCGCGCACCGTCTTGTTCTGGAAGACCCGGCAGTCCTCGTGCTGGGTCATGAACCAGAACCACGGCACGATGTCGCATTCGTAGGAATACAGGTCCTCGCCGTCGGCGGAAGAGACCCGGCCGGTGCGCTGGAAGCGCGATACCACGCCGTTCCAGTGGCGCTCGCCGCCCATGTGGTTGCTGTCCCAGGTCTCGATGCGCAGGATCGCGGGCTTGGCGATGATCTTGCGCGGGTCGATGTCGTCGCGTTCGGAGAGCAGGCGCAGGCGGAACTCGAACAGCTGCGACATGGCCTCGTGGCCGGCCATTTCCTCGATCAGCAGGTCGTCCTCCCCGTACTCGTGCAGGGCGAGGAAGTACATGCGGTTGCTGGTGGAGAGACTGGGCATGGTCGTGGTCGCTTGTCGATGCCTATCGTCCGCGGTCGCGCGGCCGCGCGACATTCGTCCGAAGTGCTATCCGCGGCGTACTGCATCGCCGCGGATAGCGCGAAGGGCCTAGTCCTGTTGGTACGGGTGCCTGCACGCGGCGGGAGGCGGACAGGCTCAAGCCACCGAATAGGCGAAGCCGCCGTCTTCGCCGACCGCGATCCGGATGCTGGCGATGCCGCCGCCTTCGGCCATCTTCTCCAGCACGTGCCCGGACACTTCCGGCAGCACGGTCCCGGTCAGGATGTTGTCGATGTTGCGGGCGCCGGAATCGACCTCGGTGCAGCGCTTGGCGATGGCGTCGACCACCGCCTCGTCGTACTCGAAGCCGGCGCCGTGGTTGGCCTTGATCCGCTTGCCGATCTTGTTGAGCTTCAGGCGCACGATCTTGCGCATGTTCTCGTCGCGCAGCGGGTAGTAGGGAATGATCGCGGTGCGGCCGAGGAAGGCCGGCTTGAACACCCGGTTGAGCTCCGGCTTGAGCAGGTCGTTGAGGTAGGCCACGGTCGGCACCTCATCGGACGCGTTGCAGGCCTGCATCACCAGGTCGGTGCCGGCGTTGGAGGTGAGGATGATCAGGGTGTTGCGGAAGTCGATCTCGCGGCCTTCGCCATCCTCCATGCGGCCCTTGTCGAACACCTGGAAGAACAGTTCCAGCACGTCCGGGTGCGCCTTCTCGATCTCGTCCAGCAGGACGACCGAGTACGGCCGCCGCCGCACCGCCTCGGTCAGCACGCCGCCCTCGCCGTAGCCGACGTAGCCGGGCGGGGAACCCTTGAGGCTGGAGACGGTATGCGCCTCCTGGTATTCGGACATGGCGATGGTGATCATGCTGCGCTCGCCGCCGTACAGCGCGTCGGCCAGCGCGATCGCGGTCTCGGTCTTGCCCACGCCGGAGGTGCCGACCAGCAGGAACACGCCCTTCGGCTTGTCCGGGTCTTCCAGGTTGGCGCGCGAGGTGCGCACGCGCTGGGCGATGGCGTCGAGCGCATGGCTCTGGCCGATCACGCGTTCCTCCAGCGCGTCCTTGAGCTTCAACACGGTCTGGATCTCGTCGGCGACCATGCGCCCGACCGGGATGCCGGTCCAGCCGGCGATGATCTGCGCCACTGCGGAGGAATCCACTACCGGCAGGATCATCGGCTCGAAGCCCTGCAGCGCCTTCAGTTCGCCGCGCAATGCATTGAGCGTGGCCACCGCGTCGGCGCGGGCGGGATCGTCGGCGGCCAGCGCCTCGACCTTGTCCAGTTCGGCGTGGATCTTCGCCACCAACTCTTTTTCCTGGGCGAAGCGGGCCTCGTCCGCGGCCAGCGCTTCGGTCAGCTTCGCGGTTTCCTCGGCGATTTCGCCCAGGCGCTTGCCATGGTCGCTGCCGCCGGCGGTTTCCTTGTCGAGCTGCGCGCGTTCGGTGGCGAGCACGTCGAGCCGTCGCTTGGCGTCCTCGATCCGCGCCGGGGTGGCGTTCTGGCCGATCGCGATCTTGGCGCAGGCGGTGTCCAGCACGCTGACCGCCTTGTCCGGCAGTTGCCGGCCGGGGATGAAGCGCGAGCTGAGCTTCACCGCTTCGACGATCGCCTCGTCGAGGATGCGCACCTTGTGGTGCGCGGCCATCGCCTGGCCGACGCCGCGCAGCATCGAGACCGCCTTGTCGTCGTCGGGTTCGTCGACCTTGACCACCTGGAAGCGGCGGGTGAGGGCGGGGTCCTTCTCGAAGTATTTCTTGTATTCGCTCCACGTGGTGGCGGCGATGGTGCGCATCTCGCCGCGCGCCAGCGCCGGCTTCAGCAGGTTGGCCGCATCGTTCTGGCCGGCCGCGCCGCCGGCGCCGATCAGGGTATGCGCCTCGTCGATGAACATGATGATCGGCTTCGGGCTGGACTTGACCTCCTCGATCACCCCCTTCAGCCGGTTCTCGAATTCGCCCTTCACGCTGGCGCCGGCCTGCAGCAGGCCGAGGTCGAGCGAGAGCAGTTCCACGCCCTTCAGCTGCGGCGGCACGTCGTCCTGCGAAATGCGCAGGGCCAGGCCCTCGACCACCGCGGTCTTGCCGACGCCGGCCTCGCCGGTGAGGATCGGGTTGTTCTGCCTGCGCCGGGTGAGCACGTCGATCATCAGGCGGATTTCGGAATCGCGGCCCAGCACGGGGTCCAGCTTGCCTTCGCGTGCGCGCTGGGTGAGGTTGATGCAGTACTGGTCCAGGTTCGGCGTCTTGCTCGGCCTGCCACCACCGCCGGCGGCGCCGGGCGAGGCCGCGTCGCCGCCGATCGCGCCGCCGGCATCGCCGAGGGCGCGCGCATCCTTGGCTTCGCTGGAGGCTTCGGTCAGCGCGTGGAAATTCTTGGTCAGGGTCTCGAGATTGATCTTCTCCAGCGAGCGCGCGCTGACGCTGACCAGCCTGCGCAGTTCCGAATCCGCCAGCAGGGCGACCAGCACGTGGCCGCTGCGGATCTTCGCCTCGCCGTACTCGATCGAGGCCCAGCCCCAGGCCGCCTCGAACAGCTTCGGGATCATCGCCGACAGCGCCGGGGTGCGCTGGTTGCCGGTCTTGAAGCCGTCCAACGCCTTGCCGAGTTCGCGTTCCAGCGCCTCCGGCGCGATCTCGAACTGGCGCAGGATGCGGCGGATGTCGCTGTTCTCCACCTCCATCAGCTTGGCCAGCACGTGTTCCACTTCCACTTCGTAGTGGCCGCGCGACATGCAAAGGCCGGCCGCGCCTTCCATCGCGCCGCGGACGGTGGTGTTCAATCGCGCGATCAGCGCACGCAGGTTCAGTGCCATGATTGGCCTCCCATTGCCGAAAAGTGGAATTCGCAGTCGTTTGCGGGTCGCGGATCGGAGCGGCCGCGCAGCCAGGTGTTCCAGCCCAGTTGCGGTCGGTCGGCGTTGCGCGCGCCCAGCCGCAGCGGCGGCACCTGGTCGGCGCGCAGCGACAGGCGGATGTGCAGGTCGAGCGCAAGGCCGGTGAGGAAACGGGTGAGTTCGATGATGTCCGGCAGGCGCGCGCCGCGCGGCAGCAGGGCGTTGAACTTGTTGCGGTCGATCGGACCGATGGTCAGGCGCAGGGTGGTCTGCCGGTCCCAGTAGCGGGCGCCGAGCACGCAGCCAGCGCCCAGGCGGTTGTTGTCGCGGCCGAGCCGGGTGCGCGCATCCATGGCGATGTCCTGCCAGGTGCCCAGGCAACCGCTGGCCTGCACCGGCGCGCCGACCACCGCCGACACCACCTGGGCGATCGCGCGTTCGCCGTGCGGGCGTTGCGCGATCAGGCCGGAGAAGTAGGTCATCGCCGCGCTCGGCAATGGCTTCGCCGGGCTGCTGCTGCGCTTGTTCGGATGCAGCCGCGCCTGCAATGCAGGCGTGCCCAGCCCGACCACGTGCTCGAGGTAGCGGTAGACCGAATTGTGGAAGCCGAACTGGCGGCCGATCTCCGGCCGGTGCTTGGCCCAGGCCAGCCAGAACAGCGAGACCAGCCGGTGGTTGAACAGGTCGAAGAAATCCTGCGCGCTCTGGTCGCGCTGGACCTGCTTGCGCGCGATCAGCAGCTCGGTATAGGTGCGCGGGAGGATGCCGCTCGGGCCGGTCAGGCCCATGAAGTTCACGCATACCCGGGTCGCGGCATCGGCCTGCACGATCGAGTGCAGCTCGGACGGCGGGAACGCCAGCGACGCCGGGGTGGTGAAGCGCAGCGGTCCCGGGCGCGCGCCGGTGCCGCGGCCGTCGAAGCCGTTTGCGCCGTACAGCAGCCGCACCGCCTGGAAGAAGCCGAAGCGGCCGGGTTCGTTGAGCAGCCGGTTGATCGCCGGCTGCATCGGATCGCCCGCTGCGACCAGGTCGCTGGCGGTGGCCGCATTGCCGGGCGCATCCATGCTCATACCAGGGGCAGGCTGCCGCTGCGTGGGGCGAAGCGGACCATGAAGTCCTCGCGCTGCTGGCTGCGCACGCTCAGCCGCGTGTAGGAATTGGCGGTGCAGTACAGGCCGAAGAACCGGTCCAGCACGCAGGCCATCAGGTACACCCCGGAGCCGACGTACTGGTTCTCGTCGAATTCCAGCTCGATCTCGGTGCCGCGCACGAAGGCCTGGCGCGGCGCCTGGCCGACGCGGGTGACCGACGGATGCCCGGACACGTTGCTGATGCCGGCGATCTGCTTGCGCACCGTCACCGAGTCGGCGAAGTTGTACAGGCTGAGGATCTCCAGCAGCGCCTCGCGGCCGCCATCGACGATCGACAAGTGGTTGAGCGACAGGTGCGAGATCAGCCGCCACTGGTTCGCCAGCCGCATCGGCGCGCGCCAGGTCGCGCTGGGCTTCTTCAGCAGGCGCGCGCTGGCGATCACGCCGCCCTGTTCCAGCTGCAGCTGGCTTTCGTCGCCGCCGAACGGCAGCGCCGAGGGCAGGTCGCGGTTGGTGCAGGTCAGGCTCAGCGACAGGGTGTCGACCACCGGCGCGCGCGGGTTCATGTCGCGGTCGACCAGGCTGATCATCACGTCGGACCCGTCGTCGTTCGGCAACATCGACGGCCGGCGCTGCAGGTACCAGTAATGGCCGTTGCCGTCGTCGTGCAGGCCGTGCTTCACCGAATACGCCGGATGGAATTCGACCACGTCGTTGCTGCTCGGCGTGCGGCTGGACTTGCGCACCCAGTCCACCGAATACACCTCCAGCCCGAGCGGACGGCGCACGTCCGGCACCACCTGGTATTCGTGGCGTTCCTGGGAAACGCGGATCGGTTCGCCCTGCTGCTTGAACAGGTTGACGATCGGGGTGCAGAACAGGCGGAAGGTGTCCGCCGATACCGCCTGCTCCAGCCGCTGCAGGCGTTCCGGCCGGCCGAAACTGCCCAGTTCGATGGCGATCTCCATGGCGCGGTCGAAACGCGAGGTATCGAGCCGGGTCAGGTCGACGAACAGGAACTTCTCCGGCAGCACGAAGTATTCCTGGATCAGCCGGTAGCCCAGGAACGAACGCGGGTCGTAGTCGAGCAGGGCGTCCTCGTCGTCGAAGCCGACCGGCTGCAACGCGCTGCCCGGCAGGCGCAGCGGCGGCACCTGCGGCGCGTCGTCCGGCGCGCGCAGGGTGATGCCGGCGACGGAATTGAGCAGCAGTTCGTGCAGCGCGTGCACCAGCGGGCTCTCGCCGTCGATGTACAGCCGCAGCCGCTTGATCGGCAGCTTGGACAGCGGCAGCTGCCCGGTCGCCTCGACGCGGATGCGCAAGGTGGCGACGGTATCGTCCTGGGTGACCGCGAACGCCGAGCGCTCGGCGGCCTCCAGCCGCGCGTCGGCGATGCGGATCGGCCACACCTCGACCGGATAGCCGGTGCGGTAGCGGATCGGCAGGCCCTGCACCGGGCGGGTCAGCAACTGGCTGTGGCGCGGCAACTCCTGCATGGCGCTGATCTCGGCGCCGGGCGAGAGCTGCAGTTGCGCCACCGACATCGACGGCACCGGCCGCAGGAAATGCGGATACAGCACCGACAGCATCGCCTCGGTGATCTGCGGGAATTCGTCGTCCAGCTTCTTGTGGATGCGCGAGGTCAGGAACGCGAACGACTCGATCATCCGCTCGACGTGCGGGTCCTCGCAGACCTCGCCTTCCATCTGCAGGCGGGAGGCGATCTTGGGGTATTTCGAGGCGAACTCCTTCGACAGCCGCCGGAGGTAGGTCAGTTCGTTCTCGTAATAGGGCAGCAGCTCGTCGAGCATGGCGTTCCCGCGGCGTGGCCCGGGCCTCGCGGCGTGCGCGCCCGGTATCGCCACAGGCTAGATAGCCATCGGCAACGCAGCCATTCGCCGGAAGGCGTATGCCCTCTGGCGCGCCCGCGGCGGCCGCATCGCTGGCCGCATTGCGTGCGCGCCCCCGTGCGCCCCGAGTTCCGCCGTCATTGCGCCGGCAGCAACTCGTCCAGGGTGCTGCCGTCGTCCTCGACGCAGAACTCCTCGTCCGGCACCGCGCAATCGCGCAACGGCCCGGCGCC
Organism: Thermomonas aquatica; assembly: GCF_006337105.1. Classification (NCBI taxonomy): domain Bacteria; kingdom Pseudomonadati; phylum Pseudomonadota; class Gammaproteobacteria; order Lysobacterales; family Lysobacteraceae; genus Thermomonas; species Thermomonas aquatica. The sequence continues at coordinate 543,387 of NZ_CP040871.1, read as the reverse complement.
GCGGGTCTTGATCCCGCTGGCCGCGGCGCTGCCGGCCACCGCCTTCGGCAGCAACAGCCACATCTTCACCGGCTGGTTGGTCTGCAGCGCCATCTTGCCGGCCTTGTCGCCGAAGCCCCAGAAGAAGTCGCCGCGCACGCTGCCGCGGATCGCGCCGCCGGTGTCCTGGGCGAACACCAGCCGCCGCATCGGCCCCTTGCCGCCGGGCTGCTGGCCGTCGATGAACACCGGTGCGCCGAGCGGGGTGGCGCGCGGATCCACCGCCATCGAGCGGCCCGCGCTCAGCGGCACGCCGAGCGCGCCGATCGGGCCTTCCGGGCCGTCGCCGATGCGGCGGAAGAACACGTAGCTGGGATCGCCGATGCCGGTCTTCGGCACCGCCTTGCCGCTGCCGACCGCTTGCCCGGCGCCCTTGCCGCCGCCCTTGCCCTCGAATTCGGACATGTCCATGCGCGGTGCCGGCTTGCCGGAGGATTTGGATTTGCTCGACGGCCGCGGCGCATCGGCGACCTGCAGCGGCGGATCTTCGTCGGGCGCGACGTACTCGCTGTCGTCGGCGACCGGCGCAGTGAGCAGGGCCTGGATCATCGCCTCGACGTCGGAGGATTCCACCGCGATCGCATCGGCCGATGCGATGCCGTCGGGCTGGCTGGCGGCCGGGCGCGGGCGCGGCTTGGCCTTCGCCACCTTCTTCCTCGCCGGCGCGGATTTCGACTTGCCGCCGCCCGCGGCGGGCGAGCTGTAGCTGCCGTTGCCCTGCAACGCGGCGACGATCCGCGCCACCTCGTCGTCCTGGCCGCCGCCAGCGGATTTCCGCGCGCCGCGGGTGCCGCCCGGGATCTCCACCGCCTCGGGTTCCATCAGGGCGCGCGCCTTGATCGCCAGCAGCAAGGCATCGGAATCGCCGCGGGTGGCGTTGGGCATGAACGGATAGCCGTTCTGCTCCGCGTACGCCAGCCGGATCAGGCCGCCGTCCTTGAGCTGGATCTTGCCGGAGCCCTGGATCTGCATCGAGTACAGCTTGTACGGGTCGGCCACCCAGGCCAGCACCGGCGCGTCGATGCCGTTGTCGTCGATCTGCTGGCGCTTGTAGTAGGGGACGATGGAGCTGCCGGCGATGCGCACGCGGTAGCGCTTGTCGCGCGTGTTCGGCGACGCCCCGGCGAGGTCGATGCTGTACTGGCGCGCGCCCGGCGCGCCGGCCTCGGCGCCGACCAGCTTGCCCTGCGACGGCTTCAGCCAGCGGCTGGACTGGCCGGCGACGGTGCGCGAATCGACCATGTACATGTCGTTGGGGATGCCGTAGATCGGGTACTTGTAGGCGCCCTCGTTGCGCAGTGAGCCGGCGATCAGCGGCTCGAAATAGCCGGTCAGCTTGCCGGTGGCGCTGCGGGTGGGGGTCAGCATCTGGTAGGCGTAGAACTCGTCGTGCATGAAGTCGCGCAGGGCGGCGTCGTTTTTCGGCAGCTTGGCCAGCCTGGCGCACAGCGGCGCCCACGACGCGCGGCGCTTCATCGCCTTGCAGTTGGAGGCGAAGCTGGCATAGGTCTCGTCGAAGCTCTCGTCCTCCCAGCCCGGGATCTCGTCGAACAGCACCGGCACGTAGGCCGCGTTCTTGGTGGCGAAGGCAGGGCCAAGGTCGGGATTGGTCGGCGCGGTGGCGGGATCGGGCGCGCTCTGCGCGGCGGCGAAGCTGCTGATCGCGATGCCGAGCGCGAGCAGCGGGCTGCGGAAGCGGGCGGGGCGCGAAGCGGATGCGTTGCGGTTCATGGCGGCCTCCACGGCCGCGAATGGCCGTGCATACGCCATCAGGCTGCGCCCGGGGCGGGGTGCGGACAATACGGCGGACGCACTATGGCCCGCGTCCTACGCCGGCACCCGCTGGCGCTACAGGCCCTGCAGCTTGCGCGAGGCGACCACCGCCTCGACCCGGTTGCGCACGTTCAGCGCGCGGAAGATCGCCGCCAGGTGGATCTTCACCGTGCCTTCGCTGATCCCGAGGTCGCGCGCGATCAGCTTGTTCGGCTTGCCCTGCGAGAGCAGCCGCATCACATCGATCTGGCGTTCTGTGAGCAGGGTGCGCAAGCCATCCACCGAGCGGTTCGAATCCCCCGCCGGCGGCGGTGGCGCTTCGGTCGGTTGCCAGCCCTGCGCCTGGGCGTTCGCCAGCAGCAGCGGCGGGATGTAGATGCCGCCGGCCAGCACCAGCCGGATGGCGGACAGCATCACGTCCGGCGAATACGCCTTGGGGATGAAGCCGAGCACGCCGAGGTCGATCAGCGAACGCATCAGGTCGACGTCCTCGGAACCGGACAGCACGATCACCGGCAGCGCCGGCGCCTGGGCGCGCAGCTTGGCGACGTGCTGGTGGCCGCAGGTGCCGGGCATGGTGATGTCGACCAGGGCGAGGTCGAGTTCGTCCGCATGCGCGGCGACCGCGCGGTCGAGTTCGTCCAGGTTCATCGCCACCACCGCCTCGATCCCGGGGTCGAGCTCGGCGAGCTTGATCTTCACCCCTTCGATGATCAGGCGGTGGTCGTCCGCGATGAGCACTTTCACTGCAGCACCTTCATGCGGGTTCCCTCGAGCGCGACATGGCGAACGCAGCGGCGCTCGCATGGAGTTCACGATATTCCGCGCGGCCAGCGGCCATCAAGGCGGAACCGCCGTTCCAACGGCATAGCTCCTACGACATATGGTTGCGCGCGGCGCGCTCGCCAAAGATGCCGTGCATCGCGCCCGGCCGGCGCGGCGAACGAATGCCCTAATGACACAGGCGGCACGCCAGCGCGCAGTGATGACGCACGCACGCAACAGCGGCGCATGCTGCCTGCTGCCCGCGATGCTGTTGTCCGCGGCGGTCTCCGCAGGCGTGGCGCAACAGGCCGCGCCGCCCGCGCAGGAACCGGCACAGGCGCAACAGCAGGCAGCGGATCCGAAGTTGCGCGGCGTTCCCGCGCAGGTGGCGACCGATGCCGCGGCCTCGCAGCTGGTGCCGGCGGAGGCCGCGCAGGCCGCACCCGTGCAGGCCGCGGACGCGAACCGCGACCCGGCCGGCAGCGGCATCGCGGTGGCGGCATCGCCCACCGCGGGCATGCGCGGGGTGCTGTTCCGGGTGATCCCGCCGCAGCCGGCCCTGCTGCCCGCGGAGGCCGCGCAGGCGCAGGAAACGGCCGGTTCCGCCGGCAATGCGGGCGATCCGGCGGCAGCGCCACCGGCGTCGCCGCCGCGGCGCGAGAGCTACCTGCTGGCGACGATCCACTTCGGCACGCCGGAAGAGCAGGGCATCGACTACGCCAGCCTCGAGCGCACGCTCGCCGGGGTCGAGACCTTCGTCAACGAAGCGGACCTCGACGAAGCCTGGAAGCCGGAATACGACGGCTACCGCTGGCTGCCGGAGGAGCAGCCGCTGTCGAGGATGGTCGGCAAGGAAAGCTATGCGAAGGCGCGCGCGTTGCTGCCGAACGTGCGCCCGCAAGACCTCGACCGGATGAAGCCGTGGTCGGTGCTGGCCTTGCTGGAAGCGCGCGGCGAGACCGGCAGCGAAGCGACCATGGATGCGCGCATGCAGCGCATGGCCAGCGGCGCGGGCAAGCGCGTGCTGCACCTGGAGACGCTGGAGGAACAGCTGAAGGCGCTGGACTGCGTGCCCGCCGGCGAGCATTCGCGCGTGCTCGACGAGCGCCTGCGCGCCTCGTGGATCCTGCGCATCGAATCGGCGCAGGCGATGGCCTGGTACCGCGCGCGCAACCTGGAGGCGTGGCTGGCCGACATCGACCGCATGGAAGGCCTGAGCGACGAGGCGAAGGCGATCGAACAACGCTCGCGCCGCTGCCTGCTGGAAGACCGCAACGCGCGCTGGATCGGGCAACTGGAAACGCTGTTCCAGGACGGGCCGTGCCTGGTCGCGGTGGGCGCGGTGCACCTGGTCGGCGGCGAAGGATTGATCGCGGCCTTGCGCCGCGACGGCTACACGGTCGAGGCGATGCCGCTATGAGCGTGGAATCGCGTTGTAAAGGGCAATGGAGCAGGTTGGGAGTGAACGCATGAGCGTCGAGCGACAAGTCCATTGGGGGCAGGGTGCCTTCCTGAGTCCGCAGCACCTGCAGGCGCAGGATGCCTGGCAGCAGGCGAACCGGCATGCGCTGCACCTGCGGCTGACGCCGTTCCCGTGGGGCTATGAAAGCCTGCGCCTGCGCGAGGATGCGCTGGGCAGCGGCGTGATCGATGTCCAGGGCTTCGCGCTGGTGACCCGCGACGGCGAGCGCCTGGTGGGCGGCTCGATCGACACCGCCGCCGGCAACACCCGCGTGCCCCAGCGCAACATCGCCGACCTGGTGCCGACCAGCAACGAGCCGATCCCGGTGTGGCTGGCGTTCAACCGCGACCGCGCGATCCAGGGCCTGGCCGCGCGCGAATCCGAACGCCTGGTCGCGCGCCATGCGCTGGCCACCGACAGCCTGGCCGATCCGTTCGACCCGCAGGCGCCGGCGGCGGACGTGGACTTCCTGCTGTACCAGCCGAACATCGTCACCGGGCTGGACGAGAACGCCGAGGCGATCGTGCGTTCCTCGGACAGCTACAAGTTCGCCGAACTGATTCCCGCCGGGCCGGGCAAGTTCAAGCTCTCGCCCGACTACATCCCGCCGACCACCGCGGTCGGCGCCTCGCACAACCTCGCGCGCTGGACGCGCGCCTTGCGCGACCTGCTGGTTTCGCGCGGCCAGGACTTCGCCTCGGTCAAGCGCCAGCGCGGCATCCGCGCCGCATCGACCAGCGCGCAGGAAGTGATGCGGGTGGTGATGATGCAGACCTTCGCCCGCTACATCACCCTGTTCCAGGAGCACGCGCGGCTGAACACGGTGTCCGCGTACGCGATGTACCAGGACCTGCGCCGGCTGGTCGCGGAGTTCTCGGTGTTCTCCGAGGACATCGGCTACTTCGGCGAGCTGGCCGGCAAGCCGCGCGAAACCGAATTGCCGGACTACGACCACGACGACCTGCGCCGCTGCTTCCGGATCGGCTTCGACCGCGCCGAGGCGCTGATCAAGGCGCTCACCGTCGGCGCCGAGGTCGGCATCACCCTGGCCTACGACGGCCGCTTCTACCGCGCCGACCTGCCGGCCAACCTGTTCGAGAGCGACAAGACCCGCTTCTACCTGGCGTTCGAGTCCGAGCAGAAGGGCGCCGAGCTGTTCGCGCGGCTGTCGCGCACCGGCAAGATCGCCTCGATGGACGAGATGCCGCGGCTGCTGTCCGCCGCGCTGTTCGGCCTGAAGATCGACCTGCTGCCGGTGCCGCCGGAAGAGCTGCCGCAGAAGAGCCCGAACACCACCTACTTCCTGGTCGACACCACCCATCCCTTCTGGCAGATGATCAAGAACGGCCGCAACATCGCCGTGTTCTCCGACCTGCCGTCCGACTCGACCGTGATCAAGCTGTTCCCGGTCGCAACGCAGGACTGAACGCATGGCCCGACTCCTGCACCACTTCCTCCCGGTGTTCACGTTCGGCCTGGCGCTGGACGAGAAGGTCACCGCCGGCCAGGCCAGCGAAGCCGCGGCCGCGGTCACCGCGCGCGCGCGCGAACTGATCGACCGCGCCAAGGCGGCGGCGCAGGCGGACGGCAAGCGCCCGGAGCAGGCCGATGCCGGCGCATTCGCGGTGGCGGCGTGGATCGACGAGATCATGGCGCGCAACCCGGCCTACCTGACCGGCAGCGTCCCGCTGCAGGTCACGATGTTCAACACCAACAACGCCGGCAACGAATTCTTCCAGCACCTGTCGAGCCTGCGCCAGGACCAGGACGAGGTGCGCGAGGTCTACTACCACGCGCTGCTGTGCGGCTTCGTCGGCCAGTACTACTACGAGAACGGCGACACCGGCGAACTCGGCAAGCTCAAGGAGCTGCACGGCCGCCAGCTGCCGGTCGCGCCCGCGCCGATCCACACCCTGCGCGAGGAGAAGATCACCCCGCAGCCCTACGGCGTGGCCGATCCCTCCGGGCCGAAGTACCCGCGGCAGTGGGACCGCATGCTGCTGCGCATCGGCGCGCTGGTCGCGTTGCTGATCCCGCTGCTCTACCTCGCGTACATCCTGCTCAATCCGAAGCCGTCGATCCTGGCGCCGGTGCAGAAGGAGCTGGCGGCGTTCCCGTGCTCGGCGCTGGAGGCCAGCGTCGACGAGGGCGAAGGCTCGGTCAAGGTGACCGGCTACGTTTCGCGCGCGGACGACATCGCCGCGGTCAAGCAGCGCGTGCTCGGCGTGCAGGGCGTGAAGTCCGCGGATGTGCAGGTCGAGCACCGGATCTGGCCGCATTGCGAGGTGGTCGAGATCCTCAAGGCCTACAAGGCGCGCAACGACGACGGCCAGTACGGCCTGACGGTGACGCCGTTCACCGGCCACTCCGAGCGCTTCATCGAGGGCGAGAAGATCACGGTCAAGGTCACCGAACCGAACTACGACGGCTACCTGTACGTCGACTACTACACGGTGACCGGCGACGTGGCGCACATCTTCCCGCACCCGCAGGAATCGGAATCCGGCCGCATCATCGGCGGCAGCGAACAGCTGACCATCGGCGAGGAAGGCCGCGGCTGGGTGGTCTGCCCGCCGCTGGGCCAGGAACTGATCACCGTGATCAGCTCGCCCACGCCGTTGTACGCGGATCCATTGCCGGAAGCGGAATCGGCCAAGGACTACCTGCCGAAGCTGCGGCGGATGCTGGACGCCAACCGCGGCAACGCCAAGCTCGCCGCCGCCTACCTGTTCATGCAGACCGAGCCGGCGGAAGGCGCCGACAAGCAGGCGGCGCTGGTCGCCTGCGGGGTCGGCGCGGCGCCGGCGGACGACGCGCAGCAAGCCGTCGACGACACCACCGAAGCACCGGCAGAGGAGCCCGCACAGTGAACCCGCTGGACTTCGTGGAACGCCTGTTCTCGGGCATCGGTTCGGTCTTCTCGCGGATCGGCTATCTCTACCAGCAAGGCTCGGACACGGCGAAGAAGCCGTGGCTGCGCCGGATCGTGGTGACCCTGGTGCTGCTGGTGGTGGTGGTGGGCCTGGTCTTCCTCGGGCTGGCCCTGATCCCGATGGTGCCGATGCGCTTCTGGCAGGTATTGGCGATCTGCCTGGTCGCGCTGGTGGTGCTGTGGTGGTTCACCGCCGGCCAGCGCAAGGCCTCGCTGAAGGGCCGCACCCGCAAGCGCATCGGCGACCTCGGCCCGGGTGCCGCGGAAGACGAGCGCGAGCCATTGCAGAAGATGACCGCCGCCATCGCCGAGGCCAAGCGCACCATCGCGCGCTCGCCGGAGATGGACAAGGGCCGCAACCCGCTGTACCGCATCCCGTGGCTGCTGTTCGTCGGCGATGCCGATGCCAATGTCGACGGCCTGCTGCGCGCCGGCAGCGAGGTGTCGCCGTTCCCCGCATCGGACAAGCCGGCGATGGATGCGGACGAGGTCTGGCGTTGGTGGTTCCACAAATCGATGATCGCCATCGAGATGCACCCGCGGGTGGTCGCCGACACCAATGCGCGGCTGGATCGCGGCCTGTGGTACCAGGCGCTGATGAAGCTCGCCGACGAGCGCGAGAAGCTGCCGCTCAACGGGATCGTGGTGGCGGTCGCCGCGCAGACCCTGCTCGGCCCGGCGGATGCGCTGAAGACCACCGCGACGCGCCTGCGCCGGTTGGTGGACGAAGCGATGGAACACCTGCAGGTGCAGATGCCGGTGTACTTCGTGGTCAGCGGGCTGGAGCGCCTGCCGGGCTATGCCCAGCTGCGCGCGACGCTGCCGGCCGAGGCCTTCGCGCAGGCGCTGGGCCATCGCTTCGCCGACAACGAGGTGGTCAGCGCCGCCAGCAGCGGGCGCATCGACGACATCCTCAAGCCGATCGAGGACCGCCTGCACGCCTTGCGCATGACCGCGTTGCGCGCGCAGGCCACGCCGACCCAGCGCCGCGCGGTGTTCGACTTCGTCGAATCGCTGCGCCAGGCGCAGCAAGGACTGTCGCTGTTCGTCACCCTGATGCTGGAGGACAACCCGTTCCAGCGCACCCCGCGCTGGCGCGGCCTGTACTTCGCCGGCGGCGCGGACGCCGCGCATCGCGGGGGCGCCTTCGTCGCCGACCTGTTCACCCGCTTCCTGCCCAGCGACCAGCCGCTGGCGGGCACCAGCTTCCGCGGCAATGCGGGACGCATGGCGATGGCCGGCGTCGGCGTGCTGGCGATGCTCGGCTTGTCGGCCTCGATCGCCTACAGCCTGTCGAAGGCCAGCGGCGACGACAGCACCCTGCTGGCGCAGACCCAGGCCGCCTGCGCCGAGGTCGCCGACCGCACCTCCGGCGGGCGCATCGAATGGGTGGCCGGCTGCGGCCGCACCATCGAGAAACTGGAGGCCGAGGCCAGCAACAAGTGGCTGAGCTTCGGCATCCGCAAGGCCGACAGCCAGATCCGCGACATGAAGCAGCGGGTGATCGAGGACTTCAACAACCTGATCCTCGCCCCGAGGACCAGATGCTGGCCGCGGACATCCAGCAGCATCGCGCCGGGATCGAGCACGTGCTGGCGATCACCCAGCGCCTGCGCCTGCTGGAGGAAGGCTGCGACGTGAAGTGCCGCGAGCGCGAGTTGCCGAACAACGTGAGTTTCGACCCGCGCGCGCGGCTGTTCGCGCCGTTCCGCAGCCCCGGCAACGACACCGGCCGCGACCGCGAGAACGCCGCGGACATCTTCGCCACCTACCTCGGCTACCTGCGCTGGCAAAAAAAAAACGTACTGGATGACGAACACGCCCGGCTCCAGGGCCTGCTGACCAAGCTGCTGGCCGGCTACACGCCGAACGCCGCCGACCTGAAGAAGTGGGCCGACGCGCGCGACAAGGGCAGGGACCTCGGCACCTACTGGCTGCCCGAGAACGCGGTGGTCGGCACCGACGGCGGCGAAACCGCGGCGATCTCGCAGGCCTATACCAAGGATGCCTGGGACGGCGTCGTGCAGCCGATGCTGGCGACCCTGGGCGAGCAGGCGCCGGACAAGCAGGCGCGCATCGACGACTTGCGCAACGCCTATTTCCGCGACTACTTCGCCGGCTGGTCGAAGTTCCAGGCGCGCTTCGGCGACGGCATCGGCCTGTGGCGCGGCCACTACGGCGACCTGCTGGCGCGTGCGGCCGGCAAGCAGAACCCCTACGAACGTTTTTTTCATGCAGCCCAGCGCGATTTGTATGAACTGCCGCTCGACTGGCCGTTCTCGTCGCGCTGGGCGGCGACCTGGGTGCAGATGAAATCGAACTGGCTGTCCTCGTGGCGGCCGTTCGGGCGCTTCCTCGCGGATTCGTTCAAGTTCGGCGGCGAGAAGATCCCGCCGCCGCCGTGGCTGCTGGCGATGCACGACACCCAGGCGAAGGTGCTGGCCGGCGAGGATGCCGATTTCGCCCGCGCCTACCTGCGCCTGCAGGCCGAAGGCACGGGCGAGGACGTGTACCAGATCGCGTCCGACCTGTTCGCCAGCAAGGGCAAGGCCGACAAGCCGCCGGCCAGCGAATACACGGCGCTGATCGATGCGGTGGACAAGCCCGGCGAGCAGTACGCCACCGAATTCAAGGGCGACGATTTCGCGGCCTGGTCGGTGGTGCAGGGGCCGTCGAAGCTGCTGCTGTTCCTGACCGTGCACCGCGCCGGCGAATACGTTCAGGAGCGCTGGCGCGAAAGCGTGGTGAAGCCGCTGGCGGCGTTGCCGCAGGAACAGCAGGTCGAGGCGTTGTACGGCCCGCAGGGCAAGCTCGGCGCGTTCGTCAACGACTGGCTGAAGCCGTTCATCACCGAGAAGGAGCGCATGCCGGTGAAGGTGGGCGGGGTGACCATGCCGCTCACGCCCGCCTATCAGTCGATGGTGGCCTCGGAGCGCAAGTTCCTGCCGGTGCTCGACAACGGCCCGCCGTTCCTGGCCGGCAGCTTCACCCTGACCCGGCCGAGCGAGCTCGGTGCGCTCGACGAAGCCGAGGGCGGCACCGTGTTCCAGGTGGAATGCAGCCAGCGCACCTTCCGCGCCAGTTCCGCCGGCGCGTCGCTGGCCGACGCCACCGCCAAGGTGTTCTGGTCGCCGTCCAGCTGCCTGACCGCGAGCATCCAGATCAACTTCGTGCCGCCGGCGGACGAAGAGGCCGCGGCGACCCAGGAATTCGACCCGGCCACCAGCGAGATGCACCCGGCCGAAGCGCCGGCCGCGCCGATCAGCCTGACCCGCATCTACGAGGGGGCGGAGGGCTTCGCGAAATTGATCGAGGAATTCGCCGGCGGCGCGCACGCGTTCGGCGTCGAGGACTTCCGCGGCAGCTACACCCCGGCGCAGTGGGGCGAATTGCGGCAGAAGCTCGGCGAAGCGAAGTTCCGCAGCGCCCGCGTGTTCCTGCAGGTCGAACTGTCCGACCAGATGAAGCAGTACCTCGGCGCGAGCACCGCGCGCGCCGAGGTGCCGAACGTGATCCTCGAATGATCCCGTCGCCCCGATAACCACAGACCACGAACCAGCGGAGCCGCGCCATGGCCATCGACGTCAACGAACTCCTCGCCCCGATCCCCGGCGGCGATCCGGCCGGCAGCGATGCCAGCTTTTCCGACCAGTTCGACCGCATCCGCGAGGCCCGCCGCGCGGACGATCCGGGGCTTGCCCAGGGCGAATGGCAGACCGAGCTGAAGGTGGCCGACTGGCGCGAGGCGCAGAGCCTGGCCGAGGACATCCTCCTGCGCACCAGCAAGGACCTGCAGGCGGCGGTGTGGCTGGGCGAGGCGGCGATCGCGCGGCATGGACTGGAGGGCGCGCGCGACGGCTTCGACCTGCTGCATGGCCTGCTCGACCAGTACTGGGACGGCCTGTACCCGCGCGCCGACGATGGCGATCTGGAGGAGCGCGCCAGCAAGCTGGCCTGGTTCGCCACCTACGGCAGCCGCGCGTTGCAGTCGATGATGCTCAACGACGACCCGCAGGCCGCGCTGACCCTGGCCGGCTGGATCGATTCGCGCGAGGTGGACAACCTAGGTCGGCAGAACGCGGAGGCCTACCAGGCCGCGCTGGACGAGAACCGGATCAACGGCGAGACCTACGACAGCCGCATCCAGTCCACCTCCGAGGCGACCGTGCGCGAACGCATCGACCAGGTGCAAGCCGCGCGCGATGCCTTCGCCCGTTTTTCCGCCAAGGCCGACGAACGCCTTGGCCGCGAGGCACCGAACCTGGCCGCGATCGACGATGCATTGAAGAAGATCCAGCAGGTGTATGCCAAGGTCGCCGCGGCGAAGGGCCTGGGCGTGGCCGTGATCGCCGACGAAGCGGCGTCGGACGGGAGCGGTGCCGTCGTGTCGGGCGGTGCGGGTGGCGGCGGTGCCTCGCTCGACCTGAATGGGGGCAGCCTGGCCTCCAAGGAAGCGGCGCTGCGGGCGCTGAACGACATCGCCGCCTTCTTCCGCCGCACCGAACCGCACAGCCCGGTGGCCTATCTGCTGGAGCGGGCGGTGGCCTGGGCCAACATGCCGCTGGAGCAGTTCCTGGCCGAGCTCATCCGCGACGAAAGCACCTTGTCCTCGATCCGCGAACGGGTCGGCCTGCCGCCGTCGTACTGACATGGCCGCAGCACGCAAACTCGCGCTCGCCGCGGCCATGCCGACGCTCAGGTCGAATGGCATATGCCCATTTCTGGCCGTCCGGCGGATTTTGCCGGCCGCCCGCGCTTCCTAGACTCGTTTCCATGATCAGCGGAGGCCGCGTTCGCCACGCGCCGCCGTTCCAATCGACAGGCAACACCCACCCAACACCACGCGCACGGGGATCGTCATGGCCAAGAAGGAAAGCACCCAGCACAAGCTCGACCGCGTACGCGCCCCGCGCGTGCAGCTCACCTACGACGTCGAAGTCGGCGATGCCATCGAGAAGAAGGAACTGCCCTTCGTCGCCGGCGTGGTCGGCAACTTCAGCGGCCAGCCGGCGGAACCGCTGGGCAAGCTGAAGGACCGCAAGTTCGTCAACGTCGACAAGGACAACTACGACGACGTGCTCAAGGGCATGAAGCCGCGGGTGCAGATGCAGGTCGACAACAAGCTGGCCGACGACGGCTCCAAGCTCGGCGTCGAACTGAACTTCCGCAGCCTGGAGGACTTCTCGCCGGAACGCGTGGTCAACCAGATCGACCCGCTGCGCAAGCTGCTGGAAGCCCGCCAGAAGCTGGCCGACCTGCGCAACAAGGCCGCCGGCAACGACAAGTTCGAGGACCTGTTGAACGAGGTCCTGCAGAACACCGACAAGATCGCCCAATTGAGCAAGGAAGTCGGGCCGAAGTCCGACGAATGACCCGGCACGCGATCCGCGCCTGACCTGCAGACCACGACGACACGAGAGCGAGCGAACATCATGGCCAATACCGAAACCCAGGCGGCGGGCGCCGCCACTGCCGAAGCCGCCGAAGGCGGACTGCTCGACCAGATCCTGACCCAGAGCAAGATCGCCCGCTCCGACAGCGAACGCACCCGTGCGCGCGACCTGATCGCCGAGCTGGTGGCGCAGGTCAGCGATGGCGCCATGACCGTGTCGAAGGACGCGATCACCGCGATCGACGCGCGCATCGCCGAGATCGACCGCGTGCTCTCCGAGCAGTTGTCGGCGGTGATGCACGCGCCGGAATTCCAGCAACTGGAAGGCAGCTGGCGCGGCCTGAAGTACCTGGTCGACAATTCCGAGACCAGCACCGGCCTGAAGATCAAGGTGCTGAACACGACCAAGAAGGAACTGGTCAAGGATTTCAAGGCGGCTTCGGATTTCGACCAGAGCACGTTGTTCAAGAAGATCTACGAAGAGGAATACGGCACCTTCGGCGGTGCGCCGTTCGCGACCCTGATCGGCGACTTCGAGTTCGGCCGCCATCCCGAGGACATGTACCTGGTCGAGGAAATCTCGCACGTCGCCGCCGCGGCGCATGCGCCGTTCCTGAGCGCGGCCTCGCCTGAGCTGCTGGGCTTCGACGACTTCACCGAGTTGTCCGGCCCTCGCGACCTGGCCAAGATCTTCGACACCGTCGAATACGCGAAGTGGAAGAGCTTCCGCGCATCCGAGGATTCGCGCTACGTCGGCCTGGCGATGCCGCACGTGCTCGGCCGCCTGCCGTACGGGCCGGACACCGATCCGGTCGAGGCGTTCAACTTCGTCGAACGCACCGACGGCACCGAGCACGGCAAGTACCTGTGGATGAACGCGGCCTACGCGCTGGGCACCAAGGTCACCGACGCCTTCGCCAAGTACGGCTGGTGCGCGGCGATCCGCGGCGTCGAGGGCGGCGGCCTGGTCGAGGGCCTGCCCACCCATACCTTCGCCACCGACGACGGCGAGGTCGCGCTGAAGTGCCCGACCGAGATCGCGATCACCGACCGCCGCGAGAAGGAACTCGCCGACCTCGGCCTGATCCCGCTGGTGCACTGCAAGGGCACCGACTACGCGGCGTTCTTCTCCACCCAGTCCGCGCAGAAGGCCAAGGAGTACAACACCGACGCCGCCAACGCGAACGCGCGCCTGTCCTCGCAGCTGCAGTACATCTTCGCGGTCAGCCGCATCGCGCACTACCTGAAGTCGATGATGCGCGACAAGATCGGCAGCTTCGCCAGCAAGTCCAGCGTCGAACTGTTCCTCAACAACTGGATCTCGCAGTACGTGCTGCTGGACGACAACGCATCGCAGGAAATGAAGGCGCAATACCCGTTGCGCGAAGCCAAGATCGAGGTCACGGAGGTCCCGGGCAAGCCCGGCGCCTACAAGTCAGTCGCCTTCCTGCGCCCGCACTACCAGCTGGACGAACTCAGCGTGTCGTTGCGGCTGGTGGCCGAACTGCCCAAGTCCGCGCGCTGACGCCCGCAACCGCTGCGGCTTGCTGATTCCTGTTTCCCATCTTCAGATTTCCCACCTTCAAACCAGGAGATACCCAAATGGCAACCGATTACCTGCTCGAGATCGAAGGCATCAAGGGCGAATCGCAGGACGACAAGCACAAGGAGAAGATCGAGATCCATTCCTTCTCCTGGGGCGTGACCAACAGCAGCAACGTCGGCACCGGCGGCGGCGGCGGTACCGGCAAGGCTTCGTTCTCCGACCTGATGTTCAACAAGCAGATGGACAAGGCCAGCCCGCTGCTGTTCAAGGCGGCCGCCACCGGCGAGCACATCAAGAAGGCGGTGCTCACCGCGCGCAAGGCCGGCGGCAAGGCCGGGCAGATCGAGTACCTGACCATCACCCTCACCGACGTGATGGTGAGCTCCTACCAGGTGGGCGGCCACTCGGGCGACAGCTCGATCCCGCTGGACGCGGTCTCGCTGCGTTCCACCGACATCAAGATCGACTACAAGCCGCAGAAGGCCGACGGTTCGCTGGAAGGTTCGGTGGCGGCGTCCTACAACATCTCGAAGAACAAGGCCGCGTGATTTCGCGTCCCGCGCGTGCCCGTCCCGGCCAGTCCGGGGCGGGCATTCGCATTGACGGCCCGGAGGCAGGCACCGCATGCGCAGCCTGATGGATCGCCTGGTGGATGCGCCGCTGCCGGAAGACGCCGGCAAGCGGATCTCGGTGCTGGACGTGCGCAACAGCGTCTCGCGCGACCTCGAGCACCTGCTCAACACACGCTCGGAAGGCGCGCGCCTGATTCCCGACACTTTCAAGGAATGCCGCGCCTCGTCGCTGACCTTCGGCATCCTCGATTTTTCCTCGTACAGCCTGCTCAGCCCGCAGGATCGCGACCGCATCCGGCGCTCGCTGGAACAGGCGATCGGCTTGCACGAGTCGCGCCTGTCGCGCGTGCGCGTGCAGCTGGAACCGCAACGCGAACTGGATCGCGCCCTGCGTTTCCGCATCGAAGCGCTGATGGAGCTCGGCGAAGACGACGAGAAAGTGCAGTTCGACGCCGTCCTGCAACTCAACACGCAGACCTACGTGGTGCGTTGAGGCGCACCCGCGCGCCGCTTCATTCCTCGGCCAGCAGGGCCATCCGCGCGGTCTGCTGCAGGCCGTCCTCCAGCTTCCCCGCCAGTTGCTGCTGCCACCATTCCACCGGCTGGAAGGTTTCGCCGCCGGCGTCATCCGGCATCGGCAATGCGGCCATGCGCTGCGACAGGTCGTGCAGGATGGCGGTGCGGTCGCGCTTGCCGTCGAGCAGGCGCACCAGTTCCAACGCCAGCCGGCTGTCCAGGCGCACCATCGACGGCCGCAGGCTGGTGACGAGGTCGGTGCCGGTGTCCAGTTGCAGTTGCGCCAGCGCGCTGGTGCGCGGGTGTTCGCCCGCCTGTGTCGCGAAGCGCGGGGCGTCGCAATGCAGCAGCAGCAGGCCCATCTGGAAGGCGGCGGTCAGGGTGTGCGCGAGCACCGCGGCATCGTCGTCGACCGCCGCATCGCTCGCGCAGAGCTTGCGCGCGGATTGCAGCAACTCGGCCGCCGCGACCGGGCCCGGGAAGGCCTCGCCGACCAGTGTCAGCGCCGCCTTCGCCACCGGATGGTCGATGACCAATGCCGCGCCATCGGCATTCGAGAAACGGATGGCGACCCCGGCGGCAAGGTCCGGTGCGGTGCCTTCGGGGATTTCCGCGCGCAATTGGGCGACGACATCCATCTCCAGTGCCGCGGGCATCGATGGGTCGCGCTGCACCGGGATGCGTTCATGGCAGAGCAGGGTCTGGCGGAAACGGCGGCCCTTGAGGAAGTCCAGGTACTGTTCCTTGAGCAGGGGGGCGTCGCCGGCGAGTGTGGACAGCCGTTCGCGCGCCTCCGCCGACTCCAGCACCTTGTCGTTCATCTCGAAATAATCGGCCTCGGCGAGGTAGGCCAGGCCGTGCCGTCGTGCCTGCGCCGCGAATTCGGAGAACAGGAAGGGCTGGTTGATCGCGGCCATGTCGTCGTGGAACAGCACCGAGGAATCGGTGCGACTGAGCAGTTCGCGCGCCTCGTGGCGGACGACTTCGCCATAGACCAGCTTGGAGGGGAGCGCGTCGTGCCCCAGCCAGGCGAGGAATCCTTGCGCGTGCTCGATCTTGCCGCGCGGATCGTCGATGTCGCGCGCGTGGAATTTCATCATCTCCCAGACCATGCGCCGGATATGGCAACCGGGCAGGGCGTTGTAGCTGACGTAGGCGATGCCGGCGGGCGCCATCGCCTGGTTGCACAAGGCCAGCAGGCGTTCACGGACGAAGTCCGGCACCCAGGAGTAGAACCCGTGCGCGACGATGTAGTCGTACGGCACCGGTCCCGCGTTCCATTCCAGCAGGTCCGCCGCGACCAGTTGCAGGTTGTCCAGGCCCAGCCGTGCGCGGATCGCCTCGCCGCGCGCGATCGCCGCCTGCGACATGTCCACGCCCACGAAGCGGCTGCGCGGATAGGCCATCGCCAGCGTGACCAGCTGCAGGCCGTCGCCGCAGCCGACTTCCAGCAGGCGGCAATCCGTTGGCGATGCGGCGGCGATGCCGTGCAGGCGCGCGATCGCCGCCAGTCGCGACGGGTGCATCTGCGGATGCACGTGCGAGGGATATTCGAGGACGTCGTAAGCGAAGGAATCGGGCATGGGCATCCTGCTGGGTTGGTCATTCGTGGTGCGCGCGCGCGGCGAACACCGCGGCGAGCATCGCTTCGCGCAATTTCTGCGGGGACACCGGCTTGAACAGCACCGGGATGCGGCTGGCGGCGATCTCGCCGATGCGGTCGCTGCGGGTTTCGCCGGTGACAAGCAGGCGCGCGAAGCCCGGGCGCTGCGGATCCTGCTGGTAGTGGCGCGCCACCGCGCGCAACACGTCCACCCCGCTGCGGCCCTCGCGCAGGCGCAGGTCGCTGATCACCAGGTCGGGCGCCTGCGTCCAGCCGGCCACCGCGGCCAGCGCGGCGGCTTCGTTCTCCGCGGCGCGGATCTCGCAGCCCCATTCCGCGAGCAGGGCGCGCAGGCCCTCGAGGATGCTGACTTCGTCGTCCACCACCAGCACGCGCAGGCCGCTGACGTCCAGCGGCGCGTCCATCGCGTCCATCGCCTGCGCCTGCGGCGACGGGGTGCCGGGCGCGAGCGCCAGCGAGACCAGGGTGCCCCGGTGCGGCGTGGATGCGAGCGCGATCCGGCAGTCCAGCAGTTCCGCCAGCTTGCGCACGGTGGCCAGGCCCAGGCCCAGGCCGCGCTGGCGTTCGCCCGGGTGCGCGTGTTCGTGCGACACCTGGTAGAACTCCTCGAACACGCGTTGCTGGTGCTCGGGCGCGATGCCGTGGCCGGTATCCCAGATGTCGATGCGCACTTGCCCGGACTGCTGGTGGCGCACCCCGACCAGCACGCCGCCCTCGTCGGTGTAGCGCAGCGCGTTGCTGACCAGGTTGTTGAGGATGCGGGTGAGCATGGTGCGGTCGGCGCGCACCCAGGCGTCGGTCTTGCGCACGATCAGGCGCAGCCCGCGCGATTCGGCCAGCATGCGGAAATTGCGGCTGACGTCGTCGAACACCTCGTCCAGGCGCACGTCGGCCATCGCCGCATGCACCGCGCCGGTCTCCAGCCGCGACAGGTCCAGCAGTTCCGAGAACAGGTGGTCCAGCGAGGCCACGCATTCCTCGATGTGGAGCACGCGGGTGAGCTTGGAGGGATCGGTTTCGCCCGCGCGCAGCGCCGAGGAGAACAGGGTCAGCGCGTAAAGCGGCTGGCGCAGGTCGTGGCTGGCGGCGGCCAGGAAGCGCGCGCGCGACTGGCTGGCGGCTTCCAGCTTGGCGTTCTTGTCGGCCAGTTCCACCGCGGTGCGGCCCAGTTCGCTTTCCATCCGGTTGCGCGACCGCGCCAGCGCCTGCGAGGCCTCGTTCACGCCACGCTGCAGGCGGCCGAGGATCTCGCCGCGGTCGATCTGCAGGCGTACCTGTTCGCCATGGCCGATGCGCTCGATCGCCTCGGTCAGTTCGGCGATCGGATGCACCGCGCGCGCAGCGACCAGCCAGCCGGACGCCGTCACCAGGGCCAGGCCGACCAGCAGCAAGCCCCCGATCCGCCACATCGCGGCGACGAATCCCGCGCTGCCCGGCGGCAGCAGGCGCGCGGTCTCCCAGGCCAGCAGGCCGAACAGCAGCAGCGCCACCAGCGCCATCGGCAGGATCACCCGCAATGCCAGCTGCCGCAGGACCGACGGGTTGTACGCCCGGCGCGTCGACTCGGCCGCAGGGTGTTGATTTGCTACCGCCACGCGGCACCTGGGGCAAGGGACGTACTGGTAGCAACGGGGAACGACGCCGGATGTGGACAGCGCCACGCCCGTCCGCGCGGCATGGAAACGCGCCCGAAGCGTTTCCCGGCGGCGCACTGGCGCCGGCCCGACGGCTGGCCGGCCCGGAGCGCGGCCACAAAAAAACCGCCATGCGGGCGGTTTCGTCGTCACACCTTGAAATTGGTCGGGGAGACAGGATTCGAACCTGCGACCTCTACGTCCCGAACGTAGCGCTCTACCAGACTGAGCTACACCCCGACGGTGTAGCCGCGCATTGTAGTGACTAGCCCCGGTCCGAGGCAAGACCCCATCGCGTCATGGCGTCGCGACCGGGCCCGCAAATGGCCGAAACGCTACACTTGCGGGCTTCCCCGCGCCGGAGCCCGCCGCCTTGATCAAGCCACGCACCCCGCCCGGGGTCATGGAGCTGCTGCCCCGCGACCAGGTCGCGTTCCAGCGCATGCTGGACACGATCCGCCAGAGCTTCGAGCGTTTCGGCTTCCTGCCGGTGGAGACCCCGGTGATGGAACTGTCCGAGGTGCTGCTGACCAAGTCCGGCGGCGAGACCGAGCGGCAGGTGTACTTCGTGCAGTCGACCGGGGCGCTGGAGAAGGGCGGCGAAGGCCTGCCGGAATTGGCCCTGCGCTTCGACCTGACCGTGCCGCTGGCGCGCTATGTGGCCGAGCACGAGCACGAACTGGCATTCCCGTTCCGCCGCTACCAGATGCAGCGCGTGTACCGCGGCGAGCGCGCCCAGCGCGGCCGTTTCCGCGAGTTCTACCAGTGCGACATCGACGTGATCGGCAAGGACGCGCTGTCGCCGCGCTTCGACGCCGAGATTCCGGCGGTGATCGCGGCGGTGTTCGAGCGCCTTTGCATCGGCGAGTTCACCATCCAGCTCAACCACCGCAAGCTGTTGCGCGGCTATTTCGAGGGTGTGGGGATCGAGGGCGAGCGGCAGATGCTGGTGCTGCGCGAACTCGACAAGCTCGACAAGCGCGGCGAGGACGCGGTGCGGGCGACGCTGGCGGGCGAGGGCTTCGGGCTCGCGGCCGACGCCATCGACAAGCTGATGGCGTTCTCGCGGGTGCGTTCGCGCGGCCACGAGGACGCGCTGGCCAAGCTCGCCGGGTTGGGCGCCGGCACGCCGCTGTTCGAGGAGGGCCGCGACGAACTGCGCGCGATCCTGGCGCAGCTGAAGGCGCTGGGCGTCGGCGAAGCGCGCTATGCGCTGAACCTGTCGATCGCGCGCGGCCTCGATTACTACACCGGCGTGGTGTACGAGACCACGCTCGATGCCTACCCGCAGATCGGCTCGATCTGCTCCGGCGGCCGCTACGACAACCTGGCCAGCCACTACAGCAAGTCGAAGTTGCCGGGCGTCGGCATTTCCATCGGCCTGACCCGGCTGTTCTACCAGCTGCGCGAGGCGGGGCTGGTCGGCGCCGCGGACAGTTCGGTCGACGTGCTGGTGGCGCTGATGGACGATGCCGGGCTCGACGCCGCGCTGGCGATGTCGCAGCGCTTGCGTGCGGCCGGCCTCAACGTCGAAACCCAACTGGAACCGCGCAAGCTCGCGAAGCAGTTGCAGTACGCCGACAAGGCCGGGATCCGTTTCGTCGCCATGCGCGGCGGGGACGAGGCCGCCCGCGGCGTGGTCGCGGTGAAGGACCTGCGCCGCGGCCAGCAGTTCGAGGTGGCGGACAACCAATTGGCCGACGCGCTGCTGCAGGCGCGCGAATTGCGCGAGGGGGCGCTGGCATGAACACGACAGTGAAACTGGATGGCGTGTCGCTGACCCGCGCGCAGCTGGTCGAGGTCGCGCGCGGGGCGCGGGTGGAACTCGATGCGGGCGCGCTGCTGCGCGTGGCCCGCGCGGCGGATTTCCTCGCCGCGCAGGTCGAGCGCCAGGAGCCGATCTACGGCGTCTCCACCGGCTTCGGCAGCAATGCCGACAAGCTGCTCGGCGCGCATCCGCTGCGCGATGAATTGCCGGGCGCGGCGAAGTCCGGGCGCTCGCCGCACATCGAGCTGCAGGACAACCTGATCGTCACCCACGCGGTCTGCGTCGGCGAACCGTTCGCGCCCGAAGTGGTGCGGGCGATGCTGTGCATCCGCATCAATACCCTGTTGCGCGGGCATTCCGGCATCCGCGTGCAGACCCTGGAATCGCTGGCGGCGATGCTCAATGCCGGGATCGTGCCGGTGGTGCCGCAATTGGGTTCGGTCGGCGCATCCGGCGACCTGGCGCCGCTGTCGCATCTCGCCATCGTCCTGCTCGGCGGCGGCGAGGCCTTCGTCGATGGCGAACGCATGGCCGGCGGCGAAGCGCTGAAGCGCAAGGGCCTGCAGCCGGTCTCGCTGTCGTACAAGGAAGGTCTGGCGCTGAACAACGGCACTGCGCAGATGCTGGCGACCGGCGTGCTGGCGGTGCAGAAGCTGGACGACCTGCTCGATACCGCCGACCTGGCCGCGGCGATGACGATCGATGCCTTCGCCGGCCGCCTGGGCGCGTTCGCGCCGGAAGTGCATGCGTTGCGCCCGCACCCGGGCCAGGTGCAGACCGCGCAGAACCTGCGCAACCTGCTCGCCGGTTCCACCCTCGCCGATATCCCGTACCACCTGGTGCCGCGCTTCCGCCAATGGCTGCCCGCCAGCTGGGACACGCCGGCCGCGCAGGCGCTGAACTTCGACATCGGCTGGGACTGGGTGCCGTTCGGCCAGCGCCACGGCCGCGAGAAGTTCTATGCGCGCTTCCGTCCGTTCCGCGGCGGCAAGAAGCACCAGCCGCAGGACAGCTACTCGCTGCGCTGCATCCCGCAGGTGCACGGCGCGGTGCGCGATGCGCTGGAGCAGGCCAAGCGCGTGCTCGACGTCGAACTCAACGCGGTCACCGACAACCCGCTGGTGTTCCCCGACAAGCAGGCCGAGCACGTGGAGGAGCAGGTGATCTCGGCCGGCCATTTCCACGGCATGCCGCTGGCGCTGGCGATGAGCTACGTCAAGGCCGCGATCCCGGTGCTGGCCTCGATCAGCGAGCGCCGCCTCAACAAGCTGGTGGATCCGTCCACCAACGACGGCCTGCCGGCGTTCCTGATCGGCAACGAGGACGGTACCGAGAGCGGGCACATGATCGTGCAGTACACCGCCGCGGCGATCGTCAATGATCTCTCCAGCCGGGCGATGCCGGCCTCGGTGTATTCGATCCCGACCAGCGCGAACGCCGAAGACCATGTGTCGATGGGCGCCAACGAAGCGCGCCACGTGCTGGCGATGGCCGACGACCTGGGCAAGGTGCTGGGCCTGGAGCTGTACACCGCCGCACAGGCGCTGGACCTGCGCCGCGACATGATCAACGCCGCACGCGACCTGGCCGACCGCGCCGACGCGGAGGCGTTCGCGGCGAAAGTGCAGGGCGGCCCGTTGCCCGATGCGCCCGATCGCGCCGCTTTCGTCGCCGAAGTCGACGGCTTGCGCGCCGAACTGGCGCAGGCCGAGGCCTACCGGCCCGGCCGGGCGGTTTCGGCCGCGCATGCGGCGATCCGCCAGCGCATCGCCTTCCTCGACCGCGATCGTGCGATGGACGGGGAAGTCGCCGTGGCGGTGCGGATGGTGGCCGACGGCAGCGTGTTGCGCGCTTCCCGATCGGCGATGCGGTAACGACGGCGGGGGTGTCGTGCGAGCGCGCCAGGGATGGCGCGCGGCCGCGGATCGGGGCTGGATGGGGAGCGCGGGCGGCGAACGACCCGGGCCGGGATCTGCTCGCGCGGGCAGCGCCGGGGCTTTTCCCTCAGGCCACGACCACCGAATGCCGCACGCAGTTGCGGCCGTCGTCCTTGGCGCGATACAGCGCCTCGTCGGCGATCCGGATCACGTCCTCGGGGGTGGCATGGTGGCCTTCGATCACGGTGTGCACGCCGATGCTCGCGCTGAGGCGGATGCTGTGCCCGCCGGTGGCGACCGGCGCCTGCTGGATGCGCAGGCGCACCGCCTCGGCGACCTGCAAGGCATCCTGCGCATCGGCGCCCGGCAACACGGCGACGAATTCCTCGCCGCCGAAGCGCGCCACCAGGCCGCCGCGCGGCACCACCACGTCTTCCATGCAACGCGCGGCGAAATGCAGGCAGTCGTCGCCGGCGAGGTGGCCGTAGCTGTCGTTGATCCGCTTGAAATGGTCGAGGTCGAGCAGCAGCAGGGCCAGCGGCTTGCCGTTGTCCTTGCGTGCGTCCAGCGCCTGTTCGAAGGCTTCGCGGAAATGGCGGCGGTTGTAGACGCCGGTCAGCGGGTCGCGCTGGCTGTAGTCGCGCAGCTGCACGTTGGCTTCGCCCAGTTGCGCCATCGCCGTGCGCAGCTGCTTGGTGCGGTCGATCACGCTGCGCTCGAGCTGCTCGTTGGCCTGCTGCACGATCCGGATGTTCTCGTTGCGCAGGCCCGCATAGCGCGCGCCGAGGGCCAGCGACAACAGCAGCATTTCCAGCGCGGAACCGATCTGCACGCCGTTCTGGGTCCAGAAATTGCGCGGCACCAGCCCGAACGCGAGCAGGGTGAACATCGCGGTGCCGAGCAGGAACAGCGACCAGGCGAGCAGGAACAGGCGCGCCGGCCGGTAGCCGCGGCGCAGCATCACCACGGCCGCGGCGACGATCCAGATCAGCCCGACCAGCACCGCCTTGGAGGCGAGCGGGGTCGAAGT
Source organism: Thermomonas aquatica (assembly GCF_006337105.1). Lineage (NCBI taxonomy): Bacteria > Pseudomonadati > Pseudomonadota > Gammaproteobacteria > Lysobacterales > Lysobacteraceae > Thermomonas > Thermomonas aquatica. Next base: position 520,457 of record NZ_CP040871.1, on the reverse strand, counting down.
GCTGTAGGGCAGCCAGACCGAGGCGCCCCCCAGCAACACGAAGAACCCGATCAGGGCCAGGCTCGCCACGTTGCCGGCCGGCCAGCGTTCCTTCAGTTCGAGGAAGCTGCGCGAGAACTGCTGCATGCCGATCAGCGCCAGGCAGATCGACAGCGGCACCGAGGCATCGGCCAGCCACGGCCAGTCCGGCCAGAAGTATTCGAAGCCGTAGCCGTTGAGGGTGAACAGCACCAGCCCGAACGCGCCGGTATGCAGCAGGTACCAGAAATAGCCGGGATCGCGCAGCATGATCCACAGCACCAGGTTGTAGAACAGCAGCGCCAGCACGATGCCGTAATACAGGCCGGTGGAGAACTGGGTATCGCGCATGAGCTCGGCCAGCGCGCGCGGCGTGTACAGCACCAGCGGCACCTGCATCGAGCTTTCGCTCTGCACCCGCACCAGGACTTCCACTTGCTGGCCCACCGGCAGGTCGAGGCGGAAGTTCGGATGCCGGTAGCGGATGAAGCGGTTGGCGAACGGTTGGTGATCGCCGCTGGCCTGGTGCTCGACGCGTCCGTCCGGGTAGCGCAGGTACACGTCGAGCTGGTCGCTGAGCGCGTATTCCTGCACCAGCAGCCAGCGCGATTCCTCCGGGTGCCGGTTCACCACCGGCAGGTAGAACCAGTACGCGCCGTCCTGGAAACCGAAGGTCGGATTGCCGCCGGGCAGCGCCGCGAACTGGCCGGCGCGCGCGCGCGCGAAGGCCTCGGTCGCGCCGTCGGCCGCCAGGGTGTCGTGGCGATAGGTGATGTACGGGCTGAGCGCGATCGCCGACTGGCCCGGTTCCAGCGTGAACGGAGCAGGCGTGCGCGCCTGCGCGGCGCAGGCGAGCAGCATCGCCACGCCGACCATCAAGCAACGCCACATGGAACCGAATCCGCGCAACCGCCCCGCCTGCCGACTGGCATCCCCGAACCTGCGCCGATTCTAGTGCAATCGGGGAATGCCCCGGCAAGGGCATAATCCCGACGAAAGGAGGCAGCATGCGTTCGATCGTGGGGGTGATCTTGCTGGGCTTGTCGGCGCTGTGCGCGCAGGCGCATGCGGGCGAGGCGGCGCTGAAGGTGCTGGTGTTCGGCGACCCGCAGGTGAAATCGCCGCAGGACGTCGACTACTTCCGGCGCGACATCGTCGAGCCCCTGCGCGGCCGGCACGGCGCGCGCCTGGGCATCTCGCTCGGCGACATCGTCGACGACGCACCGGCGATGTACCCCGCGATCAAGGCGGAAACCGCGCGGCTCGGCATCCCGTGGCTGTACGCGCCGGGCAACCACGACGTGGATCCGGGCGCCGCCGACGACGCGGGTTCGCTGGACGGCTTCCGTCGCGAAATCGGCCCGGACAGCTTCGTGCGCGAAACCGCGCTGGCCAGTTTCGTGGTGCTGGACGACGTGATCGCGATGCCGGGGCAGAAGCCGGCCTACATCGGCGGCCTGCGCGAGGACCAGTTCGCGATGCTCGCGGCGCGCCTGCCGAAGCTGCGCAAGGACCGCCTGCTGGTCGTGGCCCTGCACATCCCGCTGTTCGAGGATGCGGACAAGGACAGTTTCCGCGATGCGGACCGCGAGCGCCTGTTCGCGCTGCTGCAGCCGTTCCCGCATGTGCTGGTGCTGAGCGCGCACAGCCATGCGCAGCGCCATTTCTTCCATGGCGCGGCCAGCGGCTGGCATGGCGCGGGCCTGCTGCACGAATACAACGTCGGCGCCACCTGCGGCTCGTACTGGGCCGGCGCGAAGGATGCGGCCGGCATCCCCGACGCGATGATGGCCGACGGCACCCCGAACGGTTACGCGGTGCTGGAGGTCCGGCCCGGCGGCGCGTATTCGCTGGCCTGGCACAACGCGCGCGACGCCGCCGATTCGCAGATCGGCCTGCACGCGCCGAAGGCGTTGCGGCGCGGCGCCTACCCGGCATGGGGGGTGTTCGCCAATGTCTACATGGGCGACGACGACACCCGCGTCGAGTTCCGCGTCGACGGCGGCGAGTGGAAGCCGATGAAGAAGGTGCTGCAAGCGGATCCGACCCTGCTCGCCGAGAACATGCGCGACGACGGATCGGAGGCATTGCGCGGCTACGACCGTTCGCCGGAGGCGGAACCTTCGCAGCACCTGTGGCGCGCGGCCTTGCCGACCAAACTCGCCGCCGGCGAACACGTGGTGGAAGTGCGCGCGTTCGACCGCTGGCGCGGCGAGCAGCGGGCGACGACGAGCTATCGCCTGATCGAGGCGGTGCAATGATCAGGCGCTAGGCCGCGGCCGGCCCTACGCGACGATGTCGGCGAACGATTCGACCCGCGCATGCCCGTTGGCGGCATCGCCGGTGCGCGGCTCCGCGTAGTCCTCGCGGCGATCCAGCAACACGGTGCGCATGCCGGCGTCGCGCGCGGCGTCCAGTTCGGCGACCACGTCGGACAGGAACAGGATGTCGCCCGCGGAACGGTTGAGCCGGTCCGCGATCAGCCGGTAGCTGTCGGCATCGCGCTTGTGGCCGACTTCGGTATCGAAGAAGCAATCGAACAGCGGCAGCAGGTCGCCGGCATCGGTATTGGCGAACAGCAGCTTCTGCGCCGGCACCGAGCCGGAGGAATACACCGCGAGGCGATGCCCGCCGGCATGCCAGGCGCGCAGCGCGGGGGCGACATCGGGGTACAGCGGCGCGGCGAAGTCGCCGTCGCGGTAGCCGGCCTCCCAGACCATGCCCTGCAGCGCCTTCAGCGCGGTGTGCTTGCGGTCCTGGTCGATCCAGCCCTGCAGGGTCTCGACGATCACCTCGTCGCTGCAGATGCCGCCGTTCTCCAGCGCCACCTGGTCCAGCCAGCGGCGCACCTCGGGCTGCCCGCCGTGGTCGCGCACGAAGCCGGGCAGGGCGTCGCGCGCGTACGGGAACAGCACGTCCTTGACGAAGGAAATGGAGCTGGTGGTGCCTTCGATGTCGGTGAGGATCGTCGTCTTCATCGGGACGGACGCGCCTGGCCGATTTCGTAGCGGGGGAATTGCCGGGCGATGTCGGTGCCGGTGAAATGGCCGACCCAGCCATCCGGCTCGGTGAAGAAGCGGATCGCCACGAAGCTCGGTTCCGGGCCCATGTCGAACCAGTGGGTCATGCGGTCCGGCACTGCGATCAGGTCGCCGGCTTCGCACAGCATCTCGTAGACCTTGCCGCCGACGTGCAGGGTGAACAGCCCGGAGCCGGCGACGAAGAACCGCACCTCGTCTTCCTTGTGGAAGTGCTCGTCGAGGAACTTCGCGCGCATCGCTTCGCGGTTCTCGTTGTCGGGCGCGATGCTGACCACGTCCACGGTGCGGAAGCCGTTGGCTTCGATCAGACGGTCGATATCGGCGCGGTAGGCGTCCATGATCGCCTCCGGCGCATCGCCGGGTTGCACCGGTTGCGCGGCTTCCCATTGCTCGAAACCGACGCCGATCGCCTGCAGTTCGCCCGCGATCTCGCCGCGGTCCGAGGTCGCCAGCAGCGGCGCCTGCGGGGCGTCGTCGTTGAAGATGCGCAAGCGGCTCATGGCTTCAGTGTCCTCAGTTCCAGTTCGCAACCCAGCAGGAATTCGAAGGCTTCCAGGTGCCTGCGCGCCTCGGCCATGTCGCGGCCCCAGGCGTACAGGCCATGGCCGTCGATCAGGTAACCCCACATCGGTTGTTCGTCCAGCTTCGCTTCCACCCAGGCGGCGAGTTCGGGCATGTCCTGGGTGTTGGGGAACACCGGCACGTCCATCGCGCCTTCGTGGGTGGTGTTGCCGTGGAAGGCCTTCTGCAGCTCGTAGCCTTCGAAGCGGATATGGCCCTGCGGCGCATACAGGCGCGAGGCCACGGTCTGCGTGCGCGAATGGGTGTGCAGCACGCAGCCGACCTCCGGGAAACGCGCATACAGCTGCGTGTGCAGCAGGGTTTCCGCGGACGGGCGGTTGTCGCTGCCGACCGCCTTGCCGTCGAAGTCCACCACCATGATGTCGGCTTCGGTCAGCTTGCCCTTGTCGCGGCCGGAGACGGTGATCGCGCAGTGGCGGTCGTCCAGCCGGCGCGAGAAGTTGCTGCTGGTCGCGGGCGTCCAGCCGGCGTGCGCCAGTTCGCGCACGTTGGTGATGATCTCGCCGGCCAGGTGGCGCAGGCGGAGCTGGTCGTAGGGGAGTGGCGCATTCATGCGCGAAGTGTAGCGAATCGCCGATGGCGGTTCGGTAAACCGACGGCAACAAAAAACCCGGCCGGAGCCGGGTTTTTCGTCATGGCGTCATGTCATCGGATCAGGGGCCGGCATCCGGGCCTTCCTGCAGCGCCGGGTTCGGCTGCAGCTTGGGATCATGCGAATGCGCGTGCAGCAGGTGCTCGTTGCCGGGCGCCAGGTGGCTGCGGCGGCGCGCATAGGCGAAGTACACGACCAGGCCGACGATCGCCCAGACGCAGAAGAACTTGATGGTCGGGTTCCAGCCCAGGCTGAAGAACAGCAGCACGCAGCCGGCCATCGCCAGCGGACCGACGATCCACACCAGCGGGGTGCGGAACGGCCGCGCGCGGTTCGGGTCGGTCTTGCGCAGGATCATCACGCCGGCGGCGACCATGAAGAACGCGAACAGGGTGCCGGCGTTGGAGATGTCGGCCAGTTCGCTGACCGGGAACATGGCGGCGAACAGGGCGACGAAGATGCCGGTGATCCAGGTGACCACGTGCGGGGTATGGAACTTCGGGTGCACGGCGGACAGTTTTTCCGGCAGCAGGCCGTCGCGCGACATGGTGAACAGGATGCGGGTCTGGCCGAACATCATCATCAGCACCACCGACGGCAGGGCGATGATGGCGGCCGCGGCGACCAGGTCGCCGACCTTGGGCCAGCCGATCTCGCGCAGCACGAACGCCAGCGGCTCCTTGGACTGCGACAGCGCGCCGCCGGGTTGTGCGCCCATCGAACCCACCGCCGTGTAGGCCACCAGCAGGTAGAAGATGGTGCAGATCGCCAGCGAGCCGATCAGGCCGATCGGGATGTTGCGGTTCGGGTTCTTGGTTTCCTCGGCGGCGGTGGACACCGCATCGAAGCCCACGTAGGCGAAGAAGATCGACGCGGCGGCGCCCAGCACGCCCACGCCGGACAGCGGCGTGCCCCAGCCGTTCGGCAGCATCGGCTCGAAGTTCGCCGAATTGACCGCCGGGAAGGCGAGCATGACGAACGCGGTCAGCGCGGCGATCTTGATCAGCACCAGCACCGCGGTCACCTTGGCGGACTTGCTGGTGCCGATCACCAGCAGCCAGGTCACCAGCAGGGCCAGCAGGAACGCGATCAGGTTGAAGCTGCCCTTGGCGGTGGTGCCGTCCGGCAAGGTGACGGTATCGAACGGCCCGGCGGTCAGCGCATGCGGCAAGCCCATGCCGTGCGCGTGCAGGAAGCCGTTCGCATACCCCGACCAGCCGACCGACACCGCGCCGGCGGCGACCGCGTATTCGAGGATCAGCGCCCAGCCGACCATCCACGCGATCAGTTCGCCGAGCACGGCGTAGGAATAGGTGTAGGCGGAACCGGAGACCGGCACCATCGCCGCGATCTCGGAATAGATCAGCGCGGTCAGCGCGCAGACGATGCCGGCGATGATGAAGGAGTACATCATGCCCGGGCCGGCCTTGTTCGCCGCGACCGCGGTCAGCACGAAGATGCCGGTGCCGATCACCGCGCCGATGCCGAGCATGGTCAGGTCGAAGGCGCCCAGCTGGCGGGTGAGCGAGCGCTTGCTCGCCGTCTCAAGGATCAGGTCCAGCGGTTTCGTGCGTTGGAACAGCATCGGTTTCCCCTCGTGCCGGGCGCGGCATCAGAATCGGGCGACCTTAACCCGTGGCCGTCGCGCCGCACAAGCGCCGCGGGTCACGCAAGCGGGGATAATCGCCGGTTTCCACCATGACGCGACGCAGCATGAACGAGGACGATGCCGGTTTCACCCATGCGCTGGATGCGTACGCGGCTCGCTGGCCGGGCGAAGCGGCGACCGTCGCGCTGTTCGCCGAGTTGCTGGGGGATGCGGAAAACCCGTTCCTGCGCGAGCGCCTGGCCGGGCATTTCACCGCCTCGTGCTGGCTGGTCGATGGCGCGGGCGCACGGACGTTGCTGACCCACCACAAGAAGCTCGGGTTGTGGCTGCAGCCGGGCGGCCATGCCGATGGCGAGCGCGACCTGCGCATCGCCGCGCTGAAGGAAGCCGGCGAGGAATCCGGCTTGGCCGACCTGCGCATCGAGGACGCGATCTTCGACCTCGATCGCCACCGGATCCCCGAACACAAGGGCGTGCCCGCGCACTGGCACTACGACGTGCGGTACGTGATCCAGGCGCAGGGCAGCGAGTCCTACGTGGTCGGCGACGAGTCGCACGACCTGGCATGGCGCGACATCGAGACGCTTGCGGGCGATGCGAGCGCCGATGCGTCGGTGCGGCGGATGGCCGGCAAGTGGCTAGCGCGCGGACGCCAGGCGCAGGTCTAGCCGCTCGCGGATCGCCGGCCACTCCGGCGCGGTGATCGAATAGGTGAAGGTGTCGCGCAGCGAGCCGTCCTTGTGCCGCTTGTGCGCGCGCAGGATGCCGTCGCGTTGCGCGCCCAGCCGTTCGATCGCGGCCTGCGAGCGCAGGTTGAGCTGGCTGGTGTGGAAGAACACCGACTGCGCGCCCAGCGCGTCGAAGGCATGGCCCAGCATCAGCCGCTTGTTGGCGGTATTGACGTGGGTGCGCCAGACCGAGGCGGCGTGGAAGGTGTAGCCGATCGCCAGCGTCGGCACCGACAGGTCGATGTCGTAGTAGCGCGTGCTGCCGACGATGCGTTCGCCGGCGAGGATCGCGAACGGCAGTTCGCGGCCGGCGTCGCGCATCGCCAGCGCGTGTTCGACCCAGGCCGGGATGCCGTCGCGGCCGGGCACGTTGACGTAGTTCAGCGCGCCGATGTCGCCATCGTCCACCGCATCCTGCAGTGCGGCGATGTGCCCGCGATCCAGCGGTTCTAGGCGGACGCCCCAGCCGGAGAGCGCGACCGGGGCGATGGCGCTCACTCCGCGCGGCCGGCGAATTCGCCGGTGGCGGTGTTCACCCACACTTTCTCGCCGTTGCCGATGTACTCCGGGACCATGATCTCGATGCCGGTGCTGAGCTTGGCCGGCTTCGGGCGCTTGGTCGCGGTGCCGCCCTTCAGTTCCGGCGGGGTCTCGACGACTTCCATCACCACGCTGGTGGGCAGCTGCACGCCCACCGGCAGGTCGTCGATGATCTGCACCTGGCAGCCGGCGAGGTCGTCGACGATGTAGCCGGCGGCATCGCCGACCACGTCCGCGTCCAGCGTGTACGGCGTGTAGTCCTCGTCGTCGAGGAACACGAACGCGTCGCCATCCCTGTACGAATAGGTGACCGGCCGGCGCGAGAATTCGACTTCCTTCAGCTCGTCGTCGCCGCCGACGCTGAGGTCGAACTTGCTGCCGCCGGGCACGCTGTACATGGTGAAGCGGAACTTGACGTTGCCGCCGCGGCCCTGCGGGCTGCTGCGCTCGATGTCGCGCACCTGGTACACGGTGCCGTTGTGCTCGATCACGTTGCCTTTCTTGATGTCGTAAGCCTTCATGCGATGTCTCTGTCTCGTTGTTGGAGCGCACGGTGGATGCGCTCGTTGAAGTACCAGGTGAGCAATGCCCAGGCCACGCCGCCGATCGCGCACAGCACCGCGGCGATCGCCGCCAGCAGCGGATAGCGCGGGTGATCGAAACCGAGCCGCAGCCCGGTCAGCACCAGCATGGCCAGGAACATCAGGCCGCCCCACAGCAAAACGCCGCGCACTAGCACGAAATGCCAGGGGCCGCGCGCGCGGATCGCCGGCCACCTGGTGGCGACCCAGCGTTCGGCGCGGGAACCGTAGTCGGTCACTTCGGCGCCAGCCGGGTCGCGCCGTCGAGGCGGATGGTTTCGCCGTTGAGGTAGGTATTGGTCAGGATGTAGGCGACCAGGTCGGCGAATTCCGGCGCCTGGCCCAGCCGCGACGGGAACGGGATCGATGCCGCCAGCGACTTCTGCACGTCGTCCGGCATGCCGTCGACCATCGGCGTCCAGAACACGCCAGGCGCCACCGTCATCACCCGGATGCCGAAGCGGGCCAGCTCGCGCGCCATCGGCAAGGTCATGCCGACCACGCCGCCCTTGGACGCGGAATACGCGGCCTGGCCGATCTGCCCCTCGTAGGCGGCGACCGAGGCGGTGTTGACGATCACCCCGCGCTCGCCGTCGCTGCCGGCCTCGTTGCCCTGCATCTGCTCGGCGCAGGCCTTGGCGACGTTGAAGCTGCCGACCAGGTTGACCATCACGGTGGTCTGGAACTGCGAGAGCTTCATCGCGCCATCGCGGCCCAGCACGCGGCCGGCGCCGAGGATGCCCGCGCAGTTCACCGCCGCGTTGAGGCCGCCGAGGAAGCCCTTGGCCGCGGCGACGTTCGCCGCCACGCCGGCTTCGTCGGTGACGTCGGTCCTGAAGTAGCGGGCGTTGGCCTCGCCGAGTCCGGCGACCGCGGCCGCGCCCTTGTCGTCGTTGACGTCGAACAGGGCGACCTTGCCGCCGTGCTTCACCAGGTGCTGGGCCACGGCCAGGCCGAGGCCGGAAACGCCGCCGGTGATCACGGCGCGGGCGGATGCGAGTTGCATGGGGGATTCCTGCGGGCGGAAAACCGCGATTTTAGCGTAGCGCGGGTCGCAGCCAAGCTGCCGGCGGTCAAAGCTCCAGCAGGTAGAACGAATCGCAGCCGCCATGCCCGGTGGCGCCCATCGGCGCGGCGATGCGCCGGAAGCCGCTGCGTTCGTACAGGCGCATGGCCGCGTCCATCCCGCTCAGGGTTTCCAGGTAGCACCGGCGGAAGCCGGCGGCGCGCGCGGCGTCGAGGCAGCGCGCCATCATCGCCGTGCCGGCGCCGATGCCGCGTGCGTCCGCCAGGAAATACATCTTGCGCAGTTCGCAGGTGTCGCCGTCGCCGCCGGCAAGCGGCGCGATGCCGCCGCCGCCGAGCACGACGCCATCGCGTTCGACCACGAAGTACGCGTGCCGCGGTTCGGCGTACGCCCGCGACATCCAGTCCACTTCCGGATCGCTGATCGCGAAGCCGCAGCCGGTCGCGCCGAATTCCGGCATCACCGTGCGGATGACCGAGGCCATCGCGGCATCGTCCTGCGCGCGGATCGGGCGGATCGCGACCTCCGCGGGCGATCTCATGCGGCGTCCTGTTGCGCGGCCACGCGCTTGGCGAATTCGCCGGGCAGCAGGCCGGGCGCGAACAGGAAGCCCTGGCCGACATTGACCCCCAGGCGCAGCAGGAAATCGCGTTGGGCCTCGCTTTCCACGCCTTCGGCGACCATCCCCAGGCCCAGGCTCTGGGCGATGCCGGCCACCGCCTGGCAGATCGCCACGTCGGACGGCTTGCCGGGCACGCCCTTGAGGAAGGACTGGCTGAGCTTGAGCGCGTGGATCGGCAGGCGGCGCAGGTAGTTCAATGCGCTGTAGCCCTCGCCGAAATCGTCGATCGACAACTGCACGCCGAGCAGGCGCAGCTGGTCGAACACCTCGAGGGTGTCCGGCGTGTCGTCCACCAGCACCCGCTCGGTGAGTTCCAGTTCCAGCGCATGCCCGGGCAGGCCGGCATCGGCCAGTGCACGGCGCACGCTCTCGCCGAGGTTGTCGCCGGTGAACTGGCGGTAGGACACGTTGACCGCGATGCGGTGGATGGGCAGGTCCTGCTCGCGCCAGCGGCGCATCTGCGCGCAGGCTTCCTGCAGCACCCAGTTGCCGATGCGGATGATGTCGCCGGTGGTTTCGGCCAGGTCGATGAAGCGGTCCGGGCGCATCTCGCCCAGTTGCGGGTTGTGCCAGCGCACCAGCGCCTCGGCGTACAGGATGCGGCCGCTGCGCAGGTCCACCTGCGGCTGGTAGACCAGGTGGAATTCGCCGTTGTCGAGCGCGCGCCGCAACTGGGTCTCGGCCTGCAGGCGCTGCTGCTGGCGCGAGGCGAGTTCCGGCGAGAACGCCTGCCAGCCGTTGCGGCGGCGGCGCTTGCTGTCGTACATCGCCATGTCCGCGCTCTGGATCAGCTGTTGCGCGCTCTCGCCGTCGGTCGGCGCGCGGGCGATGCCGATGCTGGTGGTGACGCTGAATTCGTCGTTGTGCACGCGGAAACTTTCGCCGAACGCGTGCTGCACGCGCCGCGCCAGCCGTTCCGGGCGGTGCGGGTCGTCGTCGTAGGGACTGACCACCACGAATTCGTCGCCGCCGAAGCGCGCGATCAGCCCCTCGTTGCCGACCGCGTCGCGCATCCGCCGCGCGGCCGCGACCAGCAACTCGTCGCCGGCGCTGTGGCCCAGCACGTCGTTGACGATCTTGAAGCGGTCGAGGTCGATGTAGAGCAGGGCGATGTGCCGGCTGGCGGGATCGGCGAGGCGGGTGTCCAGCTGCCGGAGGATGGCGTCGCGGTTCAGCAATCCGGTCAGCGCGTCGGTCTGCGCCTGCACGCGCAGGGTTTCCTCGGCCTGCTTGAGCTCGGTGATGTCGCTGAACAGGGACAGCAGCTGGGTCGGCGAATCGGAGCCCGCCGCGTACTGCGGCACCACCGTGACCGTGATCCAGATCAGCTTGCCCTGCTTGCGCTGGTGCAGGCCGAGCACCGTGCTCTCGACGATGCGGCCGCCATCGCGCGCGCGCGCGGTGGGCAGTTCCGCGCCGGCCATCTCGCGGCCGCTTTCGTGCAGGTAGATCCAGTTGTCCGGCTGCATCGCCTCGACCAGCGAGGCGCCGCCATCGATGCCGAGGATGCGCAGCGCCGCCGAATTGCCGTACACGAACCTGCCGTTGCAGTCCTGGATGATGATCCCCTTGTCGATCACCTCCATCAGTTCGCGGTAGCGGATCTCCGCTTCCTGGCGCTGGCTGAGGTCGCGCGCGACCGCGACGATCGCCTCGCGGCCATCGAAGATCAGGCTGGCCGAGTGCACTTCCACCGGGAAGCGGGTGCCGTCGGCGCGCATGTTGGTGACTTCGACGACGTAGGTCTCGCCGCGGTCCAGGGTGTCGAGCACCGGCACCATGTGGTCGCGCGGCAGGTCGGGGTTGAGCACGTCGATGTTCTTGCCGACGATCTCCTCGCGCGACCGCTTGTAGGCGGCCATGCCGGCCTTGTTGAGGTCGAGCACGGTGCCGTCGCGGGCGAGCACGCTGACCGGGTCCGGCACCGCGTCGAACAGGGCGCGATAGCGCATGCGCTCGGCGCCGACCGCGGCGCGGGTGGCGTCCAGTTCGTCCGCGAGCTTGCGCAGCAGGGCGCGGGTCTGCGCCGGCAGGGCGGGATCGCCCGCGGCGGCGTCCAGCTGGCGGTCGAGCGCCCCCGCATCGGGGACAACGGACGGCGCCGTGGGATCCAGGGTTCCCGGCGGCTGCCGCGCGTTCATTGCGCAGCCAACGCCTTGCCGGCCTTGCTGCCGGTTTCGCGCCCCAGCAGGCCGGCCAGCCAGCGCCCGGTCCCGGCCAGCGCGTCGAGGTCGATGCCGGTGCGGATGCCCAGCCCGTGCAGCATGTACACCACGTCCTCGCTGGCCACGTTGCCGCTGGCGCCCTTGGCATAGGGACAGCCGCCGGCGCCGGACACCGCGCTGTCGACCACCGCCACGCCTTGCTCGAGGCAGGCCAGCACATTGGCCAGCGCCTGCCCGTAGGTGTCGTGGAAATGGATCGCGAGTGCGGGCATCGGGACTTCGGCGGCAACCGCCTTGAGCATCGCGCGCGCCTTCTCCGGCGTGCCGATGCCGATGGTGTCGCCCAGCGAGATTTCGTAGCACCCCATTGCGTGCAGGGAACGGGAAACGCGGACCACGTCGGCCAGCGGCACCGCGCCCTGGTAGGGGCAGCCGAGCACGGTGGAGACGTAGCCGCGCACGCGCACGCCGTCGGCCGCGGCGCGCTCCAGCACCGGCCGGAAGCGTTCCAGCGACTGGTCGATGGTCGCGTTGGTGTTCTTCAGGTTGAACGCCTCGGAAGCGGCGGTGAACACCGCCACTTCCTGCGCACCGGCGGCGCGCGCGCGTTCGTAGCCCTGTTCGTTCGGCACCAGCACCGGATAGGCGATCGCGGGGTCGCGATGGATGCCGGCCAGCACCTGCGCGGCATCGGCCATCTGCGGCACCCACTTCGGGCTGACGAAGGCGGTGGCCTCGATGCTGCGCAGCCCGGTCCGCGACAGCCGGTCGATCAATTCGATCTTGGCGGCGGTGCCGATGTCGGTCTTTTCGTTCTGCAAGCCATCGCGCGGGCCGACCTCGACGATGCGCACCTCGGCGGGGAATCCCATCTCAGCGCTCCGGCGGCGGGGTGGGCGCGGGTGCGACGGGCGCATCGGCGGGTACGCGTTGCAGGATCATCAATGGCTCGCGGGCGAAGTATTCCGGATGTTGGCGCAGCAGCCTGGCGATGCGCTTGCCGTCGCCGGCGACGTAATTGCGGTACACCTCTCCCGGCGTGCATTTGCCCTCGTCGATCTTCTCCGATTCTGACGATGCCGGGCACTCCCGCATGCCGGAGCGCTCCGTGTAGCCATCGATCTGCTTGTCCTTGATGGCGGCGGCGATCTTGGCGTGGTCGGTGTCGTAGATGCGGATGGTGTCGCCCTCGCGCTCGTAGCGCAGCAGGGCCGCGCCACAGCGGGACTTGCCCGGGCCGATGCAGTCCGGTTCGCCGGAATCGTTGTGCAACTGCAGGTAGCGCGCCTTGCCGGTGTCGACCAGGGTCAGGTGCAGCGGCTTAGTTTCGCCCTTGACGGTCGCGGTCCGGCAATCGGCGCCGATCTCCACCGCGTCCTTCGGCTGGCTCGCGTCGCTGCCGACCGGTTGCCAGCGCCCGGGCCAGGCCGGGTCGCAGTCGGTGCTGGCGCCGCTCGGCAGCGACTGGAACACGGTGCTCGAACAGCCTGCCAGGCCCAGCAGGGCCGCCAGCAGCATGCAGGCCAGGGCGCGCATGGTCATTGCTCCAGCGTCGCCAGCACCGCATCGGCTTCGACGAAATCGCCGGGCTGCGCGCGCACCTCGGCCAGCACGCCGTCGCGCGGCGCCTTCAACGCCAGTTCCATCTTCATCGCCTCGATCACCAACACCACGCCCCCCGCGTGTACCGCATCGCCCGGCCTGGCCTGCACCAGCACCACCCGGCCCGGCATCGGCGCGCGGATCCGGTGTTCGGCGGCGCCGCCGGCGGGGTCCTTGCGACGATACACCTCCGCCGTGGCGAGCGAGAGCCGTTGGCCGCCATCGTGCACCAGGACATGGGCGGCATCGGCGGAGGCGCGGAAACGCCGCATCGTGCCATCGATGCGTGCGCTCAGCTCGCCATCGGCCCAGCGCGCGCCGGCGACCGCGTGCGCGACGCCATCGAGTTCGATGCGGTAGCCGCCATCGTGGCCATGGGCGAGCAGTTCGATGCGCGCGTCGCCGTTGGCGAAGGCGAGCCGTCGCGATCCGCCGTGGCCCAGCCGCCAGCCGTCGGCGACGGCCCAGGGCGACGCCGGGTCGCTGCCGGCGGCCGCGGCCGCGCGGGCCCCGCGTTCCTGCACCAGCAGGCGGGTGGTCGCGGCGGCCAGCACCAGCGCGGCCTCGGTTTCGGCGGGCGCGAGGAACTCGTCGAGGTGGCGGTCGAGGTAGCCGGTGTCGATGCCCGCATCGACGACCGCCGGATGCCGCACCAGCCGCTCGAGGAAGGCGATGTTCGACTTCGGGCCGGCGATCTCGCAATCGGCCAGCGCATCGCGCAGGCGGGCGAGGGCGCGCGGGCGATCCTCGTCCCAGACGATCAGCTTGGCGATCATCGGGTCGTAGAAGATCGTCACCGTATCGCCTTCGACCACGCCGGAGTCGATGCGCACGTGGCGCGACGGCGCGGGCAGGCGCAGCGTCTGCAGCGTGCCCGATCCGGGCAGGAAGCCGGCATCCGGGTCTTCCGCATACAGCCGTACTTCGATGGCATGGCCGCGCTGCGCGATCTGCTCCTGCGCCAGCGGCAGCTTTTCGCCGGCGGCGATGCGCAGCTGCCATTCGACCAGGTCGAGACCGGTGACTTCCTCGGTGACCGGGTGCTCGACCTGCAGGCGGGTGTTGATCTCCATGAAGTAGAAACCGCCATCCGCACCGACGATGAATTCCACCGTGCCGGCATTCGCGTAGTCGATCGCATGCGCCGCCTGCACCGCGGCCGCGCCCATGCGCGCGCGCAGCTCCGGCGTCAGGAACGGCGAGGGCGATTCCTCCAGCACCTTCTGGTAGCGGCGCTGCGCCGAGCATTCGCGTTCGTTCAAGTGGATGGCGCCGCCGTGGCTGTCGCCGAACACCTGGATCTCGATGTGGCGCGGATGCTCGATGTAGCGCTCCAGCAGCACGCGGTCGCGGCCGAAGGCATTGGCCGCCTCGCGCTGGCAGCTTTGCAGGTTGGCGGCGAATGCCTCCGCGCTGCGCACGATGCGCATGCCCTTGCCGCCGCCGCCGTGCGCGGCCTTGATCATCAGCGGATAGCCGATCGTGTCGGCCTCGCGCTGCAGCAGATCGGGCGACTGGTCCTCGCCGGTAAAACCCGGCACCACCGGCACGCCGGCGGCGGCCATCAAGTCCTTCGCGCCGGCCTTGCTGCCCATCTTGCGCATCGACGCGCCGGACGGGCCGATGAAGGCGATGCCGGCGGCCTGCACCGCGTCGGCGAAGTCCGCGTTCTCGGACAGGAAGCCGTAGCCCGGGTGGATCGCCTGCGCGCCCGTGCGCTTCGCCACTTCGAGGATGGCGTCGCCGCGCAGGTAGCTGTCCTGCGGGCGCGGGCCGCCGATGCGGTGCGCCTCGTCGGCCAGGCGCACGTGCTGGGCATCGGCGTCGGCATCGGAGTACACCGCGACGGTGCGGATGCCCAGCTTGCGCGCGGTGCGGATCACCCGGCAGGCGATCTCGCCGCGGTTGGCGATGAGGATTTTCGAGAACATCAGTGGGCGATCCAGTGCGGCTTGCGCTTGTCGAGGAAGGCGGACAGGCCTTCCTGGCCTTCCGGCGACACCCGCAGGCGGGCGATCAGCGCGGCGTTGTCGGCGTCGTGTTTCGCGCCATCGGCGTGCGCGGCGACGTCGCGCACCAGCGACTTCGCCAGCGAACTCGCGATGGGCCCGGCCTTCAGCAGCAGGTCGACCTGGCGCTGCACGGCGGCGTCGAGCGCGGCGTCGTCGACCACCTCGTGCAGCAGGCCGATGCGGTGCGCCTCGGCGGCATCGAAGAGTTCCGCAGTGGCGAAGTAGCGCCGCGCATTGCGTTGTCCGATCGCGGCGATCACGTACGGCGAGATCACCGCCGGCAGCAGGCCAAGCTTGCTTTCGGTCAGGCCGAACTTGGCCTCCGGCACGCCGATGGCGATGTCGCAGCAGGCCACCAGGCCGATGCCGCCGCCGAAGGCCGCACCCTGCACGCGGGCGATGGTCGGCTTGGGTAGTTCGTCCAGGGTGCGCATCAGGCGGGCGAGGGCGAGCGAGTCCTCGCGGTTCTCGGCTTCGCTGGCGGCGGCCATGCCGCGCATCCAGTTGAGGTCGGCGCCGGCGGAGAACGACGCGCCCTCGGCCTCCAGCACCAGCACGCGGATGCCGGCGTCGGCCGCCACGTCGTCCAGCGCGGCGGTGAGTTCGGCGATCAGGCCGGCATCGAAGGCGTTGTGCACCTGCGCGCGGGTCATGCGCAGGCGGGCGACCGATGCATCGCGCTGCAGTTGCAGGGAGGAAGCCATGCCGAATCCCGGATGAAGTCGCCGAATGATACCGGGCGCTGCCGATGCGGGCGGGTTGACCGGGATCAATACGCGCGGGTCGGCCAATGATAGAATGAGAACTATTCCTATTTGCCGCTGGCCCGGCTTCCGCCACGCATGACCCTGAACCAGCTCGCCCGGCGCACGCCGGCCATCGTCGAAGGCGTCGAGGACCACCTGCCGAACGATGCCATCGCGCGTCGCCTGCGCGAGCTCGGCTTCGTCGCCGGCGAGCAGGTGGAGATCGTGGCCGCCGGACCGTTCGGCGCCGAGCCGCTGCTGGTGCAGGTCGGCTTCACCCGCTTCGCCCTGCGCCGCATCGAGGCCGCGCGGGTGCGCCTGCGCCGCGACGGGGACGGCGCATGAGCCCGATCGCCGCCAGCGCGGTCCCGCGCATCGCCCTGGTCGGCAACCCGAACTGCGGCAAGACCGCGTTGTTCAACCTGCTGACCGGCAGCCGGCAGAAGGTCGCGAACTATGCCGGCGTCACCGTGGAACGCAAGGAAGGGCGGATGCACGCGCCCTCCGGTCGCCACTTCACGGTGCTCGACCTGCCGGGTGCGTACAGCCTCAATGCGGCCAGCCTGGACGAAGCGGTCACCCGCGACCTGATCCGCGGCTTCTATCCGGGCGAGCCGGCGCCGGACGTGCTGGTCTGCGTGGTCGATGCCACCAACCTGCGCCTGCACCTGCGTTTCGCGCTGGAATTGCGCGAACTGGGGCGGCCGATGCTGGTCGCGCTGAACATGGTCGATGCGGCGAAGCGGCGCGGCATCGCCATCGACGTTCCCGCCTTGCAGCGCGAGCTTGGCGTGCCGGTGGTCGAGACCGTGGCCGTGCAGCACGACGGCGCGCAGTCGCTGGTGCGCGAACTGGACGCGATGCAGGGCGTATTGCACGAGCCGCGCGCGCACCTGCCGCAACATGCGGACCTGCACGCCGAGACCCGTCGCCTGCTGGCGCTGACGGTGAGCATGCCGCGCCGCACCGCGGCGATCGACGACGCGCTGGACCGCTGGCTGCTGCATCCGCTGTTCGGGCTGGTCGCGCTGGGCGTGGTGATGTTCCTGATCTTCCAGGCGGTGTACGCCTGGGCCACGCCGATGATGGACGGCATCGAGGCCGCCACCACCTGGCTGGGCGGGGTGGTCGGCAACGCGATGCCGGACGGCCCGCTGAAGGGGCTGGTGGTGGACGGGATCATCGCCGGGCTGGGCGGGGTGATCGTGTTCCTGCCGCAGATCCTGATCCTGTTCGCCTTCATCCTGGCGCTGGAGGAAAGCGGCTACCTGCCGCGCGCGGCGTTCCTGCTCGATCGCATGATGTCCGCCGCCGGCCTGTCCGGTCGCAGCTTCATCCCGATGCTGTCCAGCTTCGCCTGCGCGGTGCCGGGGATCATGTCGACGCGTTCGATCCAGGATCCGCGCGACCGCATCGCCACGATCCTGGTCGCGCCGCTGATGACCTGCTCGGCGCGCTTGCCGGTGTATGCATTGCTGATCGGCGCCTTCATCCCGCAGCAGCAGGTCGGCTGGTTCAACCTGCCGGGGCTGGTGCTGTTCGCGCTGTACGCCGCCGGCATCCTCAGCGCGCTGGCGGTGTCGTGGCTGATGAAGAAGTGGCGGCGCGACAAGGGCGAGCATCCGTTGCTGCTGGAGCTGCCTTCGTACCGCGTGCCGCATTTCCGCGACTTGCTGATCGGCCTGTGGGAACGCGCGATGATCTTCCTCAAGCGGGTCGGCGGGATCATCCTGGCGCTGACCATCCTGCTGTGGTTCCTGCTGAATTTCCCCGCCGGCGTCGGCATCGAGGACAGCTTCGCCGGGCGCATCGGACGCGCGCTGGAATTGCTGTTTTCGCCGCTGGGCTTCGACTGGCGGATCAGCATCGCGCTGATCCCGACCATGGCCGCGCGCGAGGTAATGGTGTCGTCGCTGGCCACCGTCTACGCGGTGGCCGCCACCAGCGACGATGCCGCCAGCCGGGCGCTGGGCCCGTTGATCGCGCAGGACTGGTCGCTGGCCACCGGGTTGTCGCTGCTGGTGTGGTTCATCTATGCGCCGCAGTGCATTTCCACCCTGGCCACGATCAGGCGCGAAACCCATTCGTGGAAGCAGACCGCGTTCGCCGCCGGCTATCTGTTCGCGCTGGCGTGGATCGCGTCGTTCGCCACCTACCGGATCGCGCTGGCGATGGGCGCGGGCTGATGGATGCCGGCCTGCTCGCGCAGTACCTCGTCATCGCGCTGGCGGTGCTGGCCAGCATCGTTGTGGTCATGCGCAAGCAGTTCCCGAACGCCACGCGCAGGCTGCGCATCGCCCTCGCCCTGCCGCTGCTGCGCGAGGGCAAGCCGGGATGGATGAAGACGCTGGGCCGATCCATCGCGCCCATGCCGAAAACGGGCGACAGGGATTGCGGCGGTTGCGACGGTTGCGACTGACTAGTGCTTGAGCCGGCGCTTGCCGGGATGGGCCGGCACCGCCTCCACGCTGACATCGAAGCTGCGCGATTCGCCGGGGAACACCGCGCCCACGCCGGCCACGTGGCGGCCGATTTCCTCGCCGCGTTCGTTGCGGATCACCACCACCATCGTGTATTCGAACGCGCCGTCGTCCTGGGCGTTGATCGTGCCTTCCACCTTCAGCGGCACGAAGCGTTGCGCCGCCTCGATCGCCGGCGCGTCGAATTTGAGATGCCCACGGCAGGCCGGGCAGACCGACGAGCTTTCCAGGATCGTGGCCTTGCAATGCGGGCAGGTGCGGGTGGCACCTGCCGTGCCGGGACGCACCGCGCTCATGCGGCGTTGCCGGACTCCGTCTTCGACGCGGACTTGCCGTCCTTGTCCCAGCCGCATTCGATGTGGCCGCGGATGCGCGAGCCGGCGGCGACGGTCAGCGACCCGGCCTTCAGGTCGCCGTTGATCACGCCGCTCTGCAGCAGTTCGACCTGCTGCGCGGAGTCGATGTTGCCGTCCAGCTCGCCGGCCAGGGTCACCTTGTTGGCGGCCACGCCACCGGCGACCTTGGCGCCCTGGTCGATGGTGAGGTTGCCCTGCACCTTGACGTCGCCCTTGAACTTGCCGGCGATGCGCACGTGGCCGGCGCCTTCGATCTTGCCTTCGATGGTCAGGTCGGCGGCGATGACGGATTCGCGGGCCGTGGTTTCCACCGCGCGGATCGGGGTCGGCGCGGGCGCGGCCTGCGGCGCTTCGTTGACCGGCGCAGGCGCGGGGGCATCGAAACGGGAGGGTTCGGCCTTCGCCGGGGTCGGGTCTTTCCAGATGGCCATTGCAGTGGTTCCTCGGGGGCGGACTGCCGAGGCTATCACCACTTTGCGGCGATTTCCTGCGTGAATGCGACAGGTTGCTCGCGCAAGTGGCTGATCGCGAAGTGGGTCACATCCGGAACACGCCGAAGCGCGTGCGGTCTTCGATCGGCGCATTGAGCGATGCCGACAATCCCAGCCCCAGCACGCGGCGGGTATCGGCCGGGTCGATGATGCCGTCGTCCCACAGTCGCGCCGTGGCGTAATACGGATTGCCCTGGTCTTCGTATTGCTGGCGGATCGGCGCCTTGAACGCGTCCTCTTCGTCCGGCGTCCACACGCCGCCACGCGCCTCGATGCCGTCGCGCTTCACCGTCGCCAGCACCGACGCGGCCTGTTCGCCGCCCATCACGCTGATTCGCGCGTTCGGCCACATCCACAGGAAGCGCGCACCGTAGGCGCGGCCGCACATCGCGTAATTGCCGGCGCCGAAGCTGCCGCCGATCACCACGGTGAACTTCGGCACGTGCGAACACGCGACAGCCGTCACCATCTTCGCGCCGTCTTTCGCGATGCCGGCCTGCTCGTACTTCTTGCCGACCATGAAGCCGGTGATGTTCTGCAGGAACACCAGCGGGATGCCGCGCTGGTTGCACAGCTCGATGAAGTGCGCGCCCTTGAGCGCGGATTCGGCGAACAGGATGCCGTTGTTGGCGACGATCCCGACCGGGTAGCCGTGCAGGTGGGCGAAGCCGGTGACCAGGGTGCTGCCGTAGCGCGCCTTGAACTCCTGGAACTCGCTGCCGTCGACCACGCGCGCGATCACCTCGCGGATGTCGAATGGACGGCGCGCGTCCTTCGGCACGATGCCGTACAGCTCTTCGGCCGCGAACAGCGGCTCGCGCGACTGCTGCGTCGCGACCGGCAACACCTTCTTGCGGTTGAACGAACCGACGATCCCGCGTGCGATCTGCAGCGCATGGCGGTCGTCCTCGGCGAAATGGTCGGCCACGCCGGAGATGCGGGTGTGCACGTCGGCGCCGCCGAGTTCCTCGGCATCGACCACTTCGCCGGTCGCGGCCTTCACCAGCGGCGGGCCGCCGAGGAAGATCGTGCCCTGTTCCTTGACGATGACGGATTCGTCGCTCATCGCCGGCACATAGGCACCGCCGGCGGTGCAACTGCCCATCACCACCGCGACCTGCGGGATGTTTTCCGCGCTCATCCGCGCCTGGTTGTAGAAGATCCGGCCGAAGTGCTCGCGGTCCGGGAACACCTCGTCCTGCAGCGGCAGGAAGGCGCCGCCGGAATCGACCAGGTAGAGGCAGGGCAGGCGGTTCTCGCGGGCGATCTCCTGCGCGCGCAGGTGCTTCTTCACCGTCATCGGGAAGTAGGTGCCGCCCTTGACGGTGGCGTCGTTGGCGACGATGACGACTTCCTGGCCCATCACCCGGCCGATGCCGCAGACCATGCCGGCGGCGGGCGCGGCATCGTCGTACATGCCTTCGGCGGCGAGCGGGGCGATTTCCAGGAACGGCGAGCCGGGATCGAGCAGGGCGTCGATGCGCTCGCGCGGCAGCAGCTTGCCGCGTTCGCTGTGCTTGGCGCGGGCCTTCTCGCCACCGCCGTCGGCGGCGCGGGCCAGGCGGCGGTCGAGCTCGGCGACCAGTTCGCGATGGAAGGCGGCGTTGTCGGCGAAATCCTGCGAGCGGGGGTCGATCTGCGAAGTCAGCGCGGGCATGCGTGGATGGTCGATGCGGCGAATGCGACAGGATACCCGTTCGCGTTCATCCGCTCCGGGCACGCAGGTGTGCCGGTGCGGGTGCGGGCTCCCCGCCAGCAAAGAGAAAGGCCCGCCGAAGCGGGCCTTCCGGGTCTTGCATGCAGCGAAGAAGGATTACTTCTTGGCGGCTTCTTCGACCTTGGCAGCGCCATCCTTGACGGCGCCAGCGGCGTCGGCAGCGGCGTCCTTGGCAGCGTCGGTCGCGGTCGCGGCGGCATCGGTCGCAGCGGCAGCGGCGCCGGCAGCGGCGTCGGCCGAAGCGGCAGCGGCGGTGGCAGCGGCGTCGGTGGTCGCGGTGGCAGCGGCGTCGGCGGTCGCAGCGGCGGCGTCGCCGGCAGCGGCAGCGGCGTCGCCAGCGGCGTTGGCAGCGGTGGAGGCGGCGTCGGCAGCCTGCTCGGTGGCGGCAGCGGCGTCAGCAGCGGCGGCGTCGGCGGCTTCGTTCTTGCAGGCCGACAGAGCGAGGACGCCAGCGGCGAGGAGCACGTAAAGCTTGGTGTTCATGGTTCTCTCCTGAGGAGTTGTCTGAAATGGATCGGTTTGCGGATCAGGCAACGCCAGTGCGCTTAGCGATCCGGCCTCTGGGCCGGCGGGTCGTTCACTGACTTACAGCAACCCGGCGGACCGGGACGTACGAAAAAGCCGTCGGCGCACCGACGGCTTCCCCGATTCTACAGCAATCTGAATAGGCGATCGACGCCTGTCGGATTACTTCTTTTCGGTAGCAGCTTCCGAAGCCTGCTTGGCAGCGTCGGCAGCCTGCTCGGCGGCGTCGGCAGCCTGGCCAGCGGCGTCGGCAGCATTGTCGGCAGCAGCCGGGGTGGCGGCGGCGGCGGTGGCGTCGGCCGAAGCAGCGGCGGCGTCAGCGGCCGAAGCGGCGGTGTCGGCGGCGGCCTGGGCGGCGTCGGCGGCAGCGGCGTCGCCGGTGGCGGCGGCGGTGTCGGCGGCAGCCTGGGCGTCGCCAGCAGCAGCAGCGGCGTCGGCAGCCTGCTCCTGGTTGCTGCAAGCGGTCAGGGCCAGGCCCAGAGCCATCGCCAGCAGGATCTTGTTGATCGACATGATACGGATTCCTCGTCGTTGAAATTGGTTTGGCAACGCGCAAACTGCGCGCCAGTAACATGATGACAAGCCAATGTCGCGTGTCAAGCGGTTGGCCGACTTTTTTTCATGTGTTCGTTTAAGTACGTCACGAAAGTTCGATGGCCATGGCGGTCGCCTCGCCGCCGCCAATGCACAACGATGCCACGCCACGCTTGCCGCCGCGGGCCTTGAGGGCGTTCAGCAGGGTGACGAGCAGGCGGGCGCCGGAGGCCCCGATCGGGTGGCCCAGCGCCAGCGCGCCGCCATTCACGTTCAGCTTGTCGTGGGGGATGCCGAGGTCGCTCATCGGCGCCATCGCCACGCAGGCGAAGGCCTCGTTGACCTCGAACAGGTCGACGTCGGCCACCGACCAGCCGGCCTTGTCCAGCACGTTCTTCAGCGCCGCGACCGGCGCGGTGGTGAACCATTCCGGCGCCTGCGCATGGGTGGCATGGGCGACGATCCGGGCCAGCGGCTGGGCGCCGGCGGCGGCCGCGGCTTCGGCGGACATCACCACCAGCGCCGCGGCACCGTCGGAAATCTTCGAGGAGGAGGCCGCGGTCAGCACGCCGTCCTTGCCGAAGGCGGCGCGCAGCTCCGGGATCTTGTTGAGGTCGATCTTGCCGGGTTCCTCGTCCTTGTCGACCACGACCTCGCCCTTGCGGGTCTTGACCGTGACCGCGGCGATCTCGTCGGCGAACGCGCCATTGGCCTGCGCGGCCTGCGCACGCCTGGCGCTTTCCGCGGAATAGGCGTCGACCGCGGCGCGGTCGTAGCCGTACTTGGCGCAGGCGGCATCGCCGAACACGCCCATCGCCTTGCCGTCGTAGGGATTGGTCAGGCCGTCCCAGGCCATGTGGTCGAGCATCTCGGCGCTGCCGTAGCGGATGCCGGTGCGCGAGTTGTTGAGCAGGTGCGGGGCATTGGTCATCGACTCCATGCCGCCGGCGACCACCACTTGCGCGGAGCCGGCCTTGATCAGGTCGTGGGCCAGCATCACCGCCTTCATGCCCGAACCGCAGACCTTGTTGATGGTGGTGCAACCGGCGGCATCGGCGATGCCAGCGGCGCGCGAGGCCTGGCGCGCGGGCGCCTGGCCCAGGCCGGCCGGCAGCACGCAGCCCATGATCACCTCGTCCACCTTGTCGCCGGCGACGCCGGACTGGGCGAGCGCGGCGGAAATGGCCGCCGTGCCGAGCGCCGGCGTGGGCGTACCGGTGAACTGGCCGAGGAAGGAACCGATGGCGGTGCGCTTGGCACCGACGATGACGACGTCGCTCATGTGGGGCTCCGGGATTGCATGGGTCCGGCTGGGCCGGGTGGCAGGTTCGATCTTCCGATTATGGCGCGAAATCACCGTTCATGCCGCAGCGCAGCATGGATCGGCGCGTTCAGCAAGCAGCCGTTGTCGGATGCGCCGGCATGGCATACAACAATCGTGTTCGCGCATGCGGGCGGCCGCGGGCCGCTGGCGCGATGCAGGAAGGCCACATGACTCCGGATCGAACGATGTCCCGCGGCACGCGCGCCAAGGCTGCCGCATTGTTGCCGTGCGCGATCGCGCTGGCGCTGGCCGCATGCGGGGGCGGGGGCGGCGTGCGCTCGAACCCGCCGCCGGTCACGCCTTCCGGGCCCGGCTTCACGCCCACCGTGGCGAACGACGGCACGCTGACCCAGCCGAATCCGCCGACGATCCCGACACAGGGGGCGGCGCTGGCCTTCGATGCGCAGTTCGGCAAGCAACTCCAGGTCATCAATGCCGGCGCTTCGCTTGGCGCGGGTGCGCTGGGTTCGGGCATCGGCATCGGCATCCTCGATTCCGGCGTGCGCAGGAACCACCCGCAGCTCAGTCCACGCGTGGCCTACAACGGGTTCTACCTGAACTCGCCACCCAACAATCCCAATGTCGACTATGTGCTCGAGCACGGCACCTGGGTCGCGTTGACGGCTGCCGGGTCGGCGATCGGGCGCTGGCCCGGCGGCGTCGCGCCGGCGGCGACGATCATTTCCGGGCGATTCCTGTCGGACAACCCGCCGGTCGACGATGGCTCCGGGCAAGGCAATGCCGTCAGTACGGCGGATGCGGCCGGCTTCGCCGATTTCCTCGACGACGCGCATGCCGACCTGTATGCGCATGGCGCGCGGATCATCAACAATTCCTGGGGCGGCGTGTATTTCGAGGACGAGGCGGCCGGCGCAACCGCGATGGCCGCCGGCTACACCGACTTCATCCTCAACAAGAACGGACTGGTGGTGTTCGCCAACGGCAACTACGGCAACGATGCGCGTTTCCGCGCCGATCCCTCCGATACCTCCTCGCTGCCGACGCTGGCGCCGTCCCTGGGCCTGGAGCGTGGCTGGCTGACCGTGGCGGCGCTGGACCCGGAAAACCCGACGCAGCTACTTTCGTTTTCGCAGTATTGCGGGCGCTCGATGAACTACTGCCTGTCGGCGCCGGGTTCGGTCTATGTCGTTGGCGCATCGCCGGTCGATGGCAACGACCAGACCACCGACGACGACAAGATCTACCGCGTGCAGGGCACGTCCTTCGCGGCTCCCCTGGTTTCCGGCGCGGCGGCGGCGGTATGGTCGGTGTTCCCGTACTTCAACAACGACCTGGTGCGGCAGACCCTGCTCGGTACGGCGAAGGACGTCGGTGCGCCCGGCGTCGACGCCGTGTTCGGCTGGGGCGTGCTGGACGTGGGCAAGGCGGCGAACGGCCCGGGCAAGTTCGCCTGGGGCGACGTCGCCGTCTCGTTCTCGGGCAATTCGGTGTGGCGCAACGACATCGCCGGCAGCGGGGGCTGGTCAAGAACGGCAGCGGCACGCTCACCTTGGCGGGGATGAACAGCTACAGCGGAGATACGCGCGTGCAGGCGGGTGGGCTGTACATCAAGGGCAGCGCCGATTCGTCGAAGCTGTACGTGAGCAACGGCGCCACCGTTTGGCTGGACGGCAATGTCGCCTCGGTCGCCAACAGCGGGCGATTCTTCTACAGCGCGCCGGGCACCACCGGCGCGTCCGTATTCGCGTCGGTTCTCGGCGATTTCACCCAGACGGCGCAAGGCAACCTCGGGCTCTGGCTAGGCAGGACCCTCGGCGTCGGCGGCAGGGCGACGTTGGACGGCCAGCTGTCGATCCTCGGCGCCAAGAGCGGTTACACCACCCGGGCCAGCGAACTGCTGCTGAATGCCGCGAGCATCTCGGGGACATTCGCGAGCCTGCGCGCCGCGCCGAATGTCTTCCTGGATGCCAACCTGAGGTACTCGCCGACTTCCGTGTTCCTCGACATCAACCGCATCGACGTCGCCAACGCCGTGGCCGGCATGAGCCTGCCCACCATCACCCAGCTGTCCGCGCAACGGGTCGAATCGGCGATGGGCGCGATCGACGGCCAGCTTGGCGGCATCGCCCCGGCCGGGATCGGCGGCGCCTTCATCGACGCGGCCGGCGCCCTGCAGCAATCGTCGAGCATCGCCACGGCCGATGTTTCGCTGCGCAGCCTGTCGGGCGAACTGCATGCGGCGTCGGCGGCGATGACGTTCGACGCGATCGATGCCGGCCGTCGCGCGCTGAACGCCCGCATCGACGGGCTGTCGCATGCGCCGCAAACCGCCGGCGGCTGGTATCGCGACCTGTCCGGCGGCGGCATCCTGGCGCAAGGCGGTTACGACAGCGTCGGCATCGATTCCGCCGGCGAGATGATCGGCAACGACTGGCGGATCGGCCGCGACGCGGTGGTCGGCATCGCGATGAACCGGCTCGACCAATCGAGTTGGCTGGGCGCGTTCGGCGACCGCAGCCGCGGCCGCCAACGCGAGTTGCAGCTGTACGCGGCGGCCTGGCGCGGCGGCTGGCATGGCCAGGCGCAACTGGCGTCCGGCGCGTTCCAGCGGCAGATGCAGCGCAACCTGCTGCTGGGCTCGATGCGGGATTCGGTGGCGACGCAGCTGTCGGGCGATTACATCGGCGCGTCCGGCGAAATCGGCCGGCGCTTCGGGGCCGGCGCCATCGCCCTGACGCCGTATCTCGGAGCGCAATACGTGCATGTCGGCAACGACGGCTTCGACGAAGGCGGTGCCAGCGGTTTCGGCCTGCGCGCGGATGCGTGGGACAGCAGCCGCTGGCAGGGCTTCGCCGGCCTGCGTGCGGCCCGCGGCTGGCACGCGGGCGGCGTCGGGCTGCGCATGGATGCGCGCGCGGAATGGCAGCGGACGCTGGGGTCGAACGGCGAACTGTTCGACGCCAGCTTCAACGGCCTGGAGCAATGGGCGCCATTGCAGGGCATCGGGCTGGCGCGGCGCAGCCGGTGGCTCGGCGTCGGTTTGTCGGCGGCGTTCGCTCGCGGGACGAGCTTCCGCTTCGATTTGGGCCGCCGTTCCAGCGATGTCGGCGACAGCGGCATGGCGTCGCTGCAGGCGATGTACCGGTTCTGACGCCGGCCATCGCCGGCAACGAAAAACGCCGCGGGACCGCGGCGTTTTTCATGGCGGATCCGCTCGACGCTCAGCTGTTGCCGGCGAACAGCTCGCGGCCGATCAGCATGCGGCGGATCTCGTTGGTGCCGGCGCCGATCGCGTACAGCTTGGCGTCGCGCAGGATCCGGCCGGTGGCGAACTCGTTGATGTAGCCGTTGCCGCCAAGGGTCTGGATGCCTTCCAGCGCGACCTGCACCGCCGCTTCGCTGGCATGCAGCAGGCAGGAGGCGGCATCCACGCGGCTCTTGTAGCCGCTGTCGTAGTCGCGCGCGACCTGGTAGGCGAAGGCGCGGCTGGATTGCAGCGCGGTGTACATGTCGGCGATCTTGCCCTGCATCAGGCCGAAGGTGCCGATGGCCTGGTTGAACTGCTTGCGTTCGCGCACGTAGGGCAGGGCGATGTCCAGCGCGGCCTGCATCAACCCCAGCGGGCCGCCGGTGAGCACCAGGCGCTCGGTGTTGAGGCCGCTCATCAGCACCTTGACGCCGTTGTTCACCTCGCCCAGCACGTTGTCCGCCGGGATCTCGCAGTTCTCGAACACCAGCTCGCAGGTGTTGCTGCCGCGCATGCCCAGCTTGTCCAGCTTCTGCGCGGTGGAGAAGCCCTTCATCCCCTTCTCGACGATGAAGGCGGTCATGCACTTGCTGCCCAGTTCGCGGCTGGCGGTGCGCATGTAGACCACCAGCACGTCGGCCTCGGGGCCGTTGGTGATCCACATCTTGTTGCCGTTGGCGATCCACGCGCCGCCCTTCAGCTCGGCGCGGCAGGACATCGAGCCGACCACGTCCGAGCCGGCGCCCGGCTCGCTCATCGCCAGCGCGCCCTTCCATTCGCCCGTGCACAGCTTCGGCAAGTATTTCTGGCGCTGCGCCTCGTTGCCGTTGGCGTACAGGTTGTTGACGCACAGGTTGGAATGCGCGCCGTAGCTGAGGCCGACCGAGCCCGATGCGCGCGAGATTTCCTCCATCGCCACCAGGTGGGCGAGGTAGCCCATCCCGCTGCCGCCGTATTCGCCCGGCACGGTCAGGCCGAGCAGGCCCATCTCGCCGAGCTTCGGCCACAGGTCCTGCGGGAACCAGTTGTCCTCGTCGACCTGCGCCGCGCGCGGGGCGATCTCGGCGTCGGCGAAGCGGCGGACCGCGTCGCGCAGGGCATCGATGTCTTCGCCGAGGGGGAATGGACGCATGCGGTTCAACCTTGAGCAGTATGGAAACGAGGACGGGGCCGAAGCCCCGTCCGATTATCGCCTGATTCGCCAAGCCTCACCTTCGCCCCCTTGAGTCACGGGGGCAGCCGCGTGGCGGCGGGGGATCCGGCAGCGAAGCAAGGGGCCCAAAGTTCGTTTGCGAACGTTGGGCGATCCACGGCGGTGCCGGGAATCAATGCCCGCGGATGCGGCCCTGGAAGCGCGGCGCGCCGCGGCCCAGCGGCAGCTTGAGCTTGCCGATCGCGTTGATGCGCTCCTCGGCCAGGCGGTCCGCGGCCATGTAGGTCGGGATGTTGTCGCGGCCGGAGATCTCGTAGATGCGGTGCAGGTTGTGGTAGATCGTGCGCATCATGCGCATCGCGCGCTCGCGGTTGTAGCCGTCGAGTTCCAGCGCCACGTTCATCACGCCGCCCGCGTTCACCGCGTAGTCCGGCGCGTACAGGATGCCGCGCTTGGTCACTTCGTCGCCGATCGCGTTGTTGGCCAGCTGGTTGTTGGCCGCGCCGCAGATCACCTTCGCCTTCAGGCGCGGCAGGGTCTGCTCGTTGACGGTGCCGCCCAGCGCGCAGGGCGAGTACACGTCGGCCGGCACGTCGTAGATGTCGTCCAGGCCCACCGCCTCGGCGCCGTACTCGGACACCGCCTTGTCGACCAGGCCCTGGTTGATGTCGGTGACGAAGATCTTGGCGCCGCGTTCCTTCAGCAGCTTCACGAACTCCATGCCGACGTGGCCCAGGCCCTGCACGGCGTAGGAATACTTGCCGACTTCCTCGTCGCCGAACTTCTGGTTGAGGGTGGCCATCAGGCCCTGCAGGGTGCCGTAGGCGGTGAACGGCGAGGGGTCGCCCGAACCGCCGTGGACCTGGTGCACGCCGGTCACGTACTCGGTCTCGCGGTACACGTATTCCATGTCGTTGACGTCGATGCCGACGTCTTCGGCGGTGATGTAGCGGCCGCCCAGCGATTCCACGAACTGGCCGAACGCGCGGAACAGCGCCTCGGACTTGTCGGTGGCCGGGTTGCCGATGATCACCGCCTTGCCGCCGCCGATGTCGAGGCCGGCGACCGCGTTCTTGTAGGTCATGCCGCGGCTCAGGCGCAGCACGTCGTTCAGCGCTTCCTGTTCGCTCTTGTACGGCCACATGCGGGTACCGCCCAGGGCCGGGCCGAGGGTGGTGTTGTGGATGGCGATGATCGCCTTCAGGCCAGCATCCTTGTTGTGGCAGAACACGACCTGTTCGTGGCCGTAGGTGTCGAGCGTCTCGAAAATCATTGCGGAAACTCCGGTCGGAACCGCTCGCGGATGCGTGGGCGCCGACGGCAAAGTGAGGAATGGGATCGACTGGGCCTGCATCGGCATTGGCTGGGCCGCGATGCAGGGCGCGCATTCTAAGCCATTGCCCGCGCCGGGGCTTGAATACGTGGGCGTATGGCGATGCCGGGACGCTCAGGCGCCGGCCCGTTCGACCCGGTTGCGGCCGGCCGCCTTGGCCGCATACAGGGCATGGTCCGCGCGCGCGACCAGGATATCCGGGCGTTGCTCCAGGCCGGGGATGCCGGCGGCCACGCCGATGCTGGCGGTGACCGCGATGTCCTCGATCTCCGGCAGGGCGTTGTCCGCCGGCAGGGCGGCGATCGCCTGGCGCATGCGTTCGGCGACCCGCGCCGCGGCGGCTTCGTCGTGGCCGGGCAACAGCACGCACAGCTCCTCGCCGCCGTAGCGCGCGGCGCTGGCCCCGGCCGGCAGCAGCGATTGCACGCGCACGGCGACCTGTTGCAGGCGCGCATCGCCGGCCAGGTGGCCATGGGTGTCGTTGAAGCGCTTGAAATGGTCGAGGTCGAGCAGCAGCAATCCCAGCGATTCGTGCTTGCGCGCGGCATCGCGCCACAGCAGTTCCAGGGTTTCGAACAGGCGGCGGCGGTTGCCCAGCCCGGTCAGCGGGTCGGTGTAGGACAGCCGGCGCAACTCGTCGTTGGCCTGGTGCAGTTCGGATTCGCGCTTCAGCAGCTGCGAGGTGCGTTCCTGCACCATCCCGCGCAATTGCTCCTCGCGCTGGCCGATCTGGCGCTCGCGCAGCTTGAGCAGGCCCCAGAATGCGGCCAGCCCGGCCAGCAGCTGCAATGCCCGCGCGCCGGGCGTGCGCCACCATGCCTGCGGCACCTCGATGCGCAGCTCGACCGGTTTCGCGGCGATGCCGGCGGCGTCCCTGGCCTCGATGCGGATGCGTTGCGCGCCCGCGGGCAGGCGCGCGTAGCGATGCGAATCCGCCGCGCTCCAGCCGCTGGCGTCGTTGTCGCCATCGACCAGCGTGACCCGGTAGCGGTTGTCGTCTTCCTTCTCGCCGCTGAGCAGGTCGTACTCGAGTTCCAGCGTGCTGCCGGGACGCGGCAGGCGCAGCACGCCGCCATCGACGGCGACCGGCTTGCCATCGACCAGCAGGCGGGTGAGCAGGAGCGGTGCGGCATGGCGCGCACGATCGTCCGCCGGGGTATAGACCGCCGCGCCGCCGACCGTGCCGATCCAGACCCGGCCTTCGTCGTCCACCTGCATCGCATTCGCATTGCATTCGTCGTGCGGCAGGCCGTCCTCGCGGTGGTAGCCGGTGGAGCGGAAACCGTCGCCTTGCGGACGCCAGCTGAACACGCCGTAGTCGGTGCACACCAGCAGGTCGCCACGGCCGTCGCGCACGACGCCATAGACGTAGGAGACCGCGAGCTGCGGCAGTGCCGGCGCGGCGACCAGGCGTGGCCGGTCGGGATCGCCGACGTCGACCCGCAACAGCCCGTTCTTGTTGCTGCCCATCCACAACACCGGCGCATCGCCGTGGCCGGGGATCAGGCGCATGTCGTACAGCGCATCCGCCGGCAGGCCGATGTCGTCCTTGAACGCGCGCCATCGGCCATCGCGAAGACGCATCAGGCCCTTGTCGGAGGTGCTGAACCACAGGTCGCGCCCGATCTTCTGCGCGGAATACGCGCGGCCGGGCATGGCCGGGCCGGGCGGCAGCCATTGCCAGACGCGGCCATCCCAGTGCGCGATGCCGTGCTGGCGGGTGCTGACCCAGACGTCGTCCCGCTCGGCGAACAGGATGCTCAGCGCCTCGTTGTCCTGCTTGCGCCAGGGCGTGGCCAGCTCGACGAAGCGATCCCCCTGCAGGCGCGCCAGGTGCCCGCCCCAGGTGCCGACCCAGAGCGCGCCTTCCGCGCTGCCGTCGGGCACGCGCGCGATGCTGCGCACGGTTTCGCTGGGCAAGCCATCCGCGCTGCCGAAGATGCGCCAGCGACCGCGCTCGAAACGCGCCAGTCCGTCGCCATCGCTGCCCAGCCACAGGCGTTCGCCGCCATCGGCGGCGCGTTCCACGCGCAAGCCCCAGATCCCGTTGCCCTGCTTGCCGAGGGTGCTGACCAGGCGCCACGGCCCTTGCAGCGGCATGCGCGCCGCGCCGCCATCGGCGCCGATCCACAGCATCGGCACCCCCTGGCTGGTGCGCGAGCGGGTGAGGGTGCGCACGCGTTCGCGCAGCAGGGCGACGCGCGGGTCGGGTGCGCTCCAGCTGCCGTCGCCGCGCAGGATGGCAAGCCCGCTGCGGGTGCCGATCCAGGTTTCTTCGCCGCCTTGCGGGGTGGCCACCAGCTCCACCTCGCTGACGAAGTCGCTGGGCAAGGCGCTGTTGCCGCTGTGCCAGCGGGTCCAGCCGCCATCGGCCAGGCGCGCCACGCCGCCGCCCTGCATGCCGATCCACAACGCGCTGCCGCCGGTCGCCAGCGGCTGCAGCTGCAGGCTGCGGATCTCGTCGGTGCGCGGCCCGGGGCCGGGGATCGGCACCGCCTCGCAGGCGCCGGCGACGCAGCGGTACAGGCCCGGCCCGTAGCTGGCGATCCACAGCGTTTCCGCGCGGCCGTCGCGCGCCGGCTCGATCGCGATGTCGAATTGTTCGCGCCCGTGCAGCGCCGCCGGCAACGCGATCGGTCGCCAGCGGTCGCCGTCCAGCTCGGCCACGCCGCCGCCGATGGCGAACACGCGTTGCCGTCCGCCGGCATCGAAGCTGCGCAGGCGCTGCACGCGGTCGTTGCCGAACGGCTTGCCGAGCGAAGCCCAGCGGCCCTTGCGCAGGCGCCAGATGCCGCGGTTGTCGGTCGATGCCAGCAGCTCGCCATCGCGGGTCGCGGCGAGGCCGAGGATCGCCCCGTCCAAGGCGCCATCCGGCCCGTGCTCGGCCAGCATGCGCGGGCCGCTTTGGCGGGCGAGGCCGCGCATGGTGCCGAACCATGCCTGTCCGTTCGGCAGCACCGCGATCGCATTGACCGTGGGATCGGGCAGGCCTTCGCCGACGTCGTAGACCTCCGACGACAGCCAGCCCAGGCGGTGCAGGTCGATATCGCCGGCCGATGCCGGGTCCGCCGCCCATGCCCAGGGCATCGCGGACGCGGACAGCAATGCGGCGGTGGCGAGGCGCTTCGGGAGCATGGCGCGGCGGCTGGTCGTTTCAAACCAAACTAGCAAGGGACGTGCCATTTGCGTGGGAACGGCGTCGCAAAAAGCCGCGCATCGACGATCCCCGCCAGCCACGCCCGCGGCGTGCGGATTCGCAGGGCCGATTCAGCCGCGCTTGGGCGCCGCCATGCCCGCGCATGGATCCGCACGCTCGCTCGCCGGGCTGCGATGGACCAGGTCGAAGCCGGCTGCGTCCGATCCGGGCTCCAGGTAGCCGACCGCCCACGACGACAGGCCGTCCCGCCGCAGCCAGAACGGCACGCCGATGTCCTTGCGCACGTGGCCGTTGCCGGCGACCAGCACCACGCCATGCGCGGCATGCGTGCGCAGCGTTTCCGCCATCACCACGTCGCGCGCGACCTGCGCCTTGGCCATCGGCGCCACCATCGCCTCCGGCAGCATCCCGCAATGGCTGTCGCGCACCTCGGCTTCCTGCGCGGCCAGCAGCGGGGCGGGCAGGGTGTCGAGTGCGTAACGCGCGACCAATTCGGCCGGCAGCGCGGCGGCGAAGCCGTTTTTCACGATCTTCGAGGCATCGGCGCGCGACAGGTTGGCGGCCAGCAGCGGCAGCTTGTATTCGATCGCCAGCGCGATCACCGGCTTGTAGTAGTCCCAGGTCCAGCCGGATTTTGCCGGCGCCGCCTTCGCCACCACGCAGTCGGCATCCGCGCAGTCGCGCATCGCCGCATCCAGCGCGGCCTGCTGGCCGGTATCGAACTGTTCCATCGCGATGGCGGGGCGCCAGCCGGCTTGAATGCGTTCGCGCAGCTGCGTGGCGCGCGCGGCGTGGCCGGCGGCGTTGTCGTGCACTTCACCCAGCAGCAGCACTTGCGGCGATGGCGATGGCGATGGCGCGGGTGCGTGGCTGCAGGCGGCGGTGAAAACCAGCAAGGCGAGCGGAGCGAGGAGGCGCGGCATGGTCGGTACCGATGGGGACTGGCGACAGCTTGCCACGTGCCGGCGCTGACCTCGTTGGCGGCGGTATCGCGTTATCGAATTGGTACGCCCCGCATCCACGCAATCGCCCGGAGTCCCCGCATGCATCGTTCGCTCAACCTGGCCGCGCTGGCCATCGCCCTGTCGCTCGCGCTGGCCGCGCCGGTGGCGTTCGCCGCGGAACCGCAGGCCGCACCCGCCGCCACCGAGACCAGCCTGACCACGCCCGGCGGCCGCGCCACCTTCCTGCTGCCCGCGGGCTGGACCAGCCGCGTGCAGGGCAATGCGGTGCTGATCATGCCGCCGGAAGCGGACGGCTCGCGTTCGGCCATCGTCGACGTGGCCGCGACCGACGTCGATGCTGCCGTCGCCGAAGCGTGGCAGGTGCTCGGCCTGTCGCCCAAGTTCCTGCTGGCCACCGACGCCGCCCCGCGCGACGGCTGGGACCAGCGCCGCTTCTACGACTACGACATCCCCGCCAATGCCAAGCGCGTGATCAATGCCAGCGCCTTCCGCAAGGGCAAGGCGTGGACCGTGGTGGTGGCCGACGTGGGCCAGGCCACCGCCGAGAAGCGCGCCTCCCAGTACGGCAAGATCGCCCAGCGCTTCCAGCCCGCCGGCTACACCCGCGAGACCTTCGCCGGCCGCACCGCGCACAAGCTGGACGCGGCGCGGCTCAAGACCATCACCGACTTCGTCGAAGCGATGCGCAAGCAATACGACGTGCCCGGCGTGGCCATCGGCATCGTCGAGGACGGCAAGGTGGTGATGTCGCGCGGCTTCGGCGTGCGCGAGCTCGGCAAGCCGGCGCCGGTGGATGGCGATACCCGCTTCATGATCGCCTCCAACACCAAGGCGCTGACCACCCTGATGCTGGCCAAGCTGGTCGATGCCGGCAAGCTGGACTGGAACGCGCGCGCCGAGGACGTCTATCCCGCGTTCAAGCTGGGCGATGCCGCCACCACCGACAAGGTGCGCATCCACCACCTGATCTGCGCCTGCACCGGCCTGCCGCGGCAGGACATGGAATGGCTGTTCGAGGGCGAGAAGCAGACGCCCGAATCGGTGATGACCACGCTGGGCACCATGCAGCCGACCAGCGGCTTCGGCGAGCTGTTCCAGTACTCCAACCCGATGGCCGCGGCCGCCGGCTACATCGGCGGGCAGGTCGCGTACCCGGGCAGCGAGCTCGGCGCCGGCTACGACAAGGCGATGCAGGCGCTGGTGTTCGACCCGCTGGGCATGCACCACACCACCTTCGACTACGCCAAGGCGCAAACCGGCGATTTCGCCCGCCCGCACGGCTACGACATCGACCACAAGGTGCAGGTCATGGACATGGGCCTGAACGACACCATCATCGCCTCGCGCCCCGCCGGCGCGGCCTGGAGCACGGTCAACGACCTGCTGAAGTACGTGCAGATGGAGATCGACCGCGGCGTGTTGCCCGACGGCAAGCGCTATATCGGCGAGGCCGCGCTGCTGCAGCGGCGCGAACCGCAGATCGCGCTGGGCGTCGACCGCGACTACGCGATGGCGCTGATGGTCGACAAGAGCGATGGCGTCACCGTGGTCGATCACGGCGGCGACATGGGCGGCTTCCACTCCAACATGATGTGGTGGCCGGCGCAGAAGGTCGGCGCGGTGATCCTGACCAATGCCGACGAGGGCGTGTACTTGCGCGGCCCGTTCAAGCGCCGGCTGATGGAGCTGATGTTCGATGGCGAAGCGCAGGCGCAGGCCACCGCCGACGCCAACGCGAAAGCCAACCGCGAGGGCTTCGACGCCTTCCGCAAGCTGCTGCAGATCCCGGGCGATGCCGCCGCGCTGGCCGGCCTGGCGCCGCGCTACCACAACGATGCCCTCGGCGACATCGTGGTCAGCCGCCAGGGCGGCAAGGCGCGGATCGATGTCGGTGCGTTCTCGTCGGAGATCGTCACCCAGCCGCAGCCCGACGGCAGCCTGGCCTTCGTCACCATCGATCCGGTCGCGGCGGGCTTCATGCTGATCCGCGCCGACAAGGACGGCAAGCGCGCATTGGTGGTGCGCGACGGCCAGCACGAGTACGTGTTCGACGAGGTGAAGTAGCGCGCGCCTAAAGCTGCGATTCGATCGGCAGCCAGCGCAGCACGCGTGCGCTGATCCGCCGCCAGAGCCCGGCGTCCGGTTCGACCTCGTGCACGGTCGGCGGGGTGGTGCCGTCGTCGCGCCAGCGCAGGCGGCCCTCGCCATCGGTGTAGACGGCATAGCTGAAGGCGGGGCCGGCCAGGCGGTCGTATTCCGCCTGCAGCGCGGCGCCCATGCCGGGGTGGTCGAACAGCACGCCCATCTCGGTATTCAGCGCCACGGAACGCGGGTCCAGGTTGAACGAGCCGATGAAGCCGCGTCGCCCGTCGACCACGAAGGCCTTGGTATGCAGGCTGGCGCCGCTGCTGCCGAACAGGCCGGAGGTCGCGGCCTGGCCGTGGCCCTGCGCGCGCAGCTCGTGCAATTGCACGCCGCCGGCCAGCAGCGCCTCGCGATAGCGCGCATAGCCGCTGTGCACCGCCGGCACGTCGTTGGCCGCCAGCGAATTGGTGACCACGCCGACCTGCACCTGCCGGCGCGCCAGCGAGGTCAGCATGCCGGTGCCGTCGGTGCCGGGCACGAAGTAGGGCGAGATCAGCGCGGCGCGCGACCTGGCGCCTTCCACCACCGGCGCCAGCGTACGCACCAGCCAATGCTGCTGGTCGTCCTCGCGCCATTTCAGCGGCGGATCCGACACCACCCGGATGTCGCTGACCCAAAACGGGTGCAGCTGCTGGGTCACGAACGCCTGCACGCCCGGCGTGGCTTCGACTCGGCGCAGGTAGGTTTGCGCCTCCGCGCTGCCGGTGCCCGCCTCGATGTGGCGCACCATCGCCTGCAGTTGCGCCGCGTCCTGCTTGCCCAGTTCGCCGATCGGCACCACCGCCTCGCTGTTCCAGTAGCGGTCGAACACCTGGCTGGCGTCGGCTACCGCCGGCCCCATCAGCAGCACGTCGAGGTCGCGGAAATTGGTATCGGACGCGGCATCGAAATATTCCTCGCCGATGTTGCGGCCGCCCACCACCGCCGCGCGGCCGTCGACGATCCATGCCTTGTTGTGCATGCGGTGGTTGACCCGCAGCGCGCGGACCAGGGTCTCCAGCACGCGACGCACGCCGCTGCGGTTGCGGAACGGGTTGTACAGGCGGATCTCGATGTTCGGGTGCGCGTCCAGCGCCAGCATCTGCTGGTCCAGCCCGTGCGCGTTCATGTCGTCCAGCAGCATGCGCACGCGCACGCCGCGCTGCGCTGCGCGCCAGGCTTCCAGCGCCAGCAGGCGGCCGGTGAGGTCGTCGTGCCACATGTAGTACTGCAGGTCCAGGCTGCGGCCGGCGCCGCGCGCGGACAGGGCGCGCGCGGCGAACGCTTCCAAGCCGTCGTTGAGCAGGATGGCGCCGGTCTGCCGCGGGTGTTCCGCCAGCATGGGCGTCAGCACGCGGTCCCATTCGGTGGCGTCGGCCTGCAAGGGCAGGGTGTACGCATGCGGGCCGCTGCCCCTCGGCGCCAACCGGTCGGCGAACAGCGCGCCGGCCAGCAGGATCGCCAGCAGGGCGAGGGCGGCATACAGCAGGTAGGTCCTGGTCCGGCTCATCGTCGGCTGCGGCGAATACGGTGGCGTCCGGGCGATGCTAACCCGCGCGGTACAATCGCAGGTCACCAGAAATGTTGTGGATGCGCCCCATGAGCACCCCCGCCGAAACCCTCCCGCAGCAGCAGCCCGAGTCCACCCCGCTGCGCTTCGTCACCGCCGCCAGCCTGTTCGACGGCCACGACGCCGCCATCAACATCATGCGCCGGCTGATCCAGGCGCAGGGCGCGGAAGTGGTGCATCTGGGCCACAACCGCAGCGTCGAGGACGTGGTCCGCGCCGCGCTGCAGGAGGACGCCGACGGCATCGCGCTGTCCAGCTACCAGGGCGGCCACGTCGAATACCTGAAGTACATGGTCGACATGCTGAAGGAGCGCGACGCCGGCCACATCCGCGTGTTCGCCGGCGGCGGCGGCACGATCACCCCCGAGGAAATCCGCGAGCTGGAAGCCTACGGCGTCGAACGCATCTACCACCCCAACGACGGCATGCACATGGGCCTGGTGGCGATGATCGAGGACGTGGTGCGTCGCGCCGAAGCCGCGCGCCAAAACCGGGGTCAGAGTCGACTTTCCGGTTCGAATGCCACGACCGAATTGCGCGTGGGGAAAGTCGACTCTGACCCCGGTTTTGAGATCGAGATCGGCCGCATGCTCTCGGCCATCGAGGAACAAGCACTGGACGAAGCCACGCTCGCCCACCTGCGCAAGGAATGGCAGCTGGCCGGCGGCAAGACCCCGGTGGTCGGCATCACCGGCACCGGCGGCGCCGGCAAGTCCTCGGTCACCGACGAGCTGCTCAACCGCTTCCTGTCCAACTTCCCGGACATGCACATCGCGGTGATCTCGGTCGACCCGACCCGTCGCCGCACCGGCGGCGCGCTGCTCGGCGACCGCATCCGCATGAACTCGCTGCGCTCCAAGCGCGTGTTCATGCGCTCGATGGCGACCCGTCGCCAGCACATGGCCACGAATGTCGTCCTGAAGGACTGCATCAGCTTCCTGAAGTCGCTGGGCTACGACCTGGTCATCGTCGAGACCGCCGGCATCGGCCAGTCGGATTCGGAGATCGTCGACCTGGTCGATTTCCCGATGTACGTGATGACCAGCGACTTCGGCGCGCCCAGCCAGCTCGAGAAGATCGACATGCTGGACTATGCCGAACTGGTCGTGCTCAACAAGTTCGACAAGCGTGGCGCCGAGGACGCGCTGCGCGACGTGCGCAAGCAGTGGAAGCGCAACCGCGTCGCCTTCGCCACCAAGGACGAGGACGTGCCGGTCTATCCGACCATCGCCAGCCAGTTCAACGACCCCGGCATCAGCTGGATGTTCGCCAACCTGTGCCGCCTGCTGCGCGAGAAGCTCGGAAACCGGGGTCAGAGTCGACTTTCCGGTGGCGATGGTGCCAGCAGCGATGATCAAACGGGGAAAGTCGACTCTGACCCCGGTTTCCACCCCGGTTTCCTTGTCCCCAACATCGACACCTCGCTCAAGGAACCGCGCGCCACCGTGCTGATCCCCGGTTCGCGCGTGCGCTACCTCGCCGAGATCGCCGAGCAGGGCCGCGGCATCAACGCCCGCATCGAATCGCAGGCCGAAGTCGCCGACCGCGCGCAATCGCTGTGGCAGGCGCTGCATGAACTGGGCGATGCCAAGCTGCCGAAGCAACTCGCGCTGTACGACGAAGCCGCATTGCTGGAAGGCGACGACCGTAGCCTCAAGACCCTGCGCCAGCGCTACAACGATGCCATCCAGTCGCTGGATTCCGAAGCGCTGAAGCTGCTGCGCGACTGGCCCGCACGCCTGAAGTCGATCACCGAGCCGGTCAACGAATACCAGGTACGCGACAAGACCATCCGCGTCGAGAACTACCGCGAATCGCTCAGCCACCAGCAGATCCCGAAGATCGCCGCGCCCACCTACAAGTCGTGGGGCGAACTGCTGGTGTTCCTGC
This sequence comes from Thermomonas aquatica, assembly GCF_006337105.1. Taxonomy (NCBI): domain Bacteria; kingdom Pseudomonadati; phylum Pseudomonadota; class Gammaproteobacteria; order Lysobacterales; family Lysobacteraceae; genus Thermomonas; species Thermomonas aquatica. The sequence continues at coordinate 481,765 of NZ_CP040871.1, read as the reverse complement.
AGAAGGAAAACCTGCCCGGCGCCTACCCGTACACCGGCGGCGTGTACCCGTACCGCCGCACCGGCGAGGACCCGATCCGCATGTTCGCCGGCGAGGGCACGCCGGAGCGCACCAACCGCCGCTTCCATTACCTCAGCGTCGGCCAGCCCGCCGCGCGCCTGTCCACCGCCTTCGACAGCGTGACCCTGTACGGCGAAGACCCGGCGCTGCGTCCGGACATCTACGGCAAGATCGGCAACTCCGGCGTCAACATCCCCACGCTGGACGACATGAAGAAGCTGTACTCCGGCTTCGACCTGTGCGCGCCCACCACCAGCGTGTCGATGACCATCAACGGCCCCGCGCCGATCATCCTGGCGATGTTCATGAACACCGCCATCGACCAGCAGGTGGAGAAATACCTGCGCGCCGACACCGACCGCTGGAACGTCGCCCACGCCAAGATCGAAAAGCTGTACGAAGGGCGCACCCGCCCCGAATACAGCGGCATGCTGCCGGACGGCAACGACGGCCTCGGCCTCGGCCTGCTCGGCGTGACCGGCGACCAGGTGGTCGATGCCGAGACCTACGCCCGCATCAAGGCCGAGACCCTGCGCACCGTGCGCGGCACCGTGCAGGCGGACATCCTCAAGGAAGACCAGGCGCAGAACACCTGCATCTTCAGCACCGAATTCGCCCTGCGCATGATGGGCGACATCCAGCAGTACTTCGTGGACAACGCCGTCCGCAACTTCTACTCGGTCAGCATCTCCGGCTACCACATCGCCGAGGCCGGGGCCAACCCGATCAGCCAGCTCGCCTTCACCCTGAGCAACGGCTTCACCATCGTCGAGTACTACCTGGCGCGCGGGATGAAGATCGACGACTTCGCCCCCAACCTGTCGTTCTTCTTCAGCAACGGCATGGACCCGGAATACACCGTGATCGGCCGCGTCGCCCGCCGCATCTGGGCCCGCGCCATGCGCGAGCGCTACGGCGCCGACCCGCGCAGCCAGATGATGAAGTACCACATCCAGACCAGCGGGCGTTCACTGCACGCGCAGGAAATCCAGTTCAACGACATCCGCACCACGCTGCAGGCCCTGTACGCGCTGTTCGACAACTGCAACAGCCTGCACACCAACGCCTACGACGAGGCCATCACCACCCCCACCGAGGAATCGGTGCGCCGCGCGGTGGCCATCCAGATGATCATCAACAAGGAGCTGGGGCTGAACTTCTGCGAGAACCCGTGGCAGGGCAGCTTCATCGTCGACAAGCTGACCGACATCGTGGAAGAGGCGGTGTACAAGGAGTTCGAGGCGATCAGCGAGCGCGGCGGCGTGCTCGGCGCGATGGACACCATGTACCAGCGCGGCAAGATCCAGGAAGAAAGCCTGTACTACGAGCACAAGAAGCACGACGGCAGCCTGCCGCTGGTCGGCGTCAACACCTTCCTGCCGAAGGAGCACGGCGGCGACATCGTCACCGAGATCGAGCTGATCCGTTCGACGGAAGGGGAGAAGGGGCAGCAGATTGCGAACGTGGCGGGGTATCAGGGGAATCGCAATGGATTTGCGGCCGAGGGCTTGCGCGCGCTACAGGCGACCGCCCGCGAGCGGCGGAATGTGTTTGAATCGCTGATGGAGGCGGTGAAGACGCATTCGCTGGGGCAGATCAGCCATGCGTTGTACGATGTGGGTGGGGAGTACCGACGGAATATGTGAGGTTTTTACGTTGCGAATTTTTCGAGGCCGTCTATTTGACGGCCTCTGTGTTTTGAACGCTGCGTCTGAGTTCTCTGGGCGGATCTCGCATGCGTTGTACGATGTGGGCGGGGGTGCAGGCGGAATATGTGAGCGTTTCTGCAGTTGGAAGTGATTGTGGACGGCTTAGATTCCCAGTCCCTTACGTGCGTGTTGGCGAGTAATTTGACGAAATACGAGCGCGATATTCGCGGCAGAAGTGTTGATGTTTCGAACTTGACGGGGAATTTATGGTGAGTGCGGCAGACGCAGTCTCATTTGTTGACAGAGCTATGCAACTATTTCCCACCGCGCTCGCTGCTGCGAAAGCAGTGACCAAGGCTGGCGATTTCGTCGAGTTTGAGTTTCGCAACGCTCATATTCAGTACTGCACGGCTGTACTGAAGAACTACTGCAAAGCTAGAACCTTCTTTGTTCGCGACGAACCTCAGTATTTGGATGAATTTTACGTTCCCACTTCTCTCCTGACTCAGTCTCGCGGCTCAAGGCGACTTGAGAAGGCTAATCTCGACTCGCTGCTAAAGATTGGCCCGCGAGTCATAGTGGATGGAACGGGTGGTTCCGGGAAAACGGTCTTCATGAGGTACCTGATGCTCGATTCAATCGAGCGAGGTATTGCGTATCCGGTCCTGTTCGAGCTTCGGACGCTGAATGATGACGCCGATCTTGGGTTAGAGGATGCTCTAGTGGCGCACATGGTCGCCAACGGTTTCCCTCTCGGAGTGGACTACGCGAAGAAGGCGATTAAGCAGGGGCAAGTTGTGCTCCTCTTAGATGGCTTGGATGAGGTGAATTTTTCGCGGCGCCGCAAGTTGGCAAATGAGATACGCCGAATCTCTACATCAACTGATTGCAAGATTGTTGTTTCTTCAAGGCCTGACCTGACGTTAGAGGGGTGGGAGCTTTTCTCGCGTGTGAGGATGGCGCCGCTTGAGTTGGAGGAGGCATGCGAACTCGTCGAGAAGATCCGATTTGATGATGATGAGGGAATCAAAGTTAGGTTCATTGACAGCCTTCGAAGCGGTCTATTTGAGAGTCACCATTCATTTCTTTCAAACCCTCTTCTGCTGTCGATCATGTTGCTCACATATGGTCACTCAGCGGATATCCCAAAAAGGTTCTCCTCATTTTATGAGCGCGCGTACATAGCTCTATTTGAGAAACATGATGCGTACAAAGGGTATCGAAGAGAGCGCGAGACGGATCTAGATATATCCGAGTTCTCAGCTTTGTTTGCCGCATTCTCGACTATTACGTTTAACGAAGGTGTTTTTAGGTTTGCGTCTACGGATGCTGCCAAGTTCGTAAAGATTGCTAAGAAACTCGCATCGTCACGCGATATTTCCGAATCCGGCTTCATCGAAGACGCTAAGCAAGCAGTGTGTTTGCTTGTCGAGGAAGGCTTGGATCTCTCTTTCGTGCATCGATCTTTTCAAGAGTATTTCACGGCAAAGTACATTCAAAGTGCCAATAGAAATATTCAGAAAGCGCTCATAGAGCGCTATGGATCACAAGGCTCTAGTCAGTTTGCAGTCGACAACGTGCTGAGGTACTTGTACGAATTGTCTCCTGCAGTTGTAGAGGAGTTCTATCTAATTCCAAGCCTTCGCAAGACTTTCGGAAAGTCTTACAAGCGTAAGTTGACCCATGCAAAGTGGAAGGAATTGGTGCTTACGATGTTTGTGGGCCTGCATAGGCCGAGCGATGACTCGACTGTCGGGTTCATGATTGCTGACAATAAGAAGGCGCGCGCTCTGTTGAATCTTTTCTCGTTCGTGAGAGAGGTTTGCTCGGAAAGTCACTTCCCTGCGATGGTGGCGATGAAAGATCTGCGTGAAGAGTTATCGATTTACGCTGAACCAGAGACGACAACGCCCTTTAGCTCGTTCGGGGCGAGCGATCCGGTTTGGAAGGCGTTTGCGAATCATGGGTCATTCTTCTCGCTTAGCGACTTGGATCGCATACGAGCAGAGTTGATTGAGATGGAAAAGCGTGTTCGGGTGAAGGAGGACACGGAGATGGAGTTTCTGCTTGGTGCATCGGGTCGCTGAGGAAGCAACGAGGCTTCAAAAGAGGGGTCGGATCAAGGGAAAAAACGGGGTCAGGTTCACTTATCCCGTTTCGATGATTGATTTGGCCTTGGCCGGCCGATGCGCCGGCCTGACGCCGGCGAACCGTCGGGTTTTGGCCTCGACCATGGGAAAACAGGGGTCAGAGTCGACTTTTTCAGAGATCAGGGGGAAAACGGGGGTCAGAGTCGACTTTTTCAGAGATCAGGTAGAAAGTCGACTCTGACCCCCGTTTTCTGACCCCCATTTTCCTCGGTCGTCCGATCTTCTGCGGGCCGACAATGCGGCCGAGTTGCGCTTCGATGGCCTGCCGGAAGCGCTCCGAACCGTAGGGATGCTGGCGGCGTAGATGCAGGCGGATCGCCTCAACGTCGTCTGGATCGACGGTGTCCATCACCATCGCGCGATAGCGGTGCTGGCGTGCAGTGGGCGTGGCCGCGAGCGCCAGGTAGTCGGTATGTGGCGTGATGAGCGGATCCGCCTCGCCGAAGGCCAAGGCGCGGTGGCTGGACCAGCGGTAGTCGCATGGGTCGGCGACCATGCCCGCCCGCAGCGGATTCAGTTCGATGTAGCGGTGGCAACGCAACAGGTAGTCGCCATCGCCCACCAGGCTGGCCTTGTAACGTCCTTCCCACAGCGTTCCTGTGCGTCCGTACGTCGCATTGATGTAGCGAACGTAGCGGCGTCCGAGCGATTGCATCGTCCTGGCCACCGCGCCCGGCTGCAGCGGTGTCAGCAGCAGGTGCACATGGTTGGTCATCAGCACGTAGGCGTGCACTGCACAGCCTTCACGCCGTGCCATGTCACGCAGCTCACTGCGATAACACAGGTAGTCGGCATCGTCGAAGAAGCAGGGTTGCCTGTCGTTGCCGCGCTGGATGACATGTTGCGGGATGCCGGGGAAGTCGATGCGGAGCGGGCGGGGCATGGGCTGATCCGTCTGGCTGGACAGGTGCAGGCTGACCCGGTGCGGGTTTCGCGGATATCGGCAGATGGCGCGTTTTCGTATCGGAAAAGTCGACTCTGACCCGGGTTTACTGACCCGGGTTTAGGGTTGTGGCCTACCATGGCGCATGCCTGCCGACGACACCGCCGCGATATTCGAATCCGATCTGCCGCTGGTGCGCCGCGAGTTTCCCTGGCCGATGCGGGCGGTGGTGGTGGCTTTCGGCGCGCTGATCGTGGGCTTGCCGGTGTGGGAGTTGGGCCGCGGCTTGTGGCCGCTCAGCATCGCCACGCCGGTCTTCGGCATCATCATCGCGGGTGCGGCCTCCATCGGCATCAGGATGATCGGTGCGGGCCTGTCAGGCTGGAGCGACACGTGGAGCTATCCGCCGGGCGCCATCGTGGTCAAGCGCCGCGCGTGGGGGCGCGAGACCGCCACCCGGCTGACCCATACGAATGTGGCCAAGGTCGAAGTGCGGCGTTGGGAAGATGCCGACCATGACGAGCGCTGGCAGGTCGTCGTGCTGCCGCGGCCCACCTTCTCCGGCATGGCCGCCTTTGCCGGCCCGGGCGGCGTTTTCAACGCGGGCAACTTTGGATCGCAGGCCTATGCCGAACGCGTGCGCCAGGCGCTGTCGCGACACCTCGGCTTGTGACTTCGCAACGCGGGTGTTGACCGGCGCGGGCTTGCTGGTTCAGTGCAACTGTTGCAGCGACTTCCGCACCTGTTCGTCGTCCGGATCCAGCCGCAGCGCCGCTTCGTAGCTCTTCCTTGCCTCGGCGGTCTTGCCGATCAGCTCATACGCATTGCCCTTGCGCCACCATGCGGCTGCGCGCGATGGCTGGGCATCGGCGGCGGCGAGTTCGATGTAGCGGGTCAGCGCGGTCACTGCCTGCTCCAGCTCGACCTTGCCGCCGATGCGCAGCTTGGCGCCGGCGTAGAGCGCGGGCAGGTGCGGCTGTTCGCCGCCGGCGAGGCGGTCCAGGATGGCCAGTGCGGCAGGCGCATGGCCCTGCTCGATGAACTGCTCGGCGCGCGCGTAGTCGGCATCGACCTGGGTGGGCAGCGTGTAGGGCAGGCCGAACAGCGATTTCTCGATGTCCTCGGCCAGCGGCGTCGCGCCCATGTCGTAGTTGGACAGCACGATCACCGTGACGCCATCGTCCGGGTAACGGCGGAATTCGGCATTGATGCCCGGTGCGCCGCCGCCATGGCCGACGGCAAGATGCCCGTCGACGCGCTTGGTGAACCAGCCGCTGGCATAGAAGGGGACGGGGCCGGTCGGCGTCAGCATCTGCTGGCGGCTGTCGGCGCGGAGCAGGACATTGCCGCCGATCGCCTGGTCGAAGCGCAGCAAGTCCGGCGCCGTCGTGTGCAGTCCGCCATCGGCCGATGCCGGCATGATCTCGCGCAGGTTCGCGCGGTAGCCGCCCTCCGGGTTGGGCAGGTAGCCGATGGCGCGGTTCGCCAGCAGGTCGTCTTCCTGCGCGAGATGGCTGTCCCGCATCCCGGCGGGGCCGAAGATGTGCCGCTGCAGGTAGTCGGGGTAGCTCAGGCCGCTCACCTTTTCGACGATAGCGCCCAGCACGACCATGCCGGAATTCGAATAGCCGAAGCGTTCGCCGGGCGGGAACAGCGGCTTTTGCGCGTAGATCAGCGGCAGGATGTCGGCGATGGTGTGGATCTCGCGCATCCTGCGCTTGTAGTCGTCTTGCTCCATGTAGTCGCCCAGGCCGGAGGAGTGGTTGAGCAGTTGCCGGATGGTGATCGCATCCTTCTCCGGGAAGGGATAGTCGGGCAGGTACTTCGCGAGCGTGTCGTCCAGCCGCAGCTTGCCGGCCTCGGCCAGTTGCATGATGGCCACCGCCGTGAAGATCTTGCCGACCGAGCCGATGTTGTAACTGGTGTCCAGCCGGTTCGGGATCCGGTGATCCTTGTTGGCCTGGCCGTAGGCGCCGGCATACGCGACCTTGCCGTGGTCGGCGACGATCACGCTGCCGGAGAACATGTCCAGTGCCGCATGGCGTGCGACCAGCGCGTCGATGTCCTGCACCCGCACGGCGCCCTCGCCGGCGAACAGCGGGGAAGAGATGGCCAGCAAGGTGGCCAGGGCAAGCGGGAGGGATTTCATGCAGCCTCGTCGGGCAGGGGGTATGCAGACATCGGATACAGCAACGGCTGCGGCGGTTGCACGGCATCGCAAACAAAGCCTCGACTTCCACGGCGACTTTTTTCACCCCCACTTCCGGCACGCTCCCCGGTCCGCGCGCCGGTCTAGCGTTCCCGCATCGATCATCGCGATCCGCTGCGGGGAGCAGCCGCCATGCCGAACGTCGACCGTCGCCACTTCCTGAAACTCGCCGCTGCCATGGGCGCGACCCTGGCCTGGGGCTGCGCCTCCGTGCATCCCTCGACAAGCGGTTGGCGCGAGCGTCGCGAGCTGTATCCGCAGGGCGTCGCCTCCGGCGATCCCGATGCCGACAGCGTGCTGCTGTGGACGCGTCGCCCGTATGCGGACGGGCGCGACAGCGCGATGCTGATCGTCGAAGTGGCGGAGGATGCGGCGTTCACCCGGGTGATCGCCACCGCCTCGGCGAAGGTGCAGGCGGCGTCCGACTGGACCTGCCGCGTGCTGGTCGGCCACCTGCCGCCGGCCGGCGAATACTGGTACCGCTTCGTCGACGAGGCGGGCAACGGCAGCCGCATCGGCCGCACGCTCACCGCACCCGCCGATGACGACCCGCGTCCGGCCAAGTTCGCCTTCGTCAGTTGCCAGTGCCTGCCCGAGGGCTACAACAACGGCTACCGGCGGATGATCCACGAAGACGAAAACGCCAGCCGCGAAGAACGCCTCGGCTTCGTGCTGCACCTGGGCGATTTCATCTACGAAGTCGTGCAGTACCCCGACCAGGTCAAGAACGGCCGCTACGATCGCAAGCTCACCTTCCCGATCACGTTTCCGAAGGGCAAGGTCGTCGCCAGGAACCGCTTCTGGGTGCCGGACTCGCTGGAGGATTACCGCGTCTGCTACAAGGCCTACCTGCTGGATCCGGACCTGCAGGACGCGCGCGCGCGCTGGCCGTTCGTCTGCGTCTGGGACAACCACGAGATCTCCTGGAACGGCTGGCAGTCGATCCAGGAATTCGCCGGCACCGACGGCTGGGTGCCCGGGCAGCGGTTGAAAGTGGCGGGCAACCAGGCCTGGTTCGAATACCAGCCGGCGCGCGTGCTCCCGCCCGGCTCGAAGCTGGACACCTTCAACGCGCCGACGGTCGAAGACGTGCTGCTCAAGCCCGGCGACTTCGACGACACCGGCCTGGGCACCGAGCCCAACAACCTGGCCGCGATCAACAGCCTGATCATCTATCGCGCCTTGCGCTGGGGCCGGCACATCGACCTGCTGCTGACCGACAACCGCAGCTTCCGCTCGCGCGATCCGGGCAACCACGACGAGATCGGTCCGCTGTTCGAAGGCGACACCCTCGGCTTCGTGCCCGAGGAACTGTGGGCGCAGCTCGATGCCGGCCGCGCGTACGACGGCGGCCACCCGCCCGACAAGCTCAGCATCGGCGACAGGAGCGTGGACAACTACGTGGCAAAGGCCGCACCGCAATCGATGCTGGGCGCGACGCAGAAGGCCTGGTTCATCGACAGGCTGCGCAATGCCAAGGCCACCTGGAAGGTCTGGGGCAATTCGCTGGGGACGCTGGAAACCCGCGTCGATCCGCAGAACCTGCCGCCCGGCATCGGCAACTGGAAGGGCAAGGGCTATGGCCTGATGACCGTCTACGACTGGGGCAGCGTGTTCCACGAGCGCGCGGAGATCTACGACGCCGTGCGCGATGCCGGCATGACCGGGTTCGCCATCGTCGCCGGCGACCGCCACAGCTTCTGGGCCGGCTACGCGGCCAAGGGCTTGCCGCCGAATGCGCCTTTCGAGCCGGTGGGCGTCAGCTTCGTGGGGGGCTCGATGAGTTCGGTCGGCAGCGCCGAGGCCAACGAGTACACCCAGAAGAAGGAGAACAATCCGACCCGCGCGCTGTACATCGCCGAAGACAAGGACGGCAGGCCGCAGGCCACGCAGAACCTGACGCTGCGCCACGGCGTGCGCTCGGCGTTCGCGTACGCCGAATCGAAGGACGTGCAGAAGGCGCTGGCGGTGCGCAATCCCGAGCTGGCGCCGCACCTGACCTTCGTGGACAACGGCGGCCACGGCTACGCCACCGTGCGCTGCGACGCCGAGAAGATGGTGACCGAGTTCGTCTGCATCCCGCGCCCGATCGCGCGCGCGCCCGGCAACGACGGCGGCCCGCTGCGTTACCGCGTCCGCCACGAAGTGCCGCTGTGGAAGGCCGGCGAGCCGCCGCGGATGACCCAGACGGTGGTGGAAGGCGACGTGGGCTTGTCGGTGTGAGGCATCGCGGCACGACCCCTCGACGGCGCGTTGCGTTATCTTTTGCGTCCACTGCAAACCGGGTCCAGCAAGTGAAAGCCACCGTCGTCGGTCTCGTCACGCCGCATCTCCTTCGGGTCGTCGACTTCGCCAGGCAGGCCGAGACTGGCGCCAATGTCGACTGGCACGTGCGCGATGCGGTTGCCAGGACGATCGACGAACTCGGCCATCTCTACAACGCCCAGGACTTGCGCGCCGCCTATATCCAGGGACTGGAAACGGCCGCCCGGGAAGCGGGCCCGGCGCGCGTGGCGTATGCCCGCGTGCTGCAGGCCGCGCTGGCGGCGGCGAGGAAGGGATAGGGCGGCATTCCCGCTTGGAGGGCGCCCGGGAAGCCGGCGTCTTGCCGCGTCCTGGCCGCCGCGGGTTCGGCTCGGCGTTGGGCTCGGGTACGGCACCTGCGCCGGCCCGATGGAATCCGCCATGCATGCACCCAACCGTTTCAGGATCGCCCTGCTGTTGTGCGGTGGAGCGCTGGCAGCGGGCGGCGCGATGGCGGCGAGGCCCGCGGCATCGGCCGGCGAGTGCTTCGCGAGCGCATTCGAGTCCGGCGATGCCGATGCGATCGCGGCCTGCTACGCCGAAGACGCGATCATCTGGTTCCCCGGTGGTTCGATGGCGAAGGGACGTGCCGCGATCCGCGACGGTTTCGCCCATTTCCTGGCTGGCGCCACCGTCAAGGACTTCCAGATGACGAACATCGGCCAGGAGAGCGTCGGCGACAGCCGGGTGTCATGGGGCACCTACGTCATCCGCATGGTCGACAAGGCCAGCCAGGCGGAATCGGTGCAGACCGGGCGCTACACCGACGTGCAAAAACTGGTCGACGGGCGCTGGCTGTACATCGTCGATCATCCGTCGGACGATCCCGCTCCCCCCGCGAAGTGACGGCGTAGCGCGCCCCGGCGGCGCGGAGCCGGGCTGGACTTCCTGCCTGAAGCGCACTGCCGTTCGAGCCCGCGCTGCCGGTGCGGCGCCCGTTGTTTCCATCGCCTTGGCGCGTGCCTGGCTTCAGAGGTTCGTGGCCGGTCCGTTCACGCCCGCATAGCCGCTGGCGCAGCCGGTGGTGCAGGTCGTGGTCAGCATGTTGCGCAGGATCAGGCCGGTGTTGGCGAGTGAACGGAAATGGCCGACGCCCCGGCTGTTGTCGCCGCCGCCGGCGTTGTAGGGCATGCCGTCGCTCCAGTCCCAGTCGTATGCATAGGCGCTGCTGCCGAAGCCCACGCCGACCTGCGCGATCACGTTGCTGCGGGGATTGAACAGGGCGCCGCTGGGGCAGGTGCCGGCGTTGTTGGAGGTGAAGCAGTGCACCTGGTCGTAGAGGCCGGCGGTGATGGTGTAGAAGCGGATCGCGCCCCAGCTGGCGGGCAGGGTGCGCAGCGAACCGCTGCCGCTGCCGGTCCAGCGGTTGTAGCCGTAGTAGGCCACGCCGCTGCTCGGATACAGCCCGAAGGTGTAGTAGTCGTAGGGGTAGGCATAGGCTTCGGCATTGCAGGTCTGCGCCAGCGGATTCTGGTAGCCGCTGTACAGGCAGGTCTGCAGGCCGCGGATGCCGCCGCCGATGTTGACGAAGCGGCGCACGCTGCCCTGGTAGGCCTTGTACTTGATCATCGCCAGCGCCATCGAACTGCCGAGCGAGTGCGCCACGATGTCCACCTGCGGCTTGCCGGTGTATGCCTTCACCTTGTCGATGAAGTTCTTGAGCAGGTTGTAGGTGTAGGGCTCGTGGTAGTTGATTTGCGGGTTCGCGCGCTCGTCCGCCGACAGGTAGGTGACGCCGAACAGCTCGCAGTCGTTGTAGCCCGCGGCCTTGAGTTCCTCGTATTGGGATCGCGCGGGCGTGCTGTAGCCGGACACCGCGCCGGGCGGCATGTCGAAACTGATGGCGCTGTCGCCGTTGCCGTGGATGAACACCACCGGGGTTCTCGTCGCGGTACAGGCGCCTCCGCCGAAGCCGCCATAGCCGACGCCGGGATTGAAGCCGCCGGCGTACTGGTTCTGCGTCCCGGTGCATGTGTAGCCGTTGTTGCTGCCGCATTCCAGCGCGGCCGCGTTGCCGATCCACAGCGCCGCCAGGACGAGGCCGGCAGCCGCGATGCGCCGGGACATGCGTTGCATGGTGCGAAAGCGGGAAGCGGGGTGCGGTTCGCGAATCATGGCGTGCCCTCCCGGGTGCGGTGGAAACCACGCCGATGCTGGGGATGTGCAGTGCACCAAAGCACTGTACGAAAGGGCAATCCGATGTTGCGGCGCAATGCGACATTGCTATCCTTCGCCGGCGGCACGGCCTTGCCGCTGTCCGCCAACCGCCCCGCGAATTGAGCGCCGCCGCAGCTACTGCGCTCTATCCGGACAAGCCCCGCAGGTGCATCCACAGGAACACCGGCGCCATCGCCAGCAGCACCGCCGCGGCCAGGGTGTCCAGCCACACCTGTTTGGTGCGCAATGCGACCAGGCTGCAACCGGCCGCCACCAGCGCGAAGCCGGAGCCGGCGAGCCAGTCGCCGATGCCGTGGCTGCGGCGCGCGACGACCAGCGCCGCGATCATCGAGAACAGCAGTTGCAGGGTCTTGTAGCGCCGGCCGTGCCGGGCGTGGTACTCGCGCAGGTCGAGCCGCTGGCCGTCCCTGGGTTCGTCCGGCATGACCAGGTCGCAGAACGCGTACAGCACGCTGACGAAGAGCAGCGGGATCAGCGCCTCCAGCCCGCTCCAGACGCGGATGTTGCGCATTTGCCAGAACGCCGCCCAGTTGCCCAGCAACAGCATCAGGGCCATCGCGGTCCAGCAGGCATGCCGCCAGGAAAAGCGGATGTGGTCCGAATGCCGGTACAGCCCGGCGCAGCCGCTCAGCAGGCGGGTCAGCGCCAGCGAGGTGATCACCGAGATCATGCCGAACACGAATTCGAAGCTGCTCATGCCGTTGCGTCCCCCGGCGATGCGGTGAGGGTAGCCGCAGAAGGCCCGCCGAGCACGCCGGCGTCCCGCGTAGGTGTCGCGTTTGCACCCGTGCCGGCTCGCTCCATCCGCCGAAACCAGGGGTTCGTCGCAGGCCGGTTGCCGTGCTGCGACGGCATCGGCAATTTGCGGCGGTGCCGCGCGAACCGATCCGCATCCGTGGATGGGCGTAGCGGCAACCACCTCTTCCCGGAGCGCGCATGCCGCCTGTTGCCCCGTATTCGCCGGAACCCGCGCGCGGCTGGCTGCCGTGGGCCTGGCTGTCGCCGATCCTGTTGATCCTGTTCAACGCGCTGCCGGTGGTCGCGCTGGACGGCTGGATGCAATCGCGCCACTGGTCGATGGCGAACGGCGATCCGATCGGCCTGGCCGGCCTGCATGCGCTGCTGTGGATCGGGTTCGCGCCGTGTTTGCTGCTGGTGCTGGCCTGGGTGCGCCTGGTCGAGCGACGGTCGATGGCCAGCATCGGCCTGGCCGGTCCGGCACCGCTGCAGGCATTCCTGCGCGGCGTGGCGATCGGCATGCTCACGATCGGACTGGTCGTGCTGGCGATCGTGCTTGCCGGCGGCATGCGGGTGGCGGAGGTGGGCGCCGCCTGGCGGTCGCCGGACAGCCTGCTGCAGATCGGCCTGCTGCTGCTGGGCTTCAGCTTCCAGGCCAGCGTGGAGGAGGTGATGTTCCGCGGCTGGTTGCTGTCGGCGGTGGCGCGCAGGGCCAATACCGCGTGGGCGGTGCTGCTGGTGTCGCTGGCGTTCTGCCTCCTGCACTACAGCCCGCACCAGGCCCCGCTGGTCGTCGCCGGCACGCTGTTGTTCTCGCTGTTCGCCTGCGTGTGGGCGCTGCACAGCGGCAACATCTGGGGCGTGATGGGCTGGCACACGGGCTGGAACTGGCTGCTGGCGACCGGGTTCGAGTTGCCGGTGACCGGCATCGATGCGCACCTGCCGGCGCTGCTGGTGGCGCTGCGCCCGCAGGGCAGCGATGCCCTGACCGGCGGCGCGGAGGGGCCGGAAGGCAGCTGGCTGTGCAGCGCGTTCTTCATCGTCGCGATCGTCTGGATGGGCTGGCGGCGCGCGAAGAAAAGCGGGTCCGGACGCGCACCGGCTTGAGCGCTTGCTGGCGCCTTCCCGGGGCGATGCCGGAGGCATCCAGCTGCCTTGGTCCGGCCATGGTCGAGCCCGATGCCGGTGGCTGCCCCGGAACTTTTCCCCCGTGCGGCCCGGCTTGGGTGTAAAAGCGGGCCATGGATCGAGGCCAGGGGGCGTCATGAAGTCTTCGCTGCTTGCGTTCGCCGCGTGTTTGCTTGCCGCCGGCCCGGTGGCGTCGCAGGTGCCGACCGGCGCGATGGGGCCGCTGCGTCCCGACCAGCAGCGGTTCTTCGCGCTGTACAAGGAGCTGGTCGAAACCGACACCACGGTCACCAATGGCAACTGCACCCGGGCCGCCGCGCAGATCGCGGCGCGCCTGAAGGCGGCGGGTTTCGCCGATGACCAGCTGGTTCCGTTCTCGGTGCCGGAGCATCCGAAGGAAGGCGGGCTCGTCGCGGTGTATCCCGGCACTTCCGCCACCTTGAAGCCGTTGCTGCTGCTGGCCCATATCGACGTGGTCGCGGCCAAGCGCGCCGACTGGGTGCGCGACCCGTTCAAGCTCATCGAGGACAACGGCTACTACTACGCGCGCGGCATCGCCGACGACAAGATGATGGCGGCGACCTGGGCCGACACCCTGATCCGCTTCAGGCAGGCCGGTTACAAGCCGGCGCGCACGGTCAAGATGGCGCTGACCTGCGGCGAGGAAACCGATACCGCGTTCAACGGCGCGCAGTACCTGGCCAACCACAGGCGCGAACTGATCGACGCCGCGTTCGCGCTCAACGAGGGCGGCGGCGGGGACACCGACGGCAAGGGCAAGATCGTCGCGCAATCGATCCAGGTCGGCGAGAAGATCTACCAGGACTACAGGCTGGTCGCCACCAATCCCGGCGGGCACAGCTCGCAGCCGGTGCGCGAGAACGCGATCTACGCGATGTCCGAGGCCCTGCTGAAGATCCGCGAACATGAATTCCCGGCCGAGTTCAACGACACCACCCGGGTGTTCTTCGCGCGCGCCGGGGCCGCGCGCAAGGACGCGATGGGGGCGGCGATGGTGGCCCTGGCCAAGGATCCCGGCGACGCCAGGGCGGCGGCGGTGGTCAACACCGACAAGGGCTTCCATTCGATGCTGCGCACGACCTGCGTGGCCACGATGATCGATGGCGGCCATGCGGTGAATGCGTTGCCGCAGCGGGTCGAAAGCAACGTCAACTGCCGGATCTTCCCCGGCCATACCCCGGCCGAGACCAGGGAGGCGCTGGCGCGGGTGATCGGCAATCCCGGCATCGGCATCGAGCTGGCGCGCAAGGACAAGCCGCTGGCCACGCCGCCCGCGCTGGATCCGGCCATCATCGGCCCGATGGAAGCCTTGAGCGCGCGCTATTTCCCGGGCGTGCCGGTGATCCCGTCGATTTCCACCGGCGCCACCGACGGGCTGTACCTGGCGGCGGTCGGCATCCCGACCTACGGCGTTCCGGGCGCGTGGGGCGATCCCGACGGCAACGGCGCGCACGGCCTCAACGAACGGCTGGAAGTGCGTTCGGTCTATGTCGGCCGCGATTACCTGTACGACCTGGTCAAGGCCCTGGCGGAATAGGGCGGGCGCCGATCGGCAGGCGAGTCCGGAGCGATTCGGTCCCGGCACCGCGTGGGAGCCGTCCTCCGGCTCCGCTTGCGCGGATCGGCGCTACTTGAAGATGGCGGCCAGCACGCCGCGGACCGTTGCGTCGTTGCCGACGCGCTCGACGAACAGATAGGGCAGGTGGCAGGCCATCAGCAGCCAGAACGACGGATGGCGGTAACTGCCGAACTTGCGGTAGTAGATGGCGATGATCGCCATCATCGCCAGCATCGACGGCACCGCCAGCTTCACCAGCGAGATCCCCGCCATGTCGCCCTGGTTGGCGACGATCGCCGCGATGCCGAACATCCGCGCCAAGCCCGGCGAGAGCACGAAGAACACCGACGCCATCATCCATTGCACGTGGCCGGCGACATCGCGCCGCTTGATGGCGAGGACCGCCAGCACCACGCTGGCGACGAACATGCTCACCAGCAGCACGTCGATGATCACCGCGAAGTAGGCGAAGGTCGGGTTGAAGAAGCCGTTGCGGTCGAGCGTGGCGACGTCGTCGATGTTGCGGGGGACGATGGTCAGGGCGCTGCCCGCCACCATCCCGGCGAGCAGGGTCCCGATCGCGCCGAGCGCGCGATGGCCGGCGATGTCCTTCTTGCGGACGATCAGGTACGGCTGCACCACGACCAGGATGTACCAGAGGGTCGCCGAGATGCCGTGCACATGCTGGTGGAAGGTGGCGCCGGCGAAGTTCAGGTAGTAGCTGTACGAGAACCCGAGGACCGAAATCGCGAACGGAACCAGCATCCACAAGTGGAAATCCCGGTATCTCGCCGGCACTACGCCCGTCGCTGCATCCATTTCACGCCCTCGTTTGCCTGGCCCGTCTTCGATGCAGGAGCGGTGCCGGGAATGCCTCCCGCAAGCTACGCCGTTTCGCAGGCAAGCAGGCCAGGACGCCCCGGCTCCGCCCGGCCGAACCGGCGTGCGCCGGCCCCCGGCGATCCGGCGGCATTGCGCCGGCAAACAGAAGGGCCGGTGGACATGCGCGACGCGCGCAGGTTCCCCGGCCCCACGACATGTCGGGCATCAGGAAGAGTCGCCGCGGATGCGCTCCACGCGATCGCGGTAGTCGTGGACGTTGTCGTCCTCGATGCGCTTGCTCTGGGTGCCCTTGACCTCGTCGACCTTGCGGTCCTGTTCCGCGCCGGTGACCGGCTTGGCCTCGACCTTGGTCTCGCGCTCGAAGGCATGCGACTTGTCGGTGTTGCGGTAATACCGGTACAGCATCCAGTACAGGCCGGTGGCGCCGGCCGGGCCGAGCAGGAGCAGCCCCAAGCCACCATCGTCGCTCATGACGAATTCCCCACGATCCAGAGTGCAATGCCTTCCAGGAAGGTGCCGACGGTGATCGCCGCCGCGAGCAGCTTCCACTGCTGCACCGGCACGCTGCCCATGGTCTCGCCGGTGCGGCCGTTCACCGCGATGTAGTGCAGCATGCCGCCGTTGCCGCCGGGCTGGTGGTAGGAGTACAGCCACACCGGCAGGTACATCGACACCCAGCGGGTGCCGTGCACGTCCAGGCGTTCGCGTTCCCAGCGCACGCCGCGGTCGTAGCGGTTGACCGAGTCCTCGACCTGCGCGCGCGCGATCGACAGCAACTGGTCCTCCAGCTGCGGGCGCAGTTCCTCGACGTCGAGGTCGCGCTTCTCCGAAGTGATGCCGTTGAGGTAGGACGCGTTCCACTTCACCGCGTTCTTGGTGTCGAACGGCAGGATGGTGTTGATGATGTTGTTGGTGTTGACGCGGGTGTTGAGGTTGCCGCGTTCGCGCGAGGATTCCAGCGGCAGGTCGTCGACGGTGAAATCCACGTGCCGCTGCACCTGGTAGACGTCGGCGTCGTAGTAGGTCTTCTTGTTGTCGTCGCTGCCGCGGGTGTACTCGCGGGTCTTGATCTCGCCATGGCCGGCGACGTCCGCGCTGGCGTTGCCGTCCACGATCATGTACGGCAGGTAGACCGCGACCACGTTCTCCGGGGTGAACTGTTCCTTGAAGGCCTTCAGCGCGAACAGCCGGCGCTTGTCGACGAACTGGCGGATGCGCGCCACCGCGTCGTCCTTCTTGATGTGGAACGGCAGCACCGCGTCCGGCACCGCGCCGTTCGCCACCTGTTCGTTGACGCCGAACACGTGCCGGCACCAGTGGCAGCGCGCGGTCATCGCGGTTTCGGTGTTGACCGTCACCTCCGCGCCGCAGCCGCCGCACTTGAAGCTCATCAGGCTGGCGGCGTCGGCCTGGATGTCGCGCGCGCCGGAGGCGATCACCGTGCCCTTGAGCTGGTCGATGCCCTCGCCGAAGCCGAATTCCTCCTCGACCCGCTGCCCATGCCATTCGTTGCGGCAGAACAGGCAGACCAGCAGATCGGTGCCGGGCCGCTGCTTGATCTCGGTGGAGCCGCATTTCGGGCAGCGGTTGGCGCCGTCCTTCAACTCCTCGGATGCGGTGTCGATGGCGACCGGATCCGGCGCCTGCAGTTCATCGCGGATCGGTTCGGGCAGGCTGGCCGGGTCGACCGGGAAAGTCCCGGGCAACGGCGGCACGTCCCGCGGCGAGCCAGGGCCGGTGGGCGGCACCGGCGGCGGCGTGGTGTTCGACATGGCGGTCTCGCGATGGGTGGCTTACAGGCCCAGCGCCTTGGCCTTGAGCGCGTCGTAGTCCTGCTGGGTGATCAGGCCGAGGTCGAGCATCTCCTTGGCCTTCTTCAACTTGGCGACCGGATCGTCCGCGGCTGGCGCAGCGGGCGCCGCCGGTTGCTGCAGGCCGCCGATGCCCATCATCCCGGTGGCCATGCCCACGCCCATCAGGCCCGCCGCGCCGCCGTTCTCGCCGGCCGACTGGATGCCCTGGGCGACGCTGGCCTGCAGGTTGGAATTGCCGCGCGCGCCGGACAGCGCGTCGGCGCGCTGCACGGTCTTCAGCAGCTCGCGGGTGTTGGCGTCGTATTCGATCGAGACGATGGCGGTCTTGACGATGGCCAGGCCGCGGTCCGACTTCCACTGGTAGCCGTTCTCCACCGCGTCCGACAGGCTCCTGGCGAAGCCGAGCGAATCCTGCTGCAGCTTGCTGATGCGGTTGCCCTTGCCCGGGTCGTTGGTGTACAGGCTGAAGGCCGGTGCCAGCGAGCCCACCACTTCGTTGAACAATTGCGCGGCGGCGGCGTTGTCGAGGTCGGTGAAATCGAACACCTGGCCGGGCTGCAGGTAGCTGGCCGGCACGAAGTTCTTCACGAACAGGATCGGGTCGACGATCTTCAGCGTGTACGAGCCGCGGGTGACCGCGCCGACCTGGGTGTTGAGGAAGCCGTCGTCCCAGTAGATCTCCGACTGGGTGCCGAAGCGGTTGTCCGGCAATTCCTTCAGCGAGACGAAGAACGCCGCCTGCTGCGAACCCGGCTGGCCGCCGAACTTGAAGCGTTCCCAGCTCTGCATGATCAGCGGGCTGACGATGCCGTCGCCGGCGAAGATCGACTTCGAGTTGATGTCGTCCGAGCGCCATTCGTAGCCGCCCGGCTCGGCGACGAAGCCGGTGATCTTGCCGTCCTGGAACAGCAGCAGGCCGTAGCCTTCCGGCACCACGATCTTGGAGCCGTTGCTGATGATGTTGGAGGAGCCGTGGGTATTGGAACCGCGCCCGGCATTGGTGCCCTGCGGCACCGCGGCGAACAGCGCCGCGGTCGACGGCAATCCGGCCGGCACCGTGTAGAAGTCCTTCCACTGGTCGCCCAGCATCCCGCCGACCGCACCCGCCACCGCTTGGATCAGACCCATGACCTTCCTCCGCCATTCGTGGACGGGCGCCGTGCCCGCCATGCTCGTCGAACTATACGTTCCCCGACGGCGGATGAGGCCAGCCCAGACTTGCGTTTCGATGAACGGCGGCGGGGGCGGGCGCGTCGCGGCCGGCCCCGGACCGCGCGCATGCCCGGGATCTGCACCCGCTTGCTAGCCTGCGTTCGAATCGCCCCGTCCCCCTTCCCGCCGACGCCTCCATTCCATGGCCGATCCCACCCTCGATGCGCTGCGCCGCTACGCCATCGCCCGCACGCTGTTCGAGCCGACCACGCTGCCGCGCGCGATCCGGCGCCTGGGCTTCGTGCAGGCCGATCCGATCCGCGCACCGGCGCGCGCGCAGGACCTGACCCTGCGCCACCGGGTCGCGGATTACCGCGCCGGCGACCTGGAACGGCGCTATCCGCGGCTCGCGCTGGAAGAGGATTGCCTGGTCAACTACGGCTTCCTGCCGCGCGAGCATGTCGCCCTGATGCATCCGCGCGAACCGCGCAATGCCTGGGATGCGGCGACCCGCAAGCGCGCCGCCGAGGTGCTGGCCTTCGTCCGCGAGCGCGGGCGGGTGCACCCGCGCGAGGTCGAACGGCATTTCGCCCACGGCCGGGTGCGCAATTACTGGGGCGGATCCAGCAATGCCAGCACCCAACTGCTCGACGGCCTGCACTATCGCGGCCTGCTGCGCGTGCAGCGGCGCGACGGCGGCACCCGGGTCTATGAAGTGGCCGCGCACCCGCCGGCGGACGACAGTCCCGACGGGCGTATGCGTCGCGCCACCGCACTGGTCGGGCTGGTGGTGCGCACGTACGCGCCGCTGCCTGCGGCCAGCCTGACCTACCTGGCGCGCCTGCTCGGGTATGGCGCGCCGCATCTGCAGGCGCAGGTGCAGGCCGCGCTCGGGCATGCGCGCGACTCCCTGCCGAGTTGCCGCATCGATGGCGTCAACTGGTACTGGCCGGCGGGCGAGAACCCGGGTTCCCGCCGCCATGCGGTGGACGACGCCTTGCGCCTGTTGGCGCCGTTCGACCCGGTGGTCTGGGACCGGCGCCGCTTCGAGCTGTTCTGGGGCTGGATCTACAAGTTCGAGGCCTATACGCCGCCGCCCAGGCGCGTGTTCGGCTACTACGCGCTGCCGATGCTGTGGCGGGAGCGGATGATCGGCTGGGCCAATGTCGGCGTGCGCGACGGACGGGTGGAAGCGGACTTCGGCCATGTCGAAGCCGCGCCCAAGGACGCCGCCTTCCGCAACGCGCTGGATGACGAGATGCAGCGCCTGGCCGGATTCCTGTCCTGAGACCGCCAGCCCCGAAACGCGCTAGCCGGCGGGTCCCGGGCGCTGGTCGAGCTCGTGGTGGATCAGCACCACGCATTGCGAGGCGAACAGCATCTTCGATCCCAGCGTCAGCTTCTTCGCGCCCAGCCGTTCCAGGCTGGCGAAGGTCTTTTTCGGCATCGGGATGTGGTCGGTGAGCAGGAAGCAGGGATTGCCCTCGAACGCCTGCTCGCGGATCGGCGCGCCTTTCCGGTCCATCATGAACAACTGGTGGTCGACGGCGAGTTCCTGCACCAGCCGTTCGAAGCTCAGCGTGCGCACGGTCACGCCCGATTCCACCGGCCGCGCCTCTTCCTTGCCCATGCCGCGCGAAGCATCCAGCGCCTTGGCGACCTTGCCCAGCAGCGAGCGCTCGTCGAAGCCGCCGATGTCGTGCATGGCCTCCGGCTCGAAGCGGATCGTCCGCGAGAAATCCTGGGTGCTTTCCAGCACCAGGTAGACCACCACATCCGCGCGATGCGACTGCGCCACGAACACCGCGTTCATCAGCGTGTGCGCGAGGATCTCGGTATGCGCCTCTTGCCCGACCGATGCCAGCAATTTCCGGCTGTCGGTGGGTGCCGCCCGTGCCCGCAGTACGAAAGTGCGCATCTGTGTCCTGGTCGAGTCGCGCTCAAGCACGCCGCTCCGCGCGCAGTCCGTGCATTGTCGCGGGAAAGGCGCGTCGCGAACAGCTCGCGCCGTCGCCGGCGCAGGTTCACGCTCACGCCCACGGCGCCAGCGCGATCTTCAGCTCCGCCTGGAAACCCTTGCTGGAGGCCAGCGGCACCGCGAACACCGATGGCGCCTGTTCGGTGCCGACGATCGCCTTGCCGCCCAGCCGCGCCAGTTCGGCGGCGTTCTTCGGGCCGGTGGCCCAGTGCTCGTCGGCCCAGACGTAGCGCAGCTTCCAGCCGCCGGCATCGTCGCGCTTGGCGAACAGCACCAGGGTGTCGCGGAACAGGTATTCGCCGGGGATGTGCTGTTTCAGGAACAGCGCGCCGTCGATCTCGTAACCGGCGTTGGACACCGCGATCTCGATCGAGAACGCCACTTCGCTGCCGGCCAGGATCTTGGCGCTGTCGAGGAACACCGAGAACAGGACGGGCGACCGCGCGTTGCGGGCCAGCGCACCGCCGGCGTCGAACAGTTCCGAATATTCGCGCCGGACCGCGCTTTCCTGCGCCTTGGTGCGGCTGGTCAGGTCGTAGGTGTAGGCGCCGCGCGGGGCCACCGTGGTTTCGATGTAGTACGACGAGGCGATCTTCTTGCCCTGCGCGCGGGCGCGTTCGATCTCGGGCGGGAAGGGCAGCGCGCCGATGTCCAGCCGGCCGGTGGCGCAGATGTCGCCGAACAGGAAGCGCACCAGGTTCTGGTAGCCCTCCTCGGAATTGACGATGCCGAAGAAACCGCTGTGGCTGCGGTTGACGAAGGCGCGCGGGCCGCCTTCGACGTAGGCGTTCTCGATCCGCACCAGGCCGTCGCTCATCTGCCCGACCGCCAGCGAGGACAGGCCGTGGGCCACGGCGTAGTCGCGGCTGTTGGTGCCGACCAGGCTGAACAGCCGCGAGGGCGGGAAACCGGAATCGCCCAGCGTGTTGACCTTGTCCTTCGGGACCTTGAGGTACTTCGCCATCACCCCGCGGTTGAAGTTGTTCATGTCGTTGAGCGACAAGATGCTGGGCACGTTGATGCCGCCCATCTCGATGCCGTTGTGCGGCGTCGCGTAGGTGAACACCTTGTCCACCATCGCCCGCACTTCGGCGCTCGCGACCTCGGGGTTCTGCAGCAGGCAGCGGCAGATCAGCCCGCCCATCGAATGCGCGACCAGGTACACGCGGAAGGCCTTGCGGTCGGCCTCCACGTTGCCGCAGACGCGGTCGCGCAATTCGGCGATGCGCTGGCCCAGCGCCCTGGCGGCATCCGGGATCGACGGCGCCTTGCCGTCGCCGAAGGCCGGGTCGGCGCTGTCGTAATAGCGATGGATGACGATGCTGCGCGGCGGCAGCTTGCCGGCGTTCTCCGCGCCCGAGGCATAGGTGTCGCGGTAGTCGTAGTCCTTCATCAGCCGCACCAGCGGCGACTCGAACACGAACTTCAGCACGCGTCCGTCCTGCGCCTGGCGGATCTTGGTCGATCCGGCCTCGAAGCCCATGTAGGGGGTGGAGGTGGTCTGCAGGATCTCGTCCCTGGTCATCGCGTAACCGCGGACGTAGATGATCGGGAAGAACGGCCGTTCGATCCTGGGCATGGCGATCCCTCGTGCGTTGCCGGATCCCCCGTCATGGATCCACGCAGTCCGGCGCGCGCACCGGACATCCGCGCCTGTTGCCGCGGCTATCATCGGCGGCATGGCCAAGCTGCTGCTCAACCTGCGCAATGTCCCCGGCGACGAGGCCGACGAGGTGCGCGCGATGCTCGATGCCAATGGCATCGCGTACTACGAAACCAGGCCGGGCCCGTGGAACATCTCGGTCGGCGGGATCTGGGTGAAGGAAGATTCGGCCATCGCCGAGGCCAGGCGGCTGATGGCGGACTACCAGGACCAGCGCGGGATCCGCATGCGCGCCGAACATGCCGCCGCCGTGCGCGACGGGACCGCGGAAACCTTCCGGTCGCAATTGCGCGATGAACCGGTTCGCGTGCTGCTGACCGTGCTGGCGATCGTATGCCTGCTGGGCCTGATGGCGTTGCCGATCCTGCTGTTGAGCCGCTGATCCGCAGCCGGTGCGCGCCGCAACGGCGGCGGATTCAAGTCGCGCCGGCGGCGAACACCGCCAATTGCGCCGCGAATGCGCGTTGGTACGCGGGCCGGCCTTCGCCACGCGCCACGTAGGCGACGAGGTTCGGGTGTTCCTCGAGCATCCCGTGGCCGTCGAGCCGGCGCAGCACCGTCACCATCAGCAGGTCGCCCGCGCTGAACGCGCCATCGAGCCAGTCGGCATCGCCGAGGCGGGCGGACAGCTGGCCGAGCCGGGTGCGCACGCGGTCTTCGAGCATGGGTTGGCGCTGCTCGAACCAGGGCTTGTCGCGTTCGAACAGCTTGGCCATGCCGAATTCGACGATCGGCGGTTCCATCGTATTCAGTGCGGCGAACATCCAGCTGATGGCGCGTGCGCGGGCATCGGCTTGAGCAGGCAGCAAGCCGGGATGGCGCTGCGCGAGGTGGAGGATGATCGCCCCCGACTCGAACAGGGTCAGGTCGCCTTCCTCGTACGTCGGGATCTGCCCGAACGGATTCAGCGCCAGGTGCGCGGGCTGCTTCATCTCTGCGAACGAGAGCAGGCGCACGTCGTAGGCCTGGCCGGTTTCTTCCAGCGCCCAGCGCACGCGCATGTCGCGCGCCAGCCCGCGGCCGCGGTCGGGCGAATGCTGGAAGGCGGTGATGGTCGGGTCCATGGCGGGTTCCTGCGGGGTTCTTGCGTCGCATTCGTGCGACGAACGGGCGGCCGGCGAATCGACGATCGGGCGCGCCGGAGCTGGCCGCGGTCAGGCGGCGATGTGCACGCCGCCGAACACGGCATCGGTGAAGACCAGCTCATGGTCGCCCTCGAACCGCACGCGCAGGCTGTCGTAGTCGCCGGGTTCGAACACGCTGCCGGCGACCACGGCCTTCACCAACGGCGACAGTTCCGGAACCTGGCAGCGGCCGAGGTGCCACATCCGCAGTTCGGCGCGACGCCCGTCGGCGAGGGCGAAGTCGAGGTTGAGCGCGGTGGCGTAATTGCGGTCGAAGCGCAGGCCGAGCCATCGCGCGCCGACCAGGTCGTCGAGGCTGCCGCCGATCGCGGGCGGTTCGATCCGCGGGCGGTCGAAACCGGCATCCTGCGGATCCACGCAGGCGAAGCCGTGGGCGAAGAACCAGTCGGCGAGGGCATGGACCGGTTCCGCATCGTCGACGCCATGCATGGTCCAGTGCAGTTCGTCCGGCGCGATGTGCAGCTCGCCCAGCGGGAAGCGTTCGATGCGGCCCTGCCTGGCATCGCCGATCAATGCCGTTTGCGGATAAGCCGCCTGCAGCGCGTCGAACAAGGCCTCCCTCGCCTTGAGCGACGCCGCCTTCGAACGCGACTTGGGCTTGTAAGGCTTCAGGAACAGGTCGAGGGCCATGGTCGGGGCGGCTGGCGCGGGCGACGTCCCGCGCGTCGCACGTTAATGCAAAGCATGCCGGGACGGGGAATGCGCGGCGGAATCGCGCTGGATCGGCTGGCCCGCGCGCGGGGCGGTTTCGCCACTAAACTGGCCGCCACTTCCAGAACGCATGCCGGATCGATGATCAACAACGACATCCTGCGCAGCATCCGCTACATGCTGGACCTGAGCGACAACAGGCTGATCGAGATCGTCCGCCTGTCGGATCCCGGGTTCGCGATCGACAAGGACGAACTGCGCGGATACCTGCTGAAGGAAGACGAGCCCGGCCACGTCGCCTGCAGCGACCGGGTGATGGCGCATTTCCTCGACGGCCTGGTGATCCACCGCCGCGGCCGCGACGAATCCCTGCCGCCGCGCCCGCTGGAGAAGCGGATCAACAACAACGTGGTGCTGAAGAAGCTGCGGGTGGCGTTCCAGCTCACCGACGTGGACATGCAGCGGGCCTTCGCGGACGCGGGATTCGCGATCTCGAAGCCGGAACTGTCGGCATTGTTCCGCCAGCCGGGACACAAGAACTTCCGCCTGTGCGGCGACCAGCTGCTGCGCAATTTCCTCAAGGGTCTGACGCTGCGCGTGCGCGCCGCCTGAAGCCGGTCAGAACCGTTCGCCGACCGGCAGGTAGCGCCAGGCGCCGACCGGCATCTTCGCCAGCGAGACCTTGCCGATCCGCAGCCGCCGGATCGCGACCACGCCCAGGCCGACCTGCGCGCACATGTCGCGCAGCTGCCCGCCTTGCACGCCCTTGATCGCGAAGCGCAGGCGGACCTCGTTCTGCCAGCTGACCTTGCATGGCGGCAGCGCGCGGCCGTTGTAGTGCAGGCCGTGGTTGAGCTTGCGCAGGCCGTACGGGGCGATCTCGCCGCTGACTTCGACCACGAATTCCTGTTCGATCTCGTCGCCGTCCTCGGTCAGGCGCCGCCACACGCGGCCGTCCTGGGTCAGCACCATCAGCCCGCTGGCCTCGGCATCGAGCGGCACCAGCGGCGTCAGTCGATGGAAATGGCGATCCAGCATGCGCACGCCGGACGGATCCTCGGCCCAGCGCGTCTCCGGCTGCACCAGTCCCGCGGCCGCCTTGCGACCGCTGATGGTGTCGTAGCCCACCGGCTTGTGCAGCAGCACGGTCGCCGGTTCCACGGTTTCCAGCTGCGCGGCCGGATCGATCAGCACGGCTTCGCCCGATACCAGGTGCGCCGGGTCTTCGACCACGCGGCCGTCGACCGACACCCAGCCGCCCTTGATGTACTGCTCTGCTTCCAGCCGCGTGCAACGGGCGAGGTCGGCCACGTGTTTCGCCAATCGAACGGGATGCTGGGCCGGATCGGACATGCGCGCGCGCCACGGGATTCAGGACAGGCAGTGTAACGATCAGGCACTCTGTCGCCCCCGATTTCCCGATGCGCGCGTCCTGTCGCGCCGTCATTCGCCTCGAGATGCCATGAAAACCCCTTCGGGCCTGCAGCCCCTCATCGACGACGGCGTGATCGATGAGGTCATGCGGCCGCTGAAAAGCGGCAAGGAAGCCGCCGTGTACGTGGTGCGCGCCGGCCGCGAGATCCGCTGTGCCAAGGTCTACAAGGACATGGCGCAGCGCAGTTTCCAGCAGCGCGTGCAGTACCAGGAAGGCCGCAAGGTGCGCGGCAGCCGCGAAGCGCGTGCCATCGGCAAGGCCAGCAAGTACGGACGCAAGCAGCAGGAAACCGCCTGGAAGAACGCCGAGGTCGATGCGCTGTACCGGCTGCGCGACGCCGGCGTGCGCGTGCCGGAGCCGCACGGCTATTTCCACGGCGTGCTGGTGATGGAACTGGTGGTCGATGCCGACGGCCATTCCGCGCCGCGGCTGGGCGAGGTCGAGCTGTCGCCGCTGCAGGCACGCGGCTTCCATCGTTTCCTGGTCCACCAGGTGCAGAAGATGCTGTGCATCGGCCTGATCCATGGCGACCTGTCCGAGTACAACGTGCTGGTGGCGCCGGATGGCCCGGTGATCATCGACTTCCCGCAGGTGGTCAGCGCCGCCGGCAACAATGCCGCGCGCACGATGCTGCTGCGCGACGTCAACAACCTCACCGCCAGCCTGGGCGCGTGGGCGCCGGACTTGCTGGACACCTGGTACGGCGAGGAAATGTGGGCGCTGTACGAGGCCGGCGAACTGCATCCGGACAGCGAGCTGACCGGCGTGTTCGTGCACGACGAATCGGCGGTCGATGTCGATGGCGTGCGCCACGCGATCGACGATGCGCGCGAGCAAGCGTTGATCCGCCAGCAGGGCCGCGAAGCCGCGGCGGAAGCCGACTAGCGCGCCGCCGGCGCTACCATGGCGGTTTCCCCAGCGAGATCGCCATGAGCCTTTCCATGCACGCCGCCTCCGTTCCCGTGTTCAAGCAACTGCTCGCCAGCCTGGGCGACCTGCTCGGCAAGGCGGAAGCGCACGCCATCGAGAAGAAGATCGATCCGGCGGTGCTGCTGCAGACCCGGCTGTTCCCCGACATGTTCCCGCTGGTGCGGCAGGTGCAGATCGCCTGCGATTTCGCCAAGAGCGTGCCGGCGCGGCTGGCGGGGGTGGACGTGCCCGCCTATGACGATGCCGAGCAGAGCTTCGCCGAGCTGCAGGCGCGGATTTCCAGGACCGTGGCGTTCATCGACGGGCTCGACGCCGCCGCGTTCGACGGCAGCGAAGATCGCACCATCCTGCTGCGCCCCGGTACGCCGAAGGAGCGCTCGATCAGCGGCCAGGGCTACCTGCTGCACTACGGATTGCCGCAGTTCTTCTTCCACGTCACCACCGCGTACGCGCTGTTGCGCCACAACGGCGTCGAGCTGGGCAAGAAGGATTTCATGGGCGCGTACTGACCGCGGCGCCCCGGCAAAGGCGCGCCTGCCAAGGGCGCGCCCTCGCAACTCAGCCGCGCACCGCGGCCTCGATCGCCGCCACGTCGATCTTGCGCATGGTCATCATCGCGTCGAAGGCGCGTTTGGCCGCTGCCGGATCGTTGCCGGTATAGGCCCTGGTGAGCACGCGCGGGGTGATCTGCCAGTTCAGGCCCCACTTGTCCTTGCACCAGCCGCATCCGCTTTCCTGGCCATCGTTGCCGACGATGGCGTTCCAGTAGCGGTCGGTCTCGGCCTGGTCGTCGGTGGCGATCTGGAACGAGAACGCTTCGCTCTGCTTGAACGCCGGCCCGCCATTGAGGCCGATGCAGGGAATCCCGAACACGGTGAATTCGACGGTCAGCACGTCGCCCTGCTTGCCGGACGGGTAGTCTCCGGGCGCGCGCGTCACCCGGGTCACCGCGCTGTCCGGGAAGGTTTCGGCGTAGAACGTGGCGGCGCCGTATGCGTCGTTGTCGTACCACAGGCAGATGGTGTTCTTCGGGATCATGGCGTTGCTCCTGCATCGTGAACGGACGGGCCCGGCAGTGTGTGCGGGTTCGACTGTATGACGAACCGGCGTAACGGAAATCGACATGCATGAACCGGCTTCCGTGAATGCGCCGGCGCCGGCTGGATTGTTGCGCGTGGGGCGTGGTTGTTAACCTGCAGCGTACGACTTCATCACGGATGGCGGCATGGATCGGCGGCAATTCCTCGGCAGCGCGGCACTGGCCACCTCCTTGCTTCCGCTCGCTGGCACGGCGGGCGCGACGGCATCCGCGCACAAGCGCCTGTTGCCGGCGCCATTGAACAAGGGCGACACCGTGGGACTGGTCAGCCCGTCCTCGGCCAGCGACGACAGTTTCAGCCTGCAGCTCGCGCGCGAGGCGATGGAAGCGCTGGGCTTCAAGGTCAAGGCCGGGCCGCATCTGGCCTCGCGTTACGGCCATCTTGCCGGCACCGATGCGGAACGCGCCGGCGACCTCAACGCGATGTTCGCCGACAGCACGGTCAAGGCCATCGTCTGCGTGCGCGGCGGTTCCGGCGCCGCACGCCTGCTGCCGCTGCTGGATTACGACGCCATCCGCCGCAACCCCAAGGTGCTGTTGGGCTATTCCGACATCACCGCGCTGCACAGCGCCATCCACGCGAAGACCGGGCTGGTGACCTTCCACGGGCAGGTCGGTTCCGGCAGCTGGAATGCGTTCAATGCCGACCAGTTCCGTCGCCTGTTCTTCGACCGCGAATTGATCGAATACCGCAACAAGGCCGAGGCCGGCGACGAACTGGTGCCGCGCCGGAACCGCACCCTCGCCATCCGCGGCGGCAAGGCGCGCGGCGAACTGGTGGGCGGCAACCTCAGCGTGCTGGCCGCGCTGGCCGGCTCGTCCTACCTGCCGGATTTCAACGGCAGGATCCTGTTCCTGGAAGACGTGGGCGAGGCGCCGTACCGCATCGACCGCATGTTCAGCACGCTCAAGCTGATGGGCGCGCTGGACCGGATCGCCGGCTTCATCTTCGGCGAATGCAGCGACTGCAAGCCCGGCGACGGCTACGGCTCGCTCACCCTGGAACAGATCCTCGACGACCACATCGGGCCGTTGAAGATCCCGGCCTATCGCGGCGCCATGATCGGGCACATCCGCGAGCAGTTCATCGTGCCGGTGGGCGGGATGGTCGAACTGGATGCCGACGCCGGCACGTTCCGGCTGTTGGAGCCGGTCTTCCGCGCCTGAGTGCTCGCTTGTGATGGCAAGTTGATCCGGTACGGCCACGCAGACGCGCCCGAGGTTTGCGCCATTCGCCGTTTCAAACACAATGACCGGCCATTGCCACGGAGTTGCCGATGCCCGTCCAACCCTTGTCCGCGAGCGGACGCCTGTATGCGGTCGCCGCGTTCGCCGAAGCCCTGACCTGGACGGGACTGCTGATCGGGATGTGGCTGAAATACGGCGCGGAGGCGACCGACGTCGGCGTGTGGTTGTTCGGGCGCCTGCACGGCGCGGCATTCCTGTTCTACCTGGCGGCCACGTTGGTGACCGCCAGTCGCCTGCGCTGGCCGGGCTGGGCGCTGCTGCTGGGCATGCTGGCGGCGATCCCGCCGCTGGTGACGATGCCGCTGGAATGGTGGTTGCGGCGCAAGGGCCTGCTCTCGGCTGCCGCTGCAGCCTGACCCGGCCACGGACGATGGCCCATCGTCGCCGCCGCCCGCGTTGACAGGGTTACCCCCTCGCGAGGAGTTCGGCAGATGGCCAGGAAGAAAGTCGGAGGCGCCACGCCCACGCCCACCGGGCGTCCGGACGCGACGGTAGGAAAGACCCCGCGACCCACGCTTGCCTCCGGCCCGTTGCAGGTGTCGGCGCAGGGCGCGATCCTCAAGGACGACGACCGCCTGATCATCGTGGTCCGGGTTACCGATGCCGATGGGGTGCCGGTGACCGGCTTGAAGAAGTCCAATTTCCAGCTGTGGCAGATGGCGCACCTGTTCGACCAGTCGACTGGCTTCTTCGTGGTCGAGATCGAGAACCTGCCCGGGCTGGAGGGCCTCTACCACCTGGTGCAGAAGACCTGGTCGGTGGTCGGCAACGGCACCATCCCGTTCTTCGTGCGGGTGGAGAAGGGCAAGCTGCGCAGCGGCAGCGCGCTGACCTTCATCGTCAAGGTGCGCGAGGGACTGGACCTGTAGGCGGCGCTCGCGCTGCGCCCGGCTTCAATCCCGATCCGGCGCGCCCAGCGGGAAATAGCCGCGATACGGCCGCGCCTCGTCCACCGCGCGCTTGAACGACGGCCGTGCCAGCAGCCGTTCGCGATAGGCGTGCACGTTGGCGAAGCGCGGGTCGATCGGGTGCGTCCAGTCGGCGTAGAACAGGAACGGCGCGGCCGCGCAGTCGGCCAGGCTGAAGCCGTCGCCGCAGGCCCAGGTGCGGCTGGCCATGCGCGCATCCAGCCACGCGTACGAAGTCTCGAGCATGGCGCGGGCCTCGCGCACGCCGCAGGGGTCGCGGTCGGCCTCGGCGCGGATGGCATCGAACACGGCTTTCTGCTGCGGGGTGGACACGTAGTTGTCGAAGAAGCGGTCGAGCATGCGCACTTCCAGCGCGGCGTCCGGATCGTCCGGGATCAGCCGCACCGGGCCGGGATGGTGCAGCTGCAGGTATTCGATGATGCAACTCGCCTCCAGCACCGTGCGCTCGCCATCGGCCAGCACCGGGAAGCGCTTCATCGGCCACAGCGCCGCCAGTTCGGCGTTGTTGCCTGCCTGCTCGAGGCTGCGGTAGTCGAACGGGGTGGCGTTCTCGTACAGCGCCACCAGCGCCTTCTGGCAGTAGGACGAGAACGGGTGGGCATACAGGCGCAGGCGGGGGGCAGTCATGGCGGTCTCCGGGCGGGTCCGACTGTACGACGGACGGACGCGGCGGATTTCGACGGGGATGGAACGGGAAGGTTCCGCGCGGCGGCGATGCGGCGGGACCGCGCCGATGCAACGGCATGCGCGCGGCCCGTATCCGTTGCGGACGGGCGGTGTCGCCCGACGCCCGGAGGCATCGTGCCGAAGTCCATCGCCCATACCCCGTTCATGTTGCTCGCGCTGCCGGCTCTCTTGCTGGGCGATGCGCTGGCCGCAACGCCATCGCCGATGCCGAGCGCCGCGCTGCGGCATGTCGATCCTGCGCTGAGCGCGCCGTTCCGCGACGCGGTCGCCGCGGCGATGCGCGTGCCGGGCGGTACCCCGGCGCTGGCGGCGGTCATTGTGCAGGGCGATGCCGCGCCATGGATCGATGTGCAAGGCCGGCCGCGCGCGGACCGCAGCATCGAGGCCGATGCCGATACGCGCTTCTACATCGCCTCGCAGACCAAGTCCTTCATCGGGCTGCTGGCCGCGGTGCTGGATGCGCGCGGCGAATTCCCGTTGTCGAGGACATTGGCGGATGTCTGGCCGGCATTGCAGTTGCCGGCACCGGCCGACCCGCGGCGGATCAGCATGGCCGACCTGCTGTCGCACCAGGAAGGCCTGGCCACCGACACCCTCAATGTCCTCGCCGCGCACGTGCGCGAGGTGCCGGCGGCGGAGTACCCGGCGCTGCTGGCGAGCGAAGTGGCGCCGCGCGCCGCCGGCTTTCGTTACGCGAACATCGGCGACCTCATCTATGGCGCGGCACTGGAAGCCGCGACCGGGCGCCATTGGCGCGATTGGCTCGATGCCGCGGTGCTGCGCCCGCTCGCCCTCGATGGCGTTTCGTCGCGCTCCTCGACGGTTCCCGAGGCGCAGCTGGGCTGGAACCACCAGTGGGACGGCTCGCAGTGGCGCGCGCTGAGGCCGAAGCCGGATGCGCTGATGCATGCGGCAGGCGGCCTGCTGGCATCGCCGAACGCGATGGCGCGCTGGATGCAGGCCAACCTCGGCATCGGCGATGCCGGCCATGCATTGCCCGCCGGCGCATGGCAGCGTTCGCAGCGGCCGATCGCGCAATCGAAGCTCGCCGACGGCGAGATCGACTGCAATGGCTACAGCCTGGGCTGGTACACCTGCAGTTATCGCGGACAGACCGCGCTGATGCACCCGGGTGCGTACGACGGCGCGGTGTCGGTGACGGTGCTGGTGCCGTCGGCGCGCGCGGGCCTGTCGTTGGCGGCCAACAGCGACAGCGCGATGGAAGGCCTGCAACTGGCGATGATCAAGGCCTTCATCGGCCTTGCGACCGGCCAGCCCGGCGAAACCGGGCGCTTGCGCAAGGCATTGGCGGGATATCCGGCCAATGTCCAAGCCAAGGCCGCCAAGCGCCGTGCCGCCATCGAACAGGATCGCGCCGATCCGCAATGGGGCGGCTGGCGCTGGCGAGCGGATGCGGCCAGCCTGCGCGCCTGCACGGGGCGCTACGCCAACGCGCTGTACGGCGAGATGCGGGTGGTGCAGGACGACACGGGCCTGGTCGCCGACGTCGGTGCCTTGGCGATGCGGCTGGAACCCGCGCAACCGGGCCTGTTCGGCGCATCGACTTCGGCGCTGGAACCGCCGGAACCGCTGCGTTGCGATCGCGGCCGGATCGGCTGGCGTGGACAGGCGTTCGTCAGGCAATAGCCGCGCAGGGTGACGCGACCCGCGTTTCCCCCGGACAATGGCGCGTCATCCGATGCCTGCCATGGTGCCATGCTGCCGTTGCGACTGTTCCTGCTGTCCCTGTTGATCGCCGCCAGCACGGTGCTGCACGTGCTGCCGCTGCTGCTGGTCGCGCTGCTCAAGGCGCTGCTGCCTTCCGAACGCCTGCGGCGGGCCTGCAACGGCGTGCTGACCGGGATGGCGGAAAGCTGGATCGGGGTCAACGGCTGGATGTGGGACCGCTTCACCCAGACCCGGATCGACCTCGGCGAGGACGCGCCGTTGGCCAGGAACGGCCATTACCTGGTGCTGGCCAACCACCAGAGCTGGGTCGATATCCTGGTCTTGCAGAAGGTGTTCAACCGGCGCATCCCGTTCATGCGCTTCTTCCTGAAGCGCCAGCTGATCTGGGTGCCGCTGCTCGGCTTGGCATGGTGGGCGCTGGACTTCCCGTTCATGGGCCGCTACACGCCGAAGCAGATCGCGAAGCGTCCGGAACTGGCCGGTCGCGACATCGAATCCACCCGCCGCGCCTGCGAGAAATTCCGCGCGCTGCCGGTGGCGATCATGAATTTCGTCGAAGGCACGCGCTTCACCCCGGCCAAGCATGCGGCGCAGGGCGCGCCGTATCGCCGCCTGCTGAAGCCGAAGTCGGGCGGCGTGGCGTTCGTGCTGGACGCGATGGGCGATGGCCTGCACGCGATCCTGGACGTGAGCATCGCCTATCCGGGCGGATCGCCGACGCTGCTCGACCTGCTGTCCGACCGCATTCCCGAAGTCCGCGTGCGGGTGCGCCAACGCGCGATCCCCGACGAGATCCTGCGCGGCGACTACCAGCACGACCGGGCCTTCCGCGCCCGTTTCCAGCAGTGGATGAACGCGCTGTGGAGCGAGAAGGATGCGGAACTCGCGACGCTGCTGGGGGACGACGCGCCCCGCGCCTGAGCGGCGCGACTTCGTTTCCGCTTCACGCAAGGCCCACCGCATGCTCACCCGGCCGCGGCAAGCTGGCCGCCACCACATCAATGCGGGGACAGGGCGATGACCGGATCCATGGCAATCGGCAACGGCGGGCGCGGCAATCGCCTGCGGCCATTCGTGTGGGGCGCGGCGGGCGGCCTGCTGCTGTTGCCGGCGCTGGCGATGCAATTCTTCCCGCAGGGCGGGGTGAACTGGACCGGCCTGGATTTCCTGGTGATGGGCGCGATGCTGGCCGGCGCCTGCGGGCTGTACGAACTCGGCGCCTGGTTGAGCGGCAATACCGCCTATCGCGCGGGTTTCGGCCTGGCGGCGCTGGCCGCATTCCTCACCGTCTGGGCCAACCTGGCGGTGGGCATGCTCGGCAGCGAGCACGACCCGGTCAA
The DNA here is from genome assembly GCF_006337105.1 of Thermomonas aquatica. NCBI lineage: Bacteria > Pseudomonadati > Pseudomonadota > Gammaproteobacteria > Lysobacterales > Lysobacteraceae > Thermomonas > Thermomonas aquatica. Next base: position 448,284 of record NZ_CP040871.1, on the reverse strand, counting down.
CCTGCTGTTCGCCGGCGTGTTGCTGGTCGCGTTGGCGGGCGCATTGATCGCCGGCCCCCAGCCGCGCGGCATGGCGCGGGCAATGGCGGCGACCGCGATCGCGCAATTGCTGGCGGTCGGCGTGGGTCTGGCGATGGGCGGATTCGAACCGCGCGAACTCGCGCTCAGCGCGCTGTTCGCAGTGCCATGGCTGCTGTCGGCGGCCTTGTTCGGCAAGTCGGCGCGGGACCAGGCGCGCGCCACCTAGCATCGAAGGCGCGCGCCGGATCAGCGCCGCGGCTTGGCGGGTGACGTGGGCGGGGCGTCGTCCGCATCGGGGCCGATCTTCTTCAGGCTGCGGGTCACGCCGAGGACTTCGATCTTGCCGCCGGCCTTGCGGAAATCCTCGAGGTCGGCGGCGATGCGTTCGTGGGTGATCGCGCTGCGGTCGATCGGCTTGCGCGACGGGAATAGATGGGTGGTCTTCGACGGCGGTAGGGCGGATGGCGCGGGCGTCGCGGCCGGTTTCTTCGGACGTGGCATGGCACCTCCCTTCAATACATCGTGAGCGGGATGCCGCGGGCGTTGCGGTCGGCGTAGTCGGCGCGCACCTCGCGGCAGTACCGCCCGCCCATCTCGAACTTGCGGCAGATCGCCGGGCGCTGCTGGTAGATCGAGCAGCACATCCGTCCCTGGTCGATCGCCACGCACCAGCCGTCCTCGTCGCGCGCCATCACCTCGACGCCGTGCTCGTTGAAGGCGGTGAAGCGCGGCGGCACGTCGTCTTCGGCCATCAGCACCACGGTCAGCCGGCAACACACGGCGTCGCAGCGATCGCAACTTGGCGAATCGGTCCGCGGATTCATGCGCTGGCCCGATGATGGCCGCGTGGCGGCTGGTCGCGGATGAGGGGGTGGCGATGACCCGGCATTGGCGCTCCCTTTGGGGGCGTCACCCCGGCGAAGGGGTGGTGACGCATGGGGGGAAGCGCAGCGAGCGACCATGCAAGCGGTCGGACGGGACGCACGTGTGGAGCACGGTGCAGGGCCATCCTACGCCATGCGCCTGCTTGCCGCGTGAGCGCGGAATCACGCCCTGCGCTTGTGGAAATACACCTGCTCCGCGGCCCAGCGCAACGGCGGCGAATGCAGCAGCAGGTCGAACGGCCAGTCGAACTGCAGGCGGTCGTAAGCCCAGCGCAGGGCGCGCTTGGCGCGGAAGCGCGGCGCGGCATCGATCGCCGCCTGTTCCGCCGGCGGCCCGCCATCGCGCAGCTGCGCGGCGATGGCGCGGCCGACCGCCCAGCCATGCTCCCATGCGGCATGGATGCCGCCGGCGGTCACCGGCGAGACGATCCCGGCGGCGTCGCCGGTGAGGATCGCGCGGTCGCGGGCCAGGCCGGCCACCGGCCCGCTGCAGGGAATCAGGCCGGCGCGGGTATGCCCGGGCTTCAGATGGCGAGGCAGCCCGCCCGCCATGCCCGCGCGCAGCAGGAAGCCGTCGATGTCCGGCACCCGCGCGTTCGCCGGGTCGTGGCGCAAGGCCAGCCCGGCCTGCACGCCGCCGGGGTTCTGCGCCAGCCAGCCGATGTAGCCCGGTGCGTAGCGCTTGCTGATGAAGCAGTGCAGGGCGTCGGGGTCGGCCAGCTTCGCGCCGGGGAATTCGTATTCGATGCCGTACAGGAACTGGCGTACTTCGCCCAGGCCGCAGCGCCGCGCCACCCGCGAACGCGCGCCATCGGCGCCGACCAGGTAGCGCGTGCTGCCCGCGGCCTGCACCTGCCAGCCATCGGCGATGCGTTCGGCATCGGTGAACGCGCAGTCCAGCCGCAGGTCGACGCCGTGCGCGCGCAACTCCTGCGCCAGCCAGCGCATCACCGCGGGCGTGTCGGTGGTGAGGAAGTAGTAGCCGGGCGCGGCCAGCGCGACCTGCCTGAGGCTGGGTGCGTACAGCCGCACCGATTCGATGCGCCGGGTCATCGCCGCGGGCAGGCGGTGCAGCAGGGTGTGCTCGGCCGCTTCCTTGACGATGATGCCGGTGGTGCGCAGCTTGTCGCCGGGGTCGCGCTTGCGTTCCAGCACGCATACGCGCAAGCCGCGCTGGGCGGCGGCGAGCGCGCAGGCGGCACCGGCGAAACTGGCGCCGACGATGACCACGTCGAAGTCGAAACCCTGGCTTGCGTCGTGCATGCGGCATCCGGCCGGTGGAATGCCGGCCACGATGCGCCGCCGGCGCGAACCGGCGATGGCGCGACGGTGAAGCGGGCTTGAAGTCGCCTGCGTCAGCCGGCCTTCGCCGCGGGTTGCGCGCCTTGCGGCGGCGCTGCCGGGAATTCGGTCGTGGCCGGGACGCTGCGCAGCAGCTTCGACCGATACATGCCGTTGAACACGTCGCAGCGGCGATCAGCGGCGGACGGCCAGCACGCCGTCCAGCGCCAGTTCCGCCCTGAAGCCGGCTTTTTCCAGCCGCCTGGCCACCTCGCGCGGAACGTCGCGCCCGCTGGTCAGCCGGTTCGGCGAGCCGGTGTAATGGAACAGGCGGCCAGCACGCTTGAGCACGCGCGCGAGCTGGTCGTAGAACGCCTGCGAATACAGCTCGCCGGCGATGCCGAAACGCGGCGGATCGTGCAGCAGGGCATCGAAGCCGGCATCGGGCAACCCGGCGATGGCCTGCGAGACGTCGCCATGGGTCAGTTGCAAGCGCCCGCCGCTGGCACCCGGATCCGGCGACCAAGGATTGAGCGTGCGCAGCCACAGCACGTCTTCGTTCTTCTCGAACGACTGGATCTTCGCCACGCCGGCATCGAGGCAGCACGCCGCGAAATAACCAAGGCCGCCGCAGGTGTCCAGCACGGTCTTGCCCGCGGGCTGGACCAGCGCCACCTTGCGCCGCGCGTCGTCCAGCGGCGATTCCTTCGAGGTGGGCAGCATCTTGATGCCGTCGATCTCGAAGGTCGGCACGTCCCACTCGGTCGGCACCAGCTTGATCAGCTTGCCCGCGTAGCGCGACACCGGCGCGAATGCGTCGCCGTCCCACCAGTAGATCGTGCGCTCCTTGAGCTTGCCGGGATACGGATAGCGCACGTCGTTCCATTCCCAGCCGTCGCCGGAAAGCGTGGCCGTGCCGGTGCCTCGGCCAAGATCCAGCGAACCGCTCCATGCCGGCAGGCCGGCGTCGCGCGCGGCGAGCAGGGCATCGAAAACGGGTGTCGTCAGCAGCGGGCCGCGGTAGCGCATGCGCGGATTATCGGCGCATGCGCCGCAAGTGCGAAAATGCCGGTCACCCACGTGCGAGGAAGGCAGCGATGACCACGGCGAAGTTCTATCCCATCGGCACCCCCGGTACGCCCTGGGGCGATGCCGAAAAGGCGCAGTGGCGCGCCGTGCAGGCGAAGCGGCGCAGCTATGCCGACGAGGTGGCGGCGAAGATCGACGCGCTGCGCGACCGTTTCGACGTGCAGCAGTACGCGAGCTTCGATTGCGCGCCGGACGGCACGTATCCGGCCTTCGCATTGCGCAGCCGCGACTGGAACGACGCCCTGCCGGTCGCCGTGGTCACCGGCGGCGTGCACGGCTACGAGACCAGCGGCGTGCACGGCGCGCTGCAGTTCGCGCAGCGGCATGCGGGCGATTACGCCGGCAAGTGCAACCTGCTGGTCGTGCCCTGCGTGTCGCCCTGGGCCTACGAGCGGATCAACCGCTGGAACGCGCAGGCGCTGGACCCGAACCGCAATTTCCGCGCAGGCAGCCCGGCGCAGGAATCGGCGGCGCTGTGGAACCTGTTGCAGCCGCTGCAGGGCAAGATCCTGGTCCATATCGACCTGCACGAAACCACCGACAGCGACGAATCCGAATTCCGCCCCGCGCTGGCCGCGCGCGACGGCAAGCCGTTCGAGCCGGGCACCATCCCCGACGGCTTCTACCTGTGCGCCGACAGCGCGCGCCCGCAGCCGGCGTTCCAGCGGGCGGTCAATGCCGAGGTGGCGCGGGTGACGCATATCGCGCCCGCCGATCCGGATGGCACGATCATCGGCTCGCCGGTGGTCGCGCCGGGCGTGATCGAATACGACTGCCGCGCGCTGGGCCTGTGCGCCGGCATCACCGATGCGCGCTACGTGACCACGACCGAGGTCTATCCCGACAGCCCGCGCGCCTCGCCGCAGCAATGCAACGATGCGCAGGCCGCCGCGGTGCGCGCGGCGCTGGACTTCGCGCTTGCGAACGCGATCCAGCGGATCGACGCCGGCCCGCGCATGTCCGAGGCCAGCATCCACGGCGGCATCGCCTACCTGGCGGGGCAGGTGCCGCTCACCCCGGATGCGGACATCGAAACCCAGACCCGCGAGGTGCTGGCCGAGATCGACGAGCTGCTGGCCAAGTGCGGCAGCGACAAGACCCGGATCCTGCGCGCGCAGATCTTCCTCGCCGACATCGCCGATTTCGCCGGCATGAACCGCGCCTGGGACGCGTGGGTGGCGGCCGGCAATGCGCCCGCGCGCGCCACCGTGGAAGCGAAGTTGGCGAACCCGGCGTGGAAGGTCGAGATCGTGGTGACCGCCGCGGTCTGAAGGCAACCAACGGCACAGGCCGGCCCATCGCGTGCCGGCTATGCTCGGGCTTCCTGTTCCCTCGGAAGTCCCCGATGAAGCGTTCCCTGCTTGGTCTCGGCATTGCCTTCGGCATTGCCGCGTTTTCCACCGCCGCCGCCGACAAGCCGCAACTGGGCCGCTTCGGCGTGGACCTGTCCGCGCGCGACGCCTCGGTGAAGCCGGGCGACGATTTCAACCGTTACGCCAGCGGCCACTGGATCGACACCTATGCGTTGAAGGATTACGAGACCAGCTACGGTTCGTTCAACCAGTTGCGCGACCGCGCCGAGGACCAGGTGCACGGCCTGGTCGACGGGCTGGCGCACAAGCCCGGCATCGCGCCGGGCAGCAACGACCAGAAGGTGCGCGACTACTACGCGAGCTTCATGGATCGCGCCACCCGCGATGCCGCCGGGATCGCGCCGCTGCAGCCGGTCCTCGACCGCATCGCCGCGATCAGGAGCAAGGGCGACCTGGTCGCCGCGTTCGCCAACAGCGACCTGGACGGCAGCAGCGCGCCGCTGGGGCTGGGCGTGTCGATCGACCGCAAGGACCCGAACCGGTACCTGGTCTCGCTGGGCGTGGGCGGACTCGGCCTGCCGGACCGCGATTACTACCTCAACCCCGACGCGCGCTTCGCCAAGATCCGCGAGGCCTATGTCGCGCACATCCAACGCATGCTGGGCTTCGCCGGGGTGACCGGCGCCGACGCGGCGCAACGCGCGCAGGACATCCTCGCGCTTGAAACCAGGCTGGCCAAGCCGCAGTGGGAGCGGGCCAAGCTGCGCGACCGCGACAAGACCTACAACGTGGTGAGCTTCGCGGAATTGCAGCAGAACTATCCCGGCTTCGACTGGAGCGCGTGGCTGGCCGCCAACCAGATGCCGAAGCCGGACCGCGTCAACGTCGTCACCCCGGACGCGGTGCAGCCGGTGCTGGACGTGGTCGATGCGACGCCGCTGCCGACCTGGCAGGACTATCTGCGCTTCCACGCCATCGACGGCAATGCGGACCTGCTGAGCAGGCAGATCGACGAAGCCTCGTTCGAGTTCAACGGCAAGGTGCTCAGCGGCCAGAAGGCGCAGCGCGACGACTGGAAGCGCGCGGTGGCGCTGGTGGGCAGCGGCGGCGGCCTGGGCGATGCAGTGGGCGAGTTGTACGTGGCGCGCTATTTCAAGCCGGAAGCCAAGCAGGCGATGGACCAGCTGGTGGAAAACCTGCGCGCCGCGCTGCGCCAGAACATCGAGACGCTCGACTGGATGGGCGAGGCGACCAAGGCCGAGGCCTACCGCAAGCTCTCGACGTTCCGCCCGAAGATCGGCTATCCGTCGAAGTGGAAGGACTATTCCAGCGTGTCCATTTCGCCCAAGGACCTGCTGGGCAATGCGATCGCGCTGCGCAAGTACAACCGCGCCGACGAGAACCGCCGCATCGGCCAGAAGACCGACCGCGAGGAATGGGGCATGACCCCGCAGACGGTCAATGCCTACTACAACGCCAGCTTCAACGAGATCGTGTTCCCGGCGGCGATCCTGCAGCCGCCGTTCTTCGACGTGAACGCCGACGCGGCGGTGAACTACGGCGCGATCGGCGCGGTGATCGGCCACGAGATGGGCCACGGCTTCGACGACCAGGGCAGCAAGTCGGACGCCGACGGGATCCAGCGCAACTGGTGGACCGACGAGGATCGCGCGCGCTTCGAGCAGCGCACCAAGGCCCTGGGCGCGCAGTACGACAGCTACTGCCCGCTGGACGGCCAGTGCGTGAACGGCGCGCTGACCATGGGCGAGAATCTGGGCGACCTGGGCGGCATTTCGATGGCCTACACCGCCTACCGGCTGAGCCTGAAGGGCAAGCCCGCGCCGGTGATCGACGGCCTCAGCGGCGACCAGCGTTTCTTCCTGGCCTGGGCGCAGGTGTGGAAGGGCAAGTACCGCGACGAATCGCTGCTGACCCTGATCAAGACCAACCCGCATTCGCCGGTGATGTACCGCGCCAACGGCCCGCTGCGCAATTTCGATCCCTGGTACAAGGCGTTCGAGGTCAAGGCCGGCGAGAAGATGTACCTGGCGCCGGAACAGCGCGTGCGCATCTGGTAAGTGCGTTCCGCTGGTGCACGCGATGAGGGAGCCGCCATGCGGCTCCCTTGTCGTTTCAGCGGCGTTTTTTCGCCTTGAGCGCGGTCACCGCCGCCAGGGTTTCCTTGACGTGCAGGTTCGGGCTCATCGCGTCGTGGACGAAGGCGATGCTGCCGTCCTGCGCGATCACGTAGGACGTGCGGCTGGCGAGGTCCGGCTTCAGCATCATCGTCGCGTCGTAGGTCTTGGCGATCTTCGCGCCGTCGTCCGCCGCCACCGGGAACTTGCCCGCGCATTTCTCGGTGTCCTTCGAGAATTCAGCCAGCCGCTCGGTATTGCCGGCGGTCACGCCGATCACCGACGCGCCCTGCGCCTTGAACTTGTCGATGGCCTGCGAGAACGTCGCCGCCTCCACGTTGCAGCCGGGCGTGAACGCGGCCGGGAAGAAATACACCACCACCGGGCCCTTCTTCAGCGCGGCGGCGAGGTCGAAGCTAAAGGCCTTCCCGGCGAGGAAGGCGGGCGCGGTGAACTGCGGGGCCTTCGCGCCGGGCTTCAGCGCGGCGAAGGCGGGCAGCGCAAGGGTGGCGGCGAGGGCGAGGACGGCTAGGCGTTTCATCGGACGCTCCGGCGTGGGGGTCGGGCAACGATACTCCTCGGGCGCAATGCGTACACTCGGGCGCTCACCACGGAGAACCGCCATGCGCCGTTGCCTGCTCGCCCTGTCGTTGATGCTCTCCCTGTCCGTCGCGGAAGCGGCCGATCCCGCCGTGGCCGTGCCGGCGGCGGGCTTCGATGCGCAGCTCGCGGCGAAAACCGGCGCCGACGACTACGGCATGCGCCGCTACGTGCTGGTGATCCTGAAGACGGGGCCGACCAAGGTGACCGACGCTGCGGAGCGCAAGGCGATGTTCGCCGGACACATGGCCAACATCGAGCGCCTGGCGAAGCAGGGCAAGCTGGCGATCGCCGGACCGTTCATGGACGACGGCGGCGATTGGCGCGGGTTGTTCGTGTTCGCCGTCGAGGACATCGCGCAGGCGCAGGCGCTGGTCGCCACCGACCCGGTGATCATCAAGGGCGAGATGGTGGCTGAGTACCACAGGTGGTACGGCTCGGCCGCGAACATGTTGATCGGCGAACTGCACGACAAGGTGGCGAAGAAGGCGTTCTGAGCCGCGCGCGCGGCGCGCGAAAACAAAGGGGCGCGATTTGCGCCCCTTTGCGTTTCTTCGTCGATGTGCCGGTGTTCAGCGCTGCACGGGCGCCGGCTGCGCCAGGCCCTGCTGCACCGCTTCATCGATCAAGCTGCGTACCTGGCGGTCGGCGATCCTGGCCTCGCGCTCGATCTGCTTGCCGATGGTTTCCATCTCCTTGCCGATCGCCTCCATCGGCTTGCTGGCGGCTTCCATCTCGCGGGCCACGGCTTCCATCTTCGCGCTCTCGCCCTGCATGCGCTGATGCTGCTGCTCGAGCACGGCGGAGTGGCGTTCCATCTGCGCGCTCATGGCCTCCTGCTGCGCGTCGAGCTGCTGCGACTGGCGGTCCAGGCGTTCGCGCTCGGCATCGCTGGCGCGCACGTATTGCATCGCCAGCGCGCGTTGCCGCTCGGCGAGGTCGCGTTGGCGTTCGGCCAGGGCCTGCATCGCGCGCTCGGCTTCGCGCGACTGCGGCGTCTGCTCGAAGCCGGCGTGCATGCTTTCCATGCGCTTGCCGAGGACTTCCATCTTCTGCTGGTGCGGCTCCATCCGCGCCTCCAACGCCTGCATCTTCGCTTCATGCGGCCTGGTCGCGTCCCAGGCCTGGTTGGCACGGGCCAGCACGCCGGCATCGCGCACCACCCAGGCCTTGCCGTCGCGGCGGAACCAGATGAAGTCGCCATCAATCCGATGCTTCGCCGCATTGATGTCGCGGATATCGTCGGTGTCGCCCGACATGGTGTAGTTGTCCTGCCCCTTGCGCACCAGTGCATAACCGTCGCGGCTGCTGCCGTAGTGCATCGAAACCTTGTTGCGCAAAGGCGGCGGAGGCGGCGGAGGCGGAGGCAGGGGTTCGCTCGGTGGTGCAGGAGGCGCAGGCGGTGCCGGCGGCGGCGTGCGTGGCGTGCTCGGTGGAGGCGGCGGGGGCGGGGGAGGTGCGTCGGTCGAGGAGGCGACATGCAGCGGATGCGTCGACCCCAGCTTGGCATACGCCTGGAAGGCGATGCCGAGGGCGACGATGCCGATCGCGGGCAGCAGCAGGGTGCCGCCGACGATGCGGTGTTCGGGACGGAGCAATTGCCTGATGCGGGACATGAGCTGACCTCCATGCGCGGCTTGCGCGAGTGCGGTGTGCGGGATGGGCGACCGCGTGATGGCGAGGCGGTCGAGTTCGGACAGGGCGAGGGCGAGCCGGCGCGGGTCGCCAAGTTGTGCAGCGGCCAGGTCGTCGGCGACCAGCTCGCGTTCGACCCGGATGCGGTGCGACAGCCACCAGACCACCGGGTGGTAGAACAGCAGCGCCTCGACCACCCCCTGCAGCAGGTTGACCAGGTAGTCGTGGCGGCGGATATGCGCGAGTTCGTGCGCGATCAAGGCTTCCAGCAATGGCTCGGGCATGCGCGCGGCGATCGCGGCGGGCAGCAGCACTATCGGTTTCCACCAACCGACCGACAGCGGGCTGTCGCCGTCTTCGATCAACCGTACCGCGACATGCCGGCGGATGCCGAAGCGGTAGGCCAGGCGATCCACGCAGATTTCCCAGCGTTGCGCGTTGCCGCAGGGCGGGCGGGTGCGCAGGCGGCGCACCCACCACAAACCGCAGGCCATGCGCAGGGCGAGGGCACCGGCACCGGCGGCCCACAGCGTGACGATCCATTGCAGCAGCGGATTGCCGGGCGAGGACAGGGTGGACAGCACCGCCGCATCCATCGTCGGCCCGACGATGGCGCTCCCATCGGCCAAGGCGGCGGTGACGCCCGCGGCCTCGGCGTCGCCTGCGAATGACAGTTTCGCGAAGGTCAGCAGCGGCAGCAGCACGCAGGCGAGCAGGGCGCCGCAGGCCACCGCATAGCGCGCCTGCGGGCGCGCCGCAGGCAGCAGCGACAACAGCATCCACGCCAGCACGCCGACCAGCACGCCCTGCCAGAGGAAATGCAGCAGCACCGTGGCCATCACCGGCACCAACATCGCGATCGCGTCAGTCATTGCGGGTGTCCTCCAGGAAGCGCTGGATTTCCTCGCGTTCGGCATCGCTGACACGGCCGCCGCGCAGGGCCGCCAGCACCAGGTCCTTGCCGGAGCCGGAGAAGGCCTTGTGGATGAAGTCGTCGAGCAGCTTGGTCTGCATCGAGCCCGGCTGCTGCGCGGCGGCATAGACGTGTGCGCGCTGGCTTTCGTCGCGCTTGAGCAGGCCCTTGCCGTGCATGATCTGCATCAGCCGCAGCACGTTGGCGTAGCCCAGCTCCGGGCGTTCCGCCTGCTGCGCTTCGTGGACCTGCTTGACCGAGGACGGGCCGAGCCGCCACAGCGTGCGCAGCAGCTCGAGTTCCGCCGGGGTGGGCTTGGGTAGGCGTTTGCCGCGCATCGCTGGGTTCCCGCATCGATTGCAGGCCACGCTACGCCTACTAGAAAAGATTGTCTAGAAAAATTTGTCTAGAAAGGGCGCCCCGTGACGTCAGTGCCCCCGACTTCCGACATACGCGCCGGTCCCGGGCCGCTGGCAGAGTGGGGCGACCACCACCGGGGACCCGCATGAACACCACCCGCCGCGACCTGCTCAAGTTCGGCGCACTGGCCACCGCCGCCACTGCGCTGCCTTCCATCGCTTCGTCCGGCACCGCGCCTGCGCCGGTGGGCAAGGCGGCCAAGCCGCTGGACATCCTGATCCTTGGCGGCACCGGCTTCACCGGCCCGTTCCAGGTCAACTACGCGTTGGCGCGCGGGCACAAGGTGACCCTGTTCAACCGCGGCAAGCGGCCCTCGCCGGAATGGCCGGGCGAGGTCGAGCAGCTGCACGGCGACCGCAACACCGGCGACCTGAAGTCGCTTGCGGGCCGCAAGTGGGACGTGTGCATCGACAACCCGACCAGCCTGCCGTTCTGGGTGCGCGACGCGGCCAAGGTGCTGAAGGACAACGTCGGCCACTACATGTTCATCTCGACCATCTCGGTGTACGCCGACGGCAGCAAGCCGGGCATGACCGAGGACGCGCCGCTGGCCGTCTACAAGGGCAAGGACGCGATGGCGGAGACCCAGGCCAACCTGATGGCCGACATCGAGAACCTGTACGGCCCGCTGAAGGCGCTGAGCGAAGCCGAGGTGCGCAAGCACTACGGCGAACGCAGCACGATCGTCCGCCCCGGCTACATCGTCGGCCCGCGCGACGAGACCGACCGCTTCACCTACTGGCCGCTGCGGGTGGCGCAGGGCGGCGAGATGCTGGTGCCGGGCGATGGCCAGGACCCGATCCAGGTCATCGACGGCCGCGACCTGGGCGAATGGATGATCCGCCTGGCCGAAGCCAGGACTTACGGCATCTTCAATGCGGTCGGGCCGGATTACCCGCTCTCCACCGACGCGATGATCTACGGCTGCCAGGCCGTCACCGCCAACGGCATCCAGCTGACCCACGTGTCGCCGCAGTTCATCGACGAGCAGAAGGTCGAGCTGCCGATCTGGGTGCCGCGCGCGGACAATCCGTACGCGGGCTACGGCTCGGTCAGCAATGCGCGCGCACTGGCCGCGGGCCTGACCCTGCGCCCGCTGGCGACCACGGTGGCCGACCTGCTCGACTGGTTCCATGCGCTGCCGGCCGAACGCCAGGCCAAGCCGCGCGCCGGCATCAGCCGCGAGAAGGAGGCCGAGTTGCTGGCGGCCTGGAAGGCGCGCAAGACCGGTTAACGCGGGCGGTCGGCCCGGCGCAGGCGCTTGACCGAATACATCGCCGCATCCGCCAACGCCAGCACGGCATCCACGTCGTGCTGGTCGGCGGGGGCGAGGATCACGCCGATGCTGGGGCCGGCGTAGTCGATGGCGATGCCATCGCCCAGTTCGAAATGTCCGCGCGTGGCCTCGTACAGGCGTTTTTGCAATGCCGCCAGCGCGGCGTCGCCTTCATCCGCCGGCACGCTGGCCAGCACCACGAATTCGTCGCCGCCTAGCCGCGCGCAGTAGTCGCCGGCGCGCGCGGCATGGCTGAGCGCATCCGCGATCAGCACCAGCAGGCGATCGCCGGCCTCGTGGCCGTGCCGGTCGTTGATCGCCTTGAAGCCGTCGAGGTCGATGAAGGCGACCAACAGTTCGTTGTGGTTGCGTTCGCTGCGCGCCAGCCGCCTGCCCAGTTCGTCCATCAGCGCGCGACGGTTGGGCAGGCCGGTGGCGGAATCGGTGAGCGCGCTGCGCGCCAGCGCCTCGTTCGCATGCCGCAATTCCTGCAGCAGGCGCTCGCGCTCGACCTGCTGGCCGATCAGCTGCGAGCACATGCGCAGCACCTGCGCCGCATCCTCGGCCAGCGGCTTGCGCCGGTCGCTGGCGGCGCACAGGGTGCCGACCAGGCGGCCGCCCTCGCCGTGGATCGGGGTGCTGGCATAGGTGGCGATGCCGAGCGCGCGCGCCGCATCCGAATCGCCCCAGCAGTCGGCGACGTCGTCGGTGTACATGCGGCCTTCGTCCAGCGCGCGCTTGCACAGGGTGTCGTCCCACGGCACCGACAGGCCTTCCGGGATCTGCAGGCTCTGGCTGTTGCGCGCGTACAGGATGTGCTGCAGGCCGGCATCCTCGTCGATCGCGGTCATGTAGGTCGATTCCAGCCCGGTGACCGTTTCCAGCAGCACCAGCAGCGGCCGCACCAGTTGCTCCAGCGATCGCGCGCCGCTGATCGAATCCGACAGCGTGGCGATCAGCTTGCGTTGCTTGTTCGGTGCCATGTCCATCGGGCGATTCTGGCCGAAGCCGGCGTCAAGGTTCCGCCAATGCCGGCAGGTCCGGACGGGCCGCGACGCGATTGCGTCCCGCGGCCTTGGCGCGATACAGCGCCTGGTCGGCGGCTTCCATCCAGCCGCGCAGGCCGGCATCGCCCGCGGGCGGTTCGGCGATGCCGATGCTGACCGAGCAGCGCAACGGCGGCTGTCGCGGGAACTCGAGCGCATCCACGCCCTGGCGGATGCGTTCGCCGATGCGCCGTGCAGCGTCCAGCGCGACCGGTACCGCGATCGCGAATTCGTCGCCGCCGACCCGGCCGGCGTGGCTGCCGTCGGGTATCGCGGCGCGGATCACCCCGGCGATGCCGCGCAGGACGTCGTCGCCGCTGGCATGGCCATGGCCGTCGTTGATGTCCTTGAACAGGTCGACGTCGACCAGCAGCATGCTGGCCGGCGCGGCCGCGTCGTGGCGGGCGAGCAGGGCTTCCACCTGTTGCTGCCAGTGGCCGCGGCTTTCCAGCCCGGTCAGCGCATCGAAGCGGGTGAGTTCGTCCAGGCGCAGGTTCTGCTTCTGCACCTTGCGGATCAGCTGGTAGCCGCTGGCGCTGACCGCCAGGGTGTGGATGACCAGGATCGGCAGGCAGGCCAGCAGGACCGGCGTGCTGGTGGGCAAGCGCATCGCGAAGCCGGTCGACAGTCCCGCCGCGAGCAGGGCGAGCAGCATGGCCGGCAGCGAGCGGCGCCACAGGCCGCGCACGCCGGAATTGATCTTGTCGGCGGTGGTCACCGTCATCAGCAGGACCGAGGGCAGCAGGTTGAACTGCATCACCGGCACCAGGCTGCCGGCCAGCGCGGAATCGATCATCAGGTTGCGCAGTTCCGCCTTGAATGGATCCGCGCTGCGCGCGGCCGCGAGATAGGCGAGGTGCGGCCACAGCAGGCAGCAGCATGCCGCTCATGTCCATGCCGGCCACGGCGCCTGCAATTCCAGCAGGACCGCCGCGATCGGCAGGAAACCGAGGCCCATGCCCAGCGTGCGGAAGCGATAGACGCGCCTGTGCAGGCCATGCAGCCGCAATGGCGCGTCACCGGCATTGGCGCGCGATGCCTCGTTCGGAACTGCAGCCATCCACCGGCTCCCCCCAGAGCGTTGCCCACAGTGTGGGGCACGGACGCGCGGCATGCCACACCGCTGGCCGGCCTGGTGCTAGGGTTGCGGCCGAAGGATCGACGGGAGGGCGGGCCATGGCAACCGGTTGGGCCGGCGACGGCGCGGTGCAGGACCAGATCGACGCGACCGTGAAGGATGCGATCAAGCGCGCGCGCAGCCAGTTGCCGAGCGGGCCCGGGCTCGAGCGTTGCGAGGAATGCGATGCGCCGATCCCGGAAGCGCGGCGCAAGGCGATGCCCGGGGTGCGCTTGTGCGTGCCCTGCCAGGAGGCGCACGACCGCGAGGCCGGCGCCGGCAGCGGCTACAACCGCCGCGGCAGCAAGGACAGCCAGTTGCGCTGAGCGCGCAAGGAAAACGCCCGGCGCGAGGCCGGGCGTCGAAGCCGCGATGAGGCGGGCGATCAGTAGGTCTGGAAGCCCAGGATCGCGCCGAGGATCACCGGCAGGATCACCGCGATGCCGTTGTCGTAGCGGCCGTACTGGTTGCGGCTGTAGTAGCCGTCGCGGTAGCCGCGCTCGAAGCCCTGCTGGAAGTAGTAGCGGTAGTCGCTGCGGCTGACGTAATAGCCGTTGTAGCCGTAGCTGCCGTCGATGTAGCCGTAGTTGCCGCGGTAGTCGAAGCGCCAGCGGTCGATGCGGTCCGCACGGCCGGCGTAATAGCCTTCCTGGTAGCCGTCGCGCACGGCCTGGCGCAGCAGCTCGGCGCCGTAGCTGTTGGTGTTGTACCAGTTGCCGCCGTAGCTGTAGCGGTAGTTGTACGGGGTGTAGTAGTACGGGTCGCTGTAGTAGTCGTAGCGCGAGGCGTTCCAGCGCGCCTGCTGCGCCAGCCAGCGGCGGTAGTAGTCCTGCTGGTAGCGGTACTGCGCGTTGCGGCGCTGGCGTTCCAGCTCGCGGTTGCGGTGCTCGAGCTGGGCGCGGCGCGCGGCTTCGTTGCGCTGCCAGTCCATCGCGCGGCGGCGCTGGTCCTCGATCCGGCGCTGCTGCTGTTCGCGCGAGATGCGGTCGTTGCGGTCGTCGTCTCGGCGGTCATCGCGCCAATCCGGGCGGCGCTCGTCGTGGCGGTCGTTGCGGTCCTCGCGGGCGCGGGCGTCGGCGATGATCCGTTCGCGGGCCGACTGGTCGCGGCTGCGCTGTTGCTCGGCGTCCCTGCGCCGCTCCATGTCGCGGCGGAGTTCGGCTTGCTCGCGCTGTTGCTGCTGGCCGGTTTCACGGCGCTGCTCGGCCATGCGCCGGCTCATTTCCTCGCGCTGGCGGCCCTGGTCGGCGATCTGCTCGCGGCGTTCGCGCGCCCGTTCGGCTTCGTTTTCGCGCCACTGGGACTGGCGTTCGGCCTGCTCGCGACGCTGCTGTTCGACGCGCTCGGCCATGCGCTCGCGCTGGCGCGACTGCTCGATGTCCAAGGCTTCGCGGCGCTGCTGTTGCTGCTGGCGTTGCGTGTCGCCCCAGTGCTCGTGGCGCTGCGGTTCGTCGTCGCGCGATTGGCGCTGTTCCAGGCGCGGCGCCTGCTGGCGCTGTTCCTCGCGCTGGTCGCGCTGCTCCTTGCGTGCGGCACGGCGGTCGTAATTGTCCTGGTCGTCGTCCCGCTGCTGCGCGAACGCGGGTGCGATGCCGCCCATGGCGAGCAGCGCGCCGAGCAGGGCGGTGGTCAGGGTGCGGGTAGCGGGAAGGCGGGTCATCTGTTTCTCCTCGGGGCACGACCCATTCGTGCCCGATGGGAGCAGTTAGCGGTCGCGTGGATGAATCGATGCTGAGATTTCACCGTGTTGGCGGCCAGTGTGAAGAATTCGCAAGCAGCCATTCAGATTCGCGGCGCAGGTGGCCTCGATGGCTGAGCCGTAGCGAAACGGAACCCGACCTCGCGTCAACGCCGGATGGCCCGGCGCGGTTGTGGCAAGTGCGCATCCAGCGCGACAGGAGTCCCGAGATGAAGACCAAGATGCTGCTGCTCACGGCGTTGCTCGCCGCGGGCGTCGCCGGCACCGCCGGCGCGCGCGACCGCCGCCACGACCACGACAACAATCCGCCCGGCGACGCCGGCGGCCCTGGCACCAACTGGGAAAACCCGCCGGGCTGGCGCGGCGGGCCGGGCGCCTCGCCCGACTATCGGAACTGGCGCTACAAGGGCCAGCGGCACCGCTTCGATCGGGTTGCGGCGGGTTACTACTTCAACCCGGTGTACGGCTATTGGCATCCGCGACACGGTTTCTGGAACCAGGCCCGGCGTTGCTGGCTGGACAACGACAACAACCCGCCGGGACGCGCGGGCGGGCGTGGCACCAATTGGGAAAACCCGCCGGGCTGGCGCGGTGGCCCCGGCGCTTCGCCGGATCGCTTCGGCCGCTGTCGCTGATCGCGGACGACGAAGCCCGGCATGGCCGGGCTTCGCGCCCCGCTTGAAGCGGAGCGTCGCCGGTCAGGGCATTGCCGGCTTCGGGTTGCGCGTCCACACCTTGTTGGCGATCTTCCATTCGCCGTCGACCTTGAGCAGCACGAAGTAGTCGGTGAAGGTGCCGCCGGGATAGTCGAGGGTGGCCCGCGCCATCGCCGCGTTGCCGCTGACGTCGACCCGGTCGATCGAACGCTTGCGTTGCGCCTCGTCTTCGGCCGGTTTGCCCTTGAAGCCGGCGATGTACTCGTCCGCGGTCCACGACACGAACTTGCCGTCGCGGATGCCCTCGATGTGCGCGGTCGGCAGGAAGGCCTGGCGCATGTAGGCGCCATCGCCTGTGGCGTGGCCCTGCAGGTAGGCTTCCAACGGCTTGCGCACCGCCGCATCCTCGCCGGCATGTTGGGCAACGGCGATGCCCGGCATCGAAAGCCATGTGGCGGTCAGCAGCATCGGGGTCGCAAGCAGGCGCATGACGGCTTCCTCATGGACGATGCCGGGGAGCCTACGCGTCGGTCGCGGCGCGTTGATGTGACGAAAGACAGGGTCGGGGCCCGGCCGTGCATGCGAAAGTTGGCGCCCGTTCACGTGGATCCACGCCATGCGCCTCACTCGTTGCCTGCTTGCCGCCGCACTCGCGTCCGCCGGTTTCGCGGCGCAGGCCGGACAACCCGCGTTGACCAGGACCACCAGCGCCAGCGGCCTGCCGCGCGCGCCGGAACAGGAAGCGGTGGCGTTCGAGCGCGCGGACCTCGCGTTCAAGGTCGATCCCGCGCGCAAGTCGCTGGACGGCGATGCGACGCTGACCTTCCTCGCCAGCAAGCCGATCGACAGGCTGGTCGTCGATCTCGACAGCAACTACAGGATCGGGCTGGTCGAAGTCGACGGCAAGCCGATTGCTGCCGCGCATTGGCGCAATCCCGAAGGCCGGATGACGGTCGACCTGCCGAAGCCGTTGGCGGCCGGCGCGCGCGCGGTGTTGCGCATCCGCTATGCCGGCCATCCGCATGTGGCGAACAAGGCGCCATGGGATGGCGGTTTCGTCTGGGCCACGGCACCGACCGGCGAACCCTGGGTCGCGACGGCGGTGCAGGGCGAAGGTTGCGACCTGCTGTGGCCGTGCATCGATCACCCGCAAGGCGAACCACGGGAGGTGATCCAGCACGTCAGCGTGCCGGCGCCGCTGGTCGCGGCCGGCAACGGCATCGCCGAAGGCATGGACGAAAAGGATGGCTGGCGCACCTACCACTGGCGGGCGAAGCAGCCCAATACCTATGCCATCGCCCTCAACATCGGCCCGTACGAACTACTGCAGGGCGAATACACGTCGCGCTACGGCAATACCATCCCGTTGCGCTTCTGGTACCTCAAGGGCAACAAGGCCAAGGCCGAGGGCCTGTTCGCCGAGTTCGCGCCGATGCTGGATTTCTTCGAGGAGATGATCGGCCCGTATCCGTTCGCCGACGAAAAGATGGGCGTGGTCGAGACCCCGCACCTGGGCATGGAGCACCAGACCATCAATGCCTACGGCAACGACTACAAGAAGGCCGATGCCGGCTACGACTGGCTGCTGCAGCACGAATTCGCCCACGAGTGGTTCGGCAACCAGCTGACCCACCGCGACTGGGACGACTTCTGGCTACACGAGGGCTTCGGCAGCTACATGCAGCCGCTGTACCTGCAGTGGCTGCGCGGCGACATGGAATACATGGCGGCGCTGATGAAGCAGCGTGCGGCGCTGGTCAACAAGTACCCGGTGATCTCCGGGCGTGGTCTGCCGGAAAGCGAGGTGTACAAGCCCGGCGAGGGACCCGGCAACGATACCTATTACAAGGGTTCGCTGACGCTGCATACCCTGCGCGGGCTGATCGGCGATGCCGCGTTCTTCCGCGCCATCCGCGAGCTGGTCTACGGCACCGCCACGCCGCGTCCCGGCAACTTCAAGCCGCGTTATGCCTCGACCGCAGACTTCATCGCCATCGTCAACCGCATCACCGGCAAGGACTACGGCTGGTTCTTCGACGGTTACCTGCGCCATGCCGCCTTGCCGGAACTGCTGGCTACGCGCGATGCGAACGGTCTATCGCTACGCTGGAAAACGCAGGACGACAAACCGTTCCCGTTGCCGGTGCAGGTGCGCGTCGGCGACAGGGTGGTCGATGTGCCGATGACCGGTGGCCGCGGTCATGTCGACCTGCCGGCCGGCGCCAGCTACACGCTGGATCCGCACTCGAAGGTGCTGCGCGAGCTGCCGCACATCGCCGAATTCCAGAAGGACACCGCGGAACGCGCGAAGGCCGCGATGGAGAAGGCCAGGGCCGAGGCGGCGAAGAAGTAAGGGTCTAGCGCGGCGCCTGCAGCCAACGCACCGCGCCGTTGCCGGCGCGCAGCCCGCTGGCGAAGCAGGCGGTGAGCAGATAACCGCCGGTCGGCGCTTCCCAGTCCAGCATCTCGCCGGCGGCGAACACGCCCGGGAAATCCCGCAGCATCAGTGCATCGTCCAACGCTTCCAGCCGCACGCCGCCTGCGGTGGAGATGGTTTCGGCCATCGGCCGCGGGCGCAGCAGGCGCAGCGGCAGGCGCTTGAGGGTGGCGGCGACGCGGGTCATGTCCCGCAACGCGGGCTTGTCCAGCACCTCGTGCAGCAATGCGACCTTCGCGCCATCGATGCCCGCCTGCCGGCGCAGGTGCTCGCCCAGGCTGCGTCCTTTGCGCGGTTTTTCGAGGTCTCGGTGCAACCGTTCACGTTCGCGGCCAGGCACGAGATCGAGATGCAAGATTGTCGCGCCGTCGCGATTGATCGCCTCGCGCAGGTCCGCGGCGATGGCGTAGATCAGGCTGCCTTCGATGCCGCTTTCGGTCAGCACGCATTCGCCCTGCAATGCGCGTTCGATGCCTGCGGAATCGCGCCAGTGCGCAACCACCGGCTTCAGCGGCGCGCCGGCATGCTTCTTCGCGAGAAATTCGCTCCAGCCGATGTCGAAGCCGCAGTTGGCCGATTGCAACGGCGCGATGTCGATGCCGCGCGCCGCCAGCGTCTCGACCCACGCGCCGTCGGAGCCCAGTTGCGGCCAGCTGCCACCGCCCAGCGCCAGCACCACGGCATCGGCGGCGAACGCGGCTTCGCCATCGGACGTGGCGAAGCGCAGCGCGCCGGCATCGTCCCACCCTTGCCAGCGGTGGTGGACATGGAACTGCACGCCGGCATCCTTCAACCGCCGCACCCAGCCGCGCAGCAGCGGCGCGGCCTTGCGATCCATCGGGAACACGCGGCCGGAGCTGCCCACATAAGTCTCGATACCGAAACCGCGCGCCCACTCGCGCAAGGCGTCGGCATCGAACGCGTCCAGCCACGCGCCCACTTCGGCCGCTCGCTCGCGATAGCGCGCATCGAACGCAGGCCGCGGCTCGGAATGGGTGAGGTTGAGCCCGCCCTTGCCGGCGATCAGGAACTTGCGGCCGACCGAGCCCTTGGCCTCGAACAGGTGGACCTCGATGCCGGCCGTGCAGGCGACTTCGGCGGCCATCAGGCCGGCGGGGCCGCCGCCGATCACGGCGAGGCGGGGCGGGAGGCGGGCAGGCGTCGGCATCCGCACATGATCCCATGCGCCGCTCCGTACAATGACGGCATGTGGACCGCCATCACCCGCGAGGTCAGCCCGGCGCTGGCCCAGTGCGAACTCTCCTTCGTCGACCGCAGCCCGATCGACATCGGCCGCGCGCAGGCGCAGCACGACGCGTATTGCCGCGCGCTGGAGTCGCTGGGCTGCGAAGTGATCCGCTTGCCGGCGCAAGCGGCGTTCCCGGATTCGGTGTTCGTGGAGGACGTGGCGCTGGCGTTCGACGAGATCGCGGTGGCGACCCGTCCCGGTGCGGCATCCCGTCGTGGCGAGGGCGCGGCTGTGCTGCAAGTGCTGGCAAGCTTCCGTCGCCTGCTGCGGATCGAGGCGCCCGGCACGCTGGACGGCGGCGACGTGCTGCGGATCGGCAGGCGCGTGTTCGTCGGCATCTCCGCGCGCAGCAATGCGGCGGGCCGGGAGCAACTGCGCGAGCTGTTGGCGCCGTTCGGCTACACCGTCGAGGACGTGGCCACCCGCGGCTGCCTGCACCTGAAGTCGGCGGTGACCCAAGTGGGCGACGGCACCGTGCTGGTCAATCCGAAGTGGCTGGTGGATGCCGGCGCATTCGCCGGGTACCGATGCATCGAAGTCGATCCCGCCGAAGAGCATGCCGCCAATGCGGTCCGCATCGGCGATGCGCTGCTCTATCCCGATGGCTTCCCGCGCACGCTGCAACGCCTGCGCGCGGCCGGCATCGCGGTGACCACGGTCGATGTGTCCGAGTTGCAGAAGGCAGAGGGCGCCGTCACCTGCTGCAGCGTCCTGCTCCGCAACGATCTGCCCCGCAACGAGGGCGCGGCATGATCCTCAACATCGCCGCCTACCTGTTCGTGGCCATCGACGATGCCGATGCGCTGGCCGTGCGCCTGCGCGAGCGTGCCGAGGCCGACGCGCTGCGCGGCAGCATGCTGGTGACGCCGGAAGGCCTGAACCTGTTCCTGGCGGGCGCGGAAGCGCCGCTACGCGGCTTTCTCGATTGGTTGCGCGACGATCCGCGCTTCGCCAGCCTGCACGCGAAGGAAAGCTGGAGCGAGACGATCCCGTTCGCGCGGCTCAAGGTGAAGCGCAAGGACGAGATCATCGCGTTCCGCCGCGAACATGCCTCGCCGCTGGACACCGGCGCACGCGCGCCGGCGGTCGAACCCGCGACGCTGCAGCGCTGGATCGCGCAGGGCTATCGGGATGATGCCGGCAAGCGGCTGGTGCTGCTGGATACCCGCAACCGCGAGGAATTCGGCTTCGGCACCTTCAAGGATGCGTTGACCCTGCCGATCGACAACTTCACCGAACTGCCCGAAGCGCTGGCGCCGCATCGCGAGGCCTTGCGCGACGCCACCGTGGTCAGCTTCTGCACCGGCGGCATCCGCTGCGAGAAGGCGGCGCTATGGCTGCGCCATGACGGCATGGACAACCTGCTGCAGCTGGACGGCGGGATCCTGGGCTATTTCGAGCAGGTCGGCGGCGCCGGTTACGACGGGCGCTGCTTCGTGTTCGACGAGCGGGTGGCGCTGGACCCGCAACTCAAGCCGCTGGCCGATGGCGAGCCGGTCGCCTAAGCTGCACGCAACATCCATCGGGATTCGCGCATGAGCTGGCTCGGCATCGTCATCGTCATCATCGGCATCTGGCTCGCGCTCAAGGTCGTCGGCGTGTTCTTCAAGCTGGCGATGTGGGCATTGGTGCTGGTCGGCCTGTACTGGTTCCTGGCGCCGCACCTCGGGCTGCCCTGGCCGTTCTGACTCAGGCCGCCGATTTCATCCGGCAATCGCCGTGCCGGCCGCGTGGCCGCTGGCCCACGCCCACTGGAAGTTGTAGCCGCCCAGCCAGCCGGTAACGTCGACCACCTCGCCGATGAAATACAGGCCCGGTACGTGGCGCGACATCATCGTGCTCGACGACAGGCCGTCGGTATCCACGCCGCCCAAGGTGACTTCCGCGGTGCGATAGCCCTCGGTACCGCTGGCGACCAGCGGCCATGACGACAGCAGTTCGGCGATCCCGCGCAGTTCCGGCGCGTTGTACTGGCGCAGCGGCTTGCTGGCGATCCAGTGCTCGCACAGGCGCTGGGCGAAGCGTTTCGGCAGGACTTCGCCCAGCAAGGTCTTGAGCTCCGCATCGCGGCGGCTGGCCTGCCATTCCTGCAGCTGTGCCTCGATGTCGATGCCGGGCAGCAGGTCCAGGCGCAGGTCGTCGCCGGGCTGCCAATAGCTGGAAATCTGCAGGATCGACGGGCCGCTGATCCCGCGATGGGTGACCAGCATGAAGTTGCGGAAGCTCGTGCCATTGCAGCGCGCCTCCACCGGCAACGAGACGCCGGCCAACTCCTGCAGGCGCTCGGCGTGCTTGCCGGTGAGCGTCAGCGGCACCAGGCCGGCGCGCGTCGGCAGCACCTCGTGGCCGAACTGCTTGGCCAATTGGTAGCCGAAGCCGCTGGCGCCCATGCTCGGGATCGACAGGCCGCCGCTGGCGACGACCAGTGCCAGCGCCGAGAAGCTGCCTTGCGACGTGCGCAGCCGGAACTCCCCGCTGTCGCCATGCATGACCTGTTCGATGCTGCAGTGGGTGCGCACGTCCACGCCGGCCGCCGCGCATTCGTCCAGCAGCAGCTTGACGATCAGCTTCGACGACTCGTCGCAGAACAGCTGGCCGAGTTCCTTCTCGTGGTACTTGATGCCGTGGCGTTCGACCAGCTCGATGAAATGCCAGGGCGTGTAGCGCGCCAGCGCCGATTTGCAGAAATGCGGATTGGCCGACAGGTAGTTGGCCGGCGTGGTGCCGGTATTGGTGAAATTGCAGCGCCCGCCGCCGGACATCAGGATCTTCTTGCCGACCTTGTTGGCGTGGTCGAGCACCAGCACGCGCAGGCCGCGCTGGCCTGCGGCGATCGCGCACATCAGC
This sequence comes from Thermomonas aquatica, assembly GCF_006337105.1. Lineage (NCBI taxonomy): Bacteria > Pseudomonadati > Pseudomonadota > Gammaproteobacteria > Lysobacterales > Lysobacteraceae > Thermomonas > Thermomonas aquatica. Next base: position 425,666 of record NZ_CP040871.1, on the reverse strand, counting down.
CCGGCCGCGCCGGCGCCGATCACGATGGCGTCGAAGTCGCGCTCGCTCACGCGCTCAGGCCCATTCGCGCGAGGGCAGGGTGTAGCGGCGCTGCGGGCGGCCGACCAGGTCGAGGAAGTTGTTGAACACCGCATCGGCCTGTTGCTGCATCGCGGCGATGTGCTGCTGCGTCTGCGCACGAATGGCGTGCTCGTCGTGCGGCAGGCCGGCATCGGCCAGTTCCTCGCGATAGGCCGGGTTCGCCAGCCAGCGCTCGACCAGGCGTTCGTCCATCTCCAGGTGGAACTGGAAGCCGTAGGCGTTGTCGCCGTAGCGGAACGCCTGCTGCTCGCATTGCGCGCTGCGCGCCAGGTGCACGGCGTCTTTCGGAATGTCGAAGCGGCAGCCGTGCCACTGGAACACCGGGGTCTCCGCCTGTAGCGGCGCCAGCACCGGGTCGGCGAAGCCGTCGACGGTCTTCCACAGCGGATACCAGCCGATCTCCGGCGTCTCGTTGCGCTGTACCGGCGCGCCCAGCACATGCGCCAGCAACTGCGCGCCCAGGCAGATGCCGAGCACCGGCTTGCCCTGTTCCAGCATGCGTTCGATCGCGCGCATTTCGTTGGCGAGGTGCGCCCGTTGCGGATGGTCTTCGACGTTCATCGGCCCGCCCAGCACGATCAACCCGCGGTAACGCTCCGTGTTGAGCTGCGCGTCCGGATGCCGCTCGAAATTCTTGAAGCGGATGCGGTGCCCGCGGCGGCGGATCAGCGGGTCGAGCGTGCCCAGCGGTTCGGCGGCGACGTGCTGGAAGACGAGGAGGCGCGGCATGCGGCGACTATGCCAAAGCCCGCCGCGTCATCGACAATCGCCGTGCGTCATGCGCTTATCGCGGCCGGTCAGGAACGCGGGCCGCGCGGTTTGAAGCCGCCGGGCTTCTTGAACCCGCCGGGCTTGCGCGGGCCGTCGGGGCGGTCGCCGCGTGGCGGGCCGAAGCTGCGCTTGCGCTTGGGCGCATCGATGTCCTCGGCGGTCGCTTCCTTCATGCGCAGCGGCTTGCTGGCCACGCGCACGTTCTGCATGTGCTGCAGCAGGTCCGGCGGCATGCCGTCCGGCAGGTCGACCAGGGTGTAGTCGTCGCGGATGTCGATGCGGCCGATGAAACGGCTTTCCAGGTCGGCCTCGTTGGCGATCGCGCCGACGATGTGGCCGGGCTGCGCGCCGTGCTGGTAGCCCACTTCGATGCGGTAGGTCTTCATCGGCACGTCCGGCGCGTTCGGGTCGCGCGGGGTGCGTTCGCGCGGCTCGCGCGCGGGTCGTTCGGGGCGTTCGGCGCGCTCGCGGATCTCGAACGTGCGTTCCGGCACCGCCGGCTTGGCCAGCAGCAGCGGGGTCTTGCCCTGCACCAGCGCGGCCAGTGCGGCGGCGATCTCCACCGCCGGCACGTTCTTCTCGCGCTCGTAGCGTTCGACCAGGTCGCGGAACACGGAGAGGTCGTCGCTGGCCAGCGCGCCCTCGATCTTGTCCAGGAACTTGGCCACGCGGCGCTCGTTGACGGCGTCGACGCTGGGCAGGTTCATCTGCTCGATCTTCTGCCGGGTGGCGCGCTCGATCGCGCCCAGCATGCCGCGCTCGCGCGGGGCCACGAACAGGATCGCCTCGCCCTTGCGCCCGGCGCGGCCGGTGCGGCCGATGCGGTGCACGTAGCTTTCGGTGTCGTAGGGGATGTCGTAGTTCAGCACGTGGCTGATGCGCTCTACGTCCAGCCCGCGCGCGGCCACGTCGGTGGCCACCAGCACGTCGATCTGGCCGTCCTTCAGGCGCTGGATGGTGCGCTCGCGGGTCTTCTGCTCGACGTCGCCGTTGATCGCCGCCGCGCTGAAGCCGCGCGCCGCCAGCTTCTCGGCCAGCTCGTCGGTGCCCAGCTTGGTGCGCGCGAAGATGATCATCGCGTCGAACGGCTCGGCTTCCATGATCCGGGTCAGCGCATCCAGCTTGTTGACCCCGCTGACCATCCAGAAGCGCTGGCGGATGTTCTCGGCGGTGGTGGTCGGCGCCTTGATCGCGATCTCCGCCGGATCCTTCAAATAGGTCTGGGCGATGCGCTTGATCTGCGCCGGCATCGTCGCCGAGAACAGCGCGACCTGGCGGGTCTCCGGGGTCTTCTTGAGCACGGCTTCGACATCGTCGATGAAGCCCATCCGCAGCATTTCGTCGGCTTCGTCCAGCACCAGCATGCGCAGCTGCGACAGGTCGAGCGAACCGCGTTCGAGGTGGTCGATCACGCGGCCGGGCGTGCCGACGACGACGTGCACGCCGCGCTTGAGCGCGCTCAGCTGCGGCGTGTAGCTCTGGCCGCCGTAGATCGGCAGCACGTGGAAACCGGGAATGTGGTGTGCGTATTTCTGGAAGGCCTCGGCGACCTGGATCGCCAGCTCGCGGGTCGGCGCCAGCACCAGCACCTGCGGCTTGTTGGCGGCCGCTTCCAGCCGCGCCAGCGCGGGCAGGGCGAAGGCGGCGGTCTTGCCGGTACCGGTCTGCGCCTGGCCGATCATGTCGCGGCCGGCCAGCAGGGCGGGGATGGTGGCGGCCTGGATCGGGCTGGGGGTTTCGTAACCCACTTCGCGCAGGGCGGCCAGCAGCGAATCGGGCAGGCCGAGGTCGGCGAAGGTGGTGGTCGGGGTGTCGGCGCTCATGGGCGTCTCGCGGCTGTTCGCCGTAATCGGTTGCACATTGTACGCGCGCGGGCCTGAGCGAAGGCTCCAGCGCTTGCGGGAGGCCGCCTGCGCCCCCATCTCAAGCGCCATGGCCTATACCGTCCTCGACGCCGCCGCGTCCCGTTTCCCCGACTACCGCACCCCCGAGCACAACGTGCTGGAGCGCGCCTGCCTGCAGGCCGAACTGCGCGCCGCATTGACCGGGCTGGCGCAATGGCCGCCGCAACGCTGGGCGGAGCATCCCGACTATGCGAATGGCCTTGCCCGCCACTGGCAGGAAATCCACCGCGCGATGGTGCACAACCTCGGCATCGTCGAGCGCACGTTGCGCACGCTGGCCGAGGACGGTCTTTCCGATGCCGACCGCGTGCGGCTGGCGGGCGAGATCGCCCCCATCGCCAGGCACGCCGTCGATCACCTGCACGGCCACCATCGGCTGGAAGACCAGAGCATGTTCCCGCAGCTGCTGCGCGCGGCGCCGTCGCTGGCGCGGCCGCTGAACCTGCTGGAAGCCGACCACATCGTGCTCAACGCGGTGCTGGGCCCGCTGGAGCGCGCGCTGGCGAACCTGCCGACCGCCGATGCGCCGGCCTCGGCCTGGGACGAGATCGCCAAGGCCGGCGAACGCGTCGCCCGCGTGGCGCGCAGGCATATCGAGGACGAGGAAGAAATCGTCATCCCCGCCGTGCTGGGCGTGGCGCGATGACGCCGCTGCGCTTCGACAATGCGCTGATCGACACGCTGCCCGGCGATCCCGAGCCACGCGTGTTCCCGCGCCAGGTGCAGGGCGCGCTGTGGTCGGCGGTCGAACCCACGCCGGTCGCCGCGCCGCAGTTGCTGGCGCATTCGCGCGAAGTGGCCGCCGAACTGGGTTTCAGCGATGCAGACCTGGCATCGCCCGAGTTCGTGCAGGTATTCGCCGGCAATGCGCTGTTGCCCGGCATGCAGCCGTTCGCGACCAATTACGGCGGTCACCAGTTCGGCCATTGGGCCGGGCAACTGGGCGATGGCCGGGCGATCTCGCTGGGCGAGGCGGTGCTGCCCGATGGCCAGCGCCGCGAACTGCAGCTGAAAGGCGCCGGCCCGACGCCGTATTCGCGCACCGCCGATGGCCGCGCGGTGCTGCGCTCGTCGATCCGCGAATTCCTGTGCAGCGAGGCGATGCACCACCTCGGCATCCCGACCACGCGCGCGCTGAGCCTCATCGGCAGCGGCGATGGCGTGGTCCGCGACATGTTCTACGACGGCCATCCCGAAGTGGAGCCGGGCGCGATCGTGTGCCGGGTGGCGCCGTCGTTCCTGCGCTTCGGCCATTTCGAGCTGCCGTCGTCGTGCGGCGATATCGAACTGCTGCGCAGGCTGGTGGACTTCTGCATCGCCCGCGACTATCCGCAGCTGACGGGCGAGGGCGAAGCGTTGTATGCCGCATGGTTCGGCGAGGTCTGCGAACGCACCGCGCGGCTGGTGGCCGAATGGATGCGGGTCGGCTTCGTCCACGGCGTGCTCAATACCGACAACCTGTCGATCCTCGGACTGACCATCGACTACGGCCCGTACGGCTGGATCGATGCCTACGACCCGGACTGGACGCCGAACACCACCGACGCCACTGGCCGCCGCTACCGCTTCGGCTGGCAGCCGCGGGTGGCCTACTGGAACCTGGGCCAGCTGGCGCCGGCGCTGGCGCCGCTGTTCGCCGATCCCGCGCCGCTGCAGGCCGGGCTGCAGCGCTTCGCCGAGGCGTTCACCGCCGCGGACCGCGACACCACCGCGCGCAAGCTGGGCCTGGCCGACTGCCGCGATGCCGATGTCGAACTGATCCGCGACCTGCACGGCCTGCTGCACGCGCATGAGGTCGACATGACGCTGTGGTTCCGCGCGCTGGCCGATTTCGATCCGGCCGCGTCGTCGCTGGCGGTGTTCGAGGAGGCGTTCTACGACGCCGCCAAGCGCGAAGCCGGCGAGGGTGCCTTCAACGCCTGGTTGCAGCGCTACGCCGTGCGCCTGCGTGATGACGCGCTCACTACCGAACAGCGCCGCGCCCGGATGAGCGCCGCGAATCCGAAATACGTGCTGCGCAACTGGCTGGCGCAGGAAGCGATCGATCGCGCGCATGCCGGCGACATGGCCGGCATCGGCGAATTGCTGGAAGTGATGCGTCGCCCGTACGACGAACAGCCGGGCCATGAACGCTACGCCGGGAAACGGCCCGATTGGGCGAAGGACAAGGCCGGCTGCTCGATGCTGTCCTGCAGTTCCTGACGCCGGGATTCTGGTCCCGGCGCCGGTCGGGGCTTACTTGCCCTTCTTTTCCTTCTTGGCCGCGCGCTTTTCCTTCAGCGACTTTTCCGGCTTCTTCTTCTCGTTCTTCTTCTGGTCCATGCCCTTGCTCATGGCGCTCTCCGGTCGTGTGGTTGGGGTGTGCCTGGCGCAAGCCTACCGCGACCGCGAGTGGACGGGAACGGTCGATCGGATGGGTGTGCGATGACGCCGGCACGTACAATGCGCGGATGCCTTTGATCACCTTGCAGGGCGTCGACTACAGCGTCGGCGGGCCCTTGCTGCTGCAACACGTCGACCTTGCCATCGAACCCGGCGAGCGGATCGCCCTGATCGGCCGCAATGGCGCCGGCAAATCCACCCTGATGAAACTGCTGTCCGGCGAACTCAGGCCGGACGACGGCGAGATCCGGGTCGAAGGCGGCCGTCGTGTCGCCCGGCTGGAGCAGGAAGTCCCGCTGGATGCGGCGGGCAGCGTGTTCGACGTGGTCGCAGCCGGCCTGGGCGAACTCGGCGCGCAGCTGGCGCATTACCACCACCTGATCCATGCCGAGCCCATCGACATGGACGCGTTGGCCGAAGTGCAGGCCAAGATCGAGGCCGCCAACGGCTGGTCGCTGGACCAGCGGGTGATCGAGACCCTGGAACGGCTGGGGCTGGATGGCGATGCCGATTTCGGCCGGCTGTCCGGCGGCATGAAGCGGCGGGTGCTGCTGGCGCGCGCGCTGGTCTCGCAGCCCGACCTGCTGCTGCTGGACGAGCCCACCAACCACCTCGACATCGCCGCCATCGACTGGCTGGAAGGCTTCCTCAAGCAGTGGAGCGGGGCGCTGCTGTTCGTCACCCACGACCGCCGCTTCCTGCGCGCGCTGGCCACCCGCATCGTCGAGATCGACCGCGGCCAGCTCACCAGCTGGCCCGGCGACTGGGACAACTACGTGCGCCGCAAGGAAGAGCGGCTGAACGCCGAAGCGCAGGAAAACGCCCGCTTCGACAAGCTGCTGGCGCAGGAGGAAGTGTGGATCCGGCAGGGCATCAAGGCCCGCCGGACGCGCGATGAAGGCCGCGTGCGCCGGCTGAAGGCGATGCGGGTCGAACGCGCCGAGCGCCGCGCGCAGACCGGCAACGTGAAGATGGCTACCGCCCAGGCCGGTGAGTCCGGCAAGAAGGTGATCGAGGCCAAGGACGTGTCGTTTGCCCATGGCGACAAGGTGCTCGTCCGTGATTTTTCGACGACGATTCTGCGCGGCGACCGCATCGGCCTGGTCGGCCCCAACGGCAGCGGCAAGACCACGTTGTTGAAGCTGTTGCTGGGCGAGCTGCAGCCGCAAGCGGGCGAAGTGAAGCAGGGCACCCAGCTGCAGGTGGCCTATTTCGACCAGTACCGCGCCACCCTGCGCGAGGATTGGAACGCCATCGAGAACGTGGCCGAAGGCCGCGAGTTCGTCGAGGTCGGCGGCAGGCAGAAGCACATCATCGGCTACCTGCAGGATTTCCTGTTCACCCCGGAACGCGCCCGTGCGCCGATCACCCGCCTGTCCGGCGGCGAACGCAACCGCCTGCTGCTGGCGCGGCTGTTCGCGCAGCCGTCCAACCTGCTGGTGATGGACGAACCGACCAACGACCTCGACGTCGAAACCCTCGAACTGCTCGAGGAATTGCTGGCCGACTATCCCGGCACCCTGCTGCTGGTCAGCCACGACCGCGACTTCCTCGACAACGTGGTGACTTCGACCATCGTGATGGAAGGCGAGGGCCGCATCGGCGAATACGTGGGCGGCTACAGCGACTGGCTGCGCCAGCGGGATGCCGCTGCCGTTGTCGCGGCGCCGTCGAAGCCGCAGGCGGCGCAGGCCGCCACTCCGGCCACCCCCGCGCCGCCATCGGCATCCAAGCCCAAGCTGAGTTTCAAGGCCCAGCGCGAGCTGGAGGAGTTGCCCGGGCGGATCGAGGCGCTGGAAGCGCAGATCGCCGGTTTCACCGCGAAGATGGCCGAGCCCGGGTATTTCCAGCGCGATGCCGCGGCGGTGACCGCCGACAATGCCGCGCTGGCGGCCGCACAGCGGCAGCTGGATGACGCCTACGCGCGCTGGGAAGCGCTGGAAGGCGGCTGAAGCCGCGACTGGCCACGATTTCATCCGGGCGAATGCACCCGGGTATGGCCGCGCCCGACCCGGCCCGGCTACACTATTACGGATAAGCGAGCGGCTTCGTGCCGGCTAGCCCCACAAGAACAACGAGGCACGCGTGCTGGCCGAATACTTGCCAACCCTGCTGTTCCTGATCGTCGCCACCGGTATCGGCATCGCCCTGATCATCGTCGGCAACGTCCTTGGCCCCAAGCGCCCCAGCGCCGAGAAGCTGTCGCCGTACGAATGCGGCTTCGGCGCGTTCGAGAACGCGCGCGGCCAGTTCGACGTGCGCTACTACCTGGTCGCGATCCTGTTCATCGTGTTCGACCTGGAAATCGCCTTCGTCTTCCCGTGGGCGCTGGTATTCCGCGAGCTGGGGGTATTCGGCCTGGTCGAGATGGGCGTGTTCCTGGCCCTGCTGCTGATCGGTTTCATCTACGTGTGGAAGAAGGGAGCCCTGGAATGGGAGTGATGGACACCGTTTCCGGGCTGATGCACAACCCGCTGCCGGAAGGCCGGCTGGACGACATCCTGCGCCCGGAAGGCGACAACCCGCTGCTGCAGAACGGCTTCGTCACCACCAGCATGGACGCGCTGTGGAACTGGGCGCGCACCGGCTCGATGTGGCCGATGACCTTCGGCCTGGCCTGCTGCGCGGTCGAGATGATGCACGCCGGCGCCGCGCGCCTCGACCTGGACCGCTACGGCGTGGTGTTCCGCCCGTCGCCGCGCCAGTCCGACGTGATGATCGTGGCCGGCACCCTGTGCAACAAGATGGCCCCGGCGCTGCGCAAGGTCTACGACCAGATGCCCGACCCGAAGTGGGTGATCTCGATGGGCAGCTGCGCCAACGGCGGCGGCTACTACCACTATTCCTATTCCGTGGTCCGCGGCTGCGACCGCGTGGTCCCGGTCGACGTGTACGTCCCGGGCTGCCCGCCGACCGCCGAAGCGCTGGTCTACGGCATCCTGCAGTTGCAGAAGAAGATCCGCCGGATGGAGCAGAACCCGTTCGCCGGCGGCGAGCGCGCCGAGGGCGCACGCGCATGAGTACGGCTCCCATGGGGAATTTCGCGAACGAACTGGCGGCGCGCTTCGGCGAGGCCGCGGTGCAGGTCGCGCAGCCGCGCGGCGAAGTGACGCTGGAAGTCGCGGCGAGCGACTGGCTGGCCGCCTGCACGGCGTTGCGCGACGACTTCGGCTTCGACACCTTCATCGACCTGTGCGGCGTCGACTACATGGGTTACGGCAAGGACGAGTGGGACACCGAAGACGTGTCCAACACCGGCTTCAGCCGCGGCGTGGAAGGCAAGGGCCCGGGCCGCTTCAAGTGGGGCGAGCAGCCCAGCCACGAGGTCGCCCAGCCCGGCACCGATGCGCCGGACGCCGACATCCAGGGCAAGCGTTTTGCCGCGGTCCTCCACCTGCTGTCGGTCAAGCGCAACCTGCGCCTGCGCGTGCGCTGCTTCGCCGCCGACAACAGCCTGCCGGTGGTGCCGTCGCTGGTGCACGTCTGGCCGGGCGCGAACTGGTTCGAACGCGAAGCCTTCGACCTGTTCGGCATCATCTTCGAAGGCCATCCGGACCTGCGCCGGATCCTGACCGACTACGGCTTCGTCGGCCATCCGTTCCGCAAGGACTTCCCGCTGATCGGCAATGTCGAAGTGCGCTACGACGCCGAGAAGAAGCGCGTGGTGTACGAGCCGGTGACCTCGGTCGAGCCGCGCGTCGGCGTGCCGCGCGTGGTCCGCGACGACGCCCGCTTCGCTACCGCCAGCGGCGAGCGCGGCAGCAAGATCCTGGAGCGGGAGGGCCGTCGATGAGCGCCGTGCCGACCAGCAATCTCTTCGCCAGCAATGCCGGCGAAACCCAGCAGGAAATCCGCAACTACACGCTGAACTTCGGCCCGCAGCATCCGGCCGCGCACGGCGTGCTGCGCCTGATCCTGGAAATGGACGGCGAAGTGATCCGCCGCGCCGACCCGCATATCGGCCTGCTGCATCGCGGCACCGAGAAGCTGGCCGAGTCCAAGCCGTTCAACCAGTCGATCGGCTACATGGATCGCCTGGACTACGTGTCGATGATGTGCAACGAGCATGCCTACGTGCTCGCGATCGAACGACTGATGGGGATCGAGGCGCCGGAACGCGCGCAGTGGATCCGCACCATGTTCGACGAGATCACCCGCATCCTGAACCACCTGATGTGGGTGGGTTCGAATGCGCTCGACCTCGGCGCGATGGCGGTGTTCCTGTACGCCTTCCGCGAACGCGAAGAGCTGATGGACTGCTATGAAGCCGTCAGCGGCGCGCGCATGCACGCGACCTACTACCGCCCGGGCGGCGTCTACCGCGACCTGCCGGCGAAGATGCCGCAGTACAAGGAATCGCCGTGGCGCAAGGGACAGAAGCTCAAGCGCTTCAACTCCTGGCGCGAAGGCTCGCTGCTGGATTACCTCGAGCACTTCTGCGCGGACTTCCCGAAGCGCGTCGACGAGTACGAAACCCTGCTCACCGACAACCGCATCTGGAAGCAGCGCACGGTCGGCATCGGCGTGATCCCGCCGGAACAGGCGATGGCCTGGGGCATGACCGGCCCGATGCTGCGCGGCTCCGGCGTGGCCTGGGACCTGCGCAAGAAGCAGCCCTACGCGAAGTACGCCGAAGTCGACTTCGACATCCCGGTCGGCGTCGAGGGCGACTGCTACGACCGCTACCTGGTGCGCATCGCCGAGATGCGCCAGTCCACCCGCATCATCGAGCAGTGCGTGCGTTGGCTGAAGGCCAACCCGGGGCCGGTGATGCTGGACAACTACAAGGTGTCGCCGCCGTCGCGTGAAGCGATGAAGGACGACATGGAAGCCCTCATCCATCACTTCAAGCTGTTCTCCGAAGGCTACAGCGTCCCCGCCGGCGAGACCTATGCCGCGGTGGAAGCGCCGAAGGGCGAATTCGGCTGCTACCTGGTCAGCGACGGCGCCAACAAGCCGTTCCGCTGCCACCTGCGTGCGCCCGGTTTCGCGCACTTGTCGTCGATGGACGAGATCGTGAAGGGCCACATGCTGGCCGACGTGGTGGCCATGATCGGCACCTATGACATCGTGTTTGGTGAGGTTGATCGATGAAGGCGACGGGCAATTTCGAGGCCTGCCGCAACGTCGACCCGATGGTGGTGCTGTCGGGTGAGACGCGTGCGCATATCGACCACTGGCTGGCCAAGTTCCCGGCCGACCGCAAGCGTTCCGCCGTGCTGCAGGGCCTGCACGCCGCGCAGGAGCAGAACGGGGGCTGGCTGAGCGACGAGCTGATCGCCGCGGTGGCCAAGTACCTGGACCTGCCGCCGGTGTGGGCCTACGAAGTGGCGACGTTCTACTCGATGTTCGAGACCGAGAAGGTCGGCCGCAACAACGTCGCCTTCTGCACCAACATCAGCTGCTGGTTGAACGGCGCCGAGGACCTGGTGGCGCACGCCGAGAAGAAGCTGGGCTGCAAGCTGGGCGGTTCCACCGCCGATGGCCGCATCTACCTCAAGCGCGAGGAAGAATGCGTGGCCGCGTGCTGCGGCGCGCCGGTGGTGGTGATCAACGGGCATTACCACGAGAAGCTCGACGCCGCGAAGGTGGACGAGCTGCTGGACGGGCTGAAGTAATGGGCGGACACAGCCACTATTCCGAGGGCTACGGCCCGGTCGGCCCGGCGCCGTCGGAGCACAGCGTGGTCTACACCACGCTGCATTTCGACAAGCCGTGGTCGTACGAGAACTACCTGAAGACCGGCGGCTACAGCGCGCTGCGCAAGATCCTCGAGGAGAAGATCGAGCCGGCGGCGGTGGTCGAGATGGTCAAGGCCTCCGGCCTGCGCGGCCGTGGCGGCGCGGGCTTCCCGACCGGCCTGAAGTGGAGTTTCATGCCGAAGGGTCCGGGGCAGAAGTACATCCTGTGCAACTCGGACGAATCCGAGCCGGGCACGGCGAAGGACCGCGACATCCTGCGCTACAACCCGCATGCGGTGATCGAGGGCATGGCGATCGCCTGCTACGCCACCGGTTCGACGGTTGCGTACAACTACCTGCGCGGCGAGTTCCACCACGAGCCGTTCGAACACCTGGAAGAAGCCACCCGCGAGGCCTACGCGAACGGCTGGCTGGGCAAGAACGTGCTGGGCAGCGGGGTCGACATCGACCTGTACAACGCGCTCGGCGCCGGCGCCTACATCTGCGGCGAGGAAACCGCGCTGATGGAATCGCTGGAAGGCAAGAAGGGCCAGCCGCGCTACAAGCCGCCGTTCCCGGCCAACTTCGGCCTGTACGGCAAGCCGACCACGATCAACAACACCGAGACCTATGCCTCGGTGCCGGCGATCGTGCGCAATGGCGCGGAATGGTTCGCGAATCTCGGCAAGCCGAACAACGGCGGCCCGAAGATCTTCTCGGTGTCCGGCCACGTCAACAAGCCGGGCAACTACGAGATCCGCCTGGGCACCTCGTTCGCCGACCTGCTGGCGATGGCCGGCGGCGTGCGCAACGGCCACAAGCTGAAGGGCGTGATTCCCGGCGGTTCGTCGATGCCGGTGCTGCCGGCGGACACGATGCTGGCCTGCACGATGGACTACGACAGCATCCAGAAGGCCGGTTCCGGCCTGGGCTCCGGCGCGGTCATCGTGATGGACGAAACCACCTGCATGGTGCGCGCCTGCCGCCGCATCTCGCGCTTCTATTACGCCGAATCCTGCGGCCAGTGCACGCCGTGCCGCGAAGGCACCGGCTGGATGCACCGCATGCTCGATCGCATCTGCAAGTTCGAGGCCACCCTCGACGACCTGCAGATGCTGCGCGCCGCCGCCGGGCAGATCGAAGGCCACACCATCTGCGCGTTCGGCGAAGCCGCGGCATGGCCGGTGCAGGGCTTCCTGCGTCATTTCTGGCACGAATTCGAATACGCCATCGTGAACAAGCGCTTCTACGTCGACGACCAGCGCGCCGGCACCCTGGTGCAGAAGGTGGAGGTCGCGGCATGAGCACGCCTCCGTCCCCGGTCAATCCGAACCTGCCGCCCGACCACGTCACCGTCTTCATCGACGGCAACGAACTGGCCGCGCCGAAGGGCTCGATGATCATCCAGGCCGCCGACAAGGCCGGCATCCCGATCCCGCGTTTCTGCTACCACGACAAGCTGCCGATCGCGGCCAATTGCCGCATGTGCCTGGTCGAGGTCGAGAAGATGCCGAAGCCGGCGCCGGCCTGCGCCACCCCGGTGATGGACGGCATGAAGATCGCCACCCGCAGCGACAAGGCCTTGAAGTCGCAGCGCAACGTGATGGAATTCCTGCTGATCAACCACCCGCTGGACTGCCCGATCTGCGATCAGGGCGGCGAGTGCGAACTGCAGGACCTGTCGCTGGGCTACGGCCGTTCGGTCAGCCGCTTCGTCGAGCGCAAGCGCGTCGTCGCCGACGAGGACATGGGCCCGCTGGTCGCCAGCGACATGACCCGCTGCATCCAGTGCACGCGCTGCGTGCGCTTCACCGCGGACATCGCCGGCACCTACGAGCTCGGCGGCATGCAGCGCGGCGAGAACCTGCAGATCGGCACCTTCGACGGCAAGCCGCTGACCACCGAGCTGTCCGGCAACGTGATCGACGTCTGCCCGGTCGGCGCGCTCACCAACAAGGTGTTCCGCTTCAAGGCGCGTCCGTGGGAACTGACCGCCAAGCCGTCGCTGGGCTACCACGACGCGCTGGGCAGCAACCTGTTCCACCACGTGCGCCGCGGCGAGATCCTGCGCAGCGTGCCGCGCGATAACGAACCGGTGAACGAGTGCTGGATCTCGGATCGCGACCGCTACGCGCATGAAGGCCTGTACGCCGAGGATCGCGCCCACGTGCCGCTGGTCCGCGACGGCGACGGTTTCCGCGAAGCCTCGTGGGACGAAGCGCTGGCCAAGGCCGCGCACATCCTGCGCGACAACGCCGCCGACGACCTCGGCATCCTGGTGCATCCGTCGACCTCGAACGAGGAGGGCGCGCTGCTGGCGCGCCTCGCCGACGCGCTGGGCACCGGCAACCTCGACCACCGCATCGGCCAGCTCGACCTGTCCGACGGCGCGCAGGCCGCAGCCTTCGCGATGCCGGTCGCCGAGCTGGAACAGGCGCAGGCCATCGTCGTCGTCGGCTCCAACATCCGTTACGAAGTGCCGCTGCTGCACCAGCGCCTGCGCAAGGCCGCGCGCCGCGGCGCCAAGATCCACGTGGTCAACCCGGTCGATTTCGACTTCGCGTTCGTGACCGCGTCGAAGCGGATCGTGCCGCCGTCGCAGCTGGTATCGGCGCTGGCGCAGGTCGACCTGGGCGATGCCGCTAATGTAGCGGTGATCGTCGGTGCCGTCGCCGAGAACTCGGCGCATGCCGCGGCCATCCGCCAGGCCGTCGCCGACTTCGCCGCGGCGAAGAACGCGAAGCTGTGCCGCATCCCGCAGGGCGCGAACGCGCTGGGCCTGTCGAAGCATGGGGTGTTGCCGACCTCGCGCGATGCGCAATCGATGCTGCGCGAGCAGCGTTCGGCGTACATGATCTACGGCATCGAGCCGGGCCTGGATTTCGCCGACCAGCATGCCGCGCTGAAGGCGCTGGGCAACGCGCAGGTGGTGGCGTTCAGCCAGTTCGCCTGCGAGAGCACCCGCCGGGTGGCCGACGTGATCCTGCCGATCGGCGCGCTGCCGGAAATCGAGGCGACGCTGACCAACCTGGAAGGCAGGGCGCAGTCCACCGCGGTGGCCGGCAAGCTGCCGGGCCAGGCGCGTCCGGGCTGGCGCGTGCTGCGCGCGCTGGCGACCGAACTGTCGCTGCCGGGCTTCGAGTTCACCGATCTCGCCGGCCTCCGCGCCGGGATCTCGCCCAAGGCGATCCTGGCTGCGCCGGGCAAGCCGGCGGTGCAGGGCGGCAACGGCCTTGAAGTGGCCGTGTCGCAGGCGATCTACCGCGGCGATGCGGTGGTTCGCCGAGCGCAGGCGCTGCAGGTGCATCCGCTCACCACCGGTGCGCGGGTGGTGCTGAACGCCATCGACGCCACCGCCGCCGGCCTGGCCGAAGGCGCGATGGCCAAGCTCGGCAACGGTGTCGGTACCGGCACCCTGCAGGTGGTCGTCGACGATCGCGTGGCGCCGGGCTGCGTGTGGATCGAATCCGGTTACGGCGCGACCGCGCCGCTTGCCGCCTCGGCCAAGGTGGAGGTCGTCCGCGCATGATCAATCCATTGATGACCAACGTGATCGATCCGCTGCGCGATGGCCTGCTGTCGTTCGGCACCCTCGGCATGCTGGCGTGGATCGTGCTGAAGATCCTCGCCATCGCGGTGCCGGTGATCGTGAGCGTGGCGTTCTACGTGGTGTGGGAACGCAAGCTGATCGGCTGGATGCACGTCCGCCACGGGCCGATGTACGTCGGCAAGGGCATCCTCCAGGCCTTCGCCGACGTGTTCAAGCTGCTGTTCAAGGAAGTGGTGCAGCCGACCGTGGCGCATCCGTTCCTGTTCCGGCTGGCGCCGCTGATCGCGCTGGTGCCGGCATTCGCCGCCTGGGCGGTGGTGCCGTTCGATGCGCAGGTGGTGCTGTCGAACGCCAATGCCGGCCTGCTGTACCTGCTGGCGATGACTTCGCTGGGCGTGTACGGCGTGATCCTCGCCGGCTGGGCGTCGAACTCGAAGTACGCCTTCCTCGGCGCGATGCGCGCCGCCGCGCAGGTGGTGAGCTACGAGATCGCGATGGGCTTCGCCCTGGTCGGCGTGCTGATCGCCGCCGGCAGCCTGAACCTGACCGACATCGTGATGGCGCAGGCCGGCAACGCCGGGTTCCTGGAATGGTTCTGGGTGCCGCTGCTGCCGCTGTTCGTGGTGTATTTCATCTCCGGCGTGGCCGAGACCAACCGCGCGCCGTTCGACGTGGTGGAAGGCGAATCGGAAATCGTCGCCGGCCACATGGTCGAATATTCCGGCTCGCAGTTCGCGCTGTTCTTCCTGGCCGAGTACGCCAACATGATCCTGGTCAGCTTCCTGACCTCGATCTTCTTCCTCGGCGGCTGGCTGAGCCCGTTCCACGGCTGGGACATCCCGCTGCTGTCCGTCGACGGCTGGTGGTGGCTGCTCGCGAAGGTGTTCTTCTTCGCCAGCTGCTTCATCTGGTTCCGTGCCAGCTTCCCGCGCTACCGCTACGACCAGATCATGCGGCTGGGCTGGAAGGTCTTCATCCCGATCACCATCGCGTGGATCTTCGTGACCGCGCTGCTGGTGTACTTCGGCGTCATCCAGGCGGGGCAGTAAGCGCATGAGTCGCATCGTTTCCTACTTCAAGAGCCTGCTGCTGCTGGAACTCGCCGGCGGCCTGTGGCTGACCCTGAAGTACCTGTTCCGTCCGAAGTACACGCTGATGTACCCGATGGAGAAGACCCCGCAGTCGCCGCGCTTCCGCGGCCTGCACGCGCTGCGCCGCTACCCGAACGGCGAGGAGCGCTGCATCGCCTGCAAGCTGTGCGAGGCGGTGTGCCCCGCGCTGGCGATCACCATCGACTCGGAGCAGCGCGGCGACGGCACCCGCCGCACCACGCGCTACGACATCGACCTGTTCAAGTGCATCTTCTGCGGGTTCTGCGAGGAATCCTGCCCGGTGGACTCGATCGTCGAGACGCATATCCACGAATACCACTTCGACAAGCGCGGCCAGAACATCATGACCAAGCCGCAGCTGCTGGCCATCGGCGACAGGCTCGAGGCGGAAATCGCCGAGCGCCGCGCCGCAGACGCGCCGTTCCGCTGAGGCCGAGGACCGCATGAATTTCGATTTCGCAACGCTCGCCTTCCTCGGCTTCGCCGCCACCGCCGCCATCGCGGCGCTGGCCACGATCGCCGCGCGCAACCCGGTGCACGCCGCGCTGTGGCTGGTGCTGACCTTCTTCTCGGTGGCCTGCACCTGGATCGTCGGCGGCGCCGAGTTCCTCGGCATCGCGCTGGTGCTGGTCTACGTCGGCGCGGTGATGGTGCTGTTCCTGTTCGTGGTGATGATGCTGGACGTCGACCTGGCGCCGCTGCGCGAGGGCTATGTGCGCTACCTGCCGGTCGGATTGATCGTGGCGCTGGTGATGCTGGCGCAGATCCTGGCCCTGATCGGGGTCAAGGCCGCGGCGCAGATGCCGCTGGCGGAGAACGCAGCGGTCGCCAGCGATGTGCCCAACACCACCTGGCTGGCGCATGCGCTGTTCACCCAGTTCATGCTGCCGTTCGAAGTCGCCGCGGTGATCCTGACCGTGGCGGTGGTCGCGGCGGTGATGCTGACCCTGCGCCGTCGCGGCGGCACCAAGCACCAGGATCCGTCGGCGCAGTCGCGGGTCAAGGCCGCCGACCGCATGCGCATGGTCAAGATGGACGCCGTCAAACCCGAGCCGCTTGCAACCGAAGGGGAGGCCGCGCCGTGAGCGACATGCCCAATATCTTCGCCGCCCTGACCCTGGGCCACTACCTGGCGCTCGGCGCGGTGCTGTTCTGCATCAGCGTGGCCGGCATCTTCCTCAACCGGAAGAACGTGATCATGCTGCTGATGTCGCTGGAGCTGATGCTGCTGGCGGTGAACATCAACTTCGTCGCGTTCTCGCGTTCGCTGGGCGATGCCGCCGGCCAGGTGTTCGTGTTCTTCATCCTGACCGTGGCCGCCGCCGAATCCGCGATCGGCCTGGCGATCCTGGTCACCCTGTTCCGCAACCGCCGCACCATCGACGTGGCGGACATCGATACGTTGAAGGGCTGATGGCATGGTGATTTCGAAAACCCACCTGCTGCTGATCGTGCTGTTGCCCTTGCTGGGCAGCTGCATCGCCGGCCTGTTCGGCCGCAAGGTCGGCCGCGTCGGCGCGCACAGCGCCACCATCCTCGGCGTGGCCGCCAGCTGCGCGCTGTCGTGCTGGGTGATGTGGCAGCTGCTGCAGGGCGCGGCGCCGTTCAACGAGAACGTCTATACCTTCTTCGAGGTCGGCAAGTACTCGGCGCATGTCGGCTTCATGGTCGACAAGCTGACCGCGATGATGATGGTGGTGGTCACCTTCGTCTCGCTGCTGGTGCACGTCTACACCATCGGCTACATGGCCGAGGACGACGGCTACCAGCGCTTCTTCAGCTACATCTCGCTGTTCACCTTCAGCATGCTGATGCTGGTGATGAGCAACAACTTCCTGCAGCTGTTCTTCGGCTGGGAGGCGGTGGGCCTGGTCTCGTACCTGCTGATCGGCTTCTGGTTCAAGCGGCCCAGCGCGATCTTCGCCAACCTCAAGGCGTTCCTGGTCAACCGCGTCGGCGACTTCGGCTTCCTGCTCGGCATCGCCGGCGTGCTGTACTGGATCGGCACCCTGGACTACGCCACCGCGTTCGCCAACGCGCCGACCATCCGCGACGCCACGGTGACGATCATCGGCGGCCACGAATGGTCGATCCCGACCCTGATCTGCGTCTGCCTGTTCATCGGCGCGATGGGCAAGTCGGCGCAGGTGCCGCTGCACGTGTGGCTGCCGGACTCGATGGAGGGCCCGACCCCGATCTCCGCGCTGATCCATGCGGCGACCATGGTGACCGCCGGCATCTTCATGGTGGCGCGCATGTCGCCGCTGTTCGAGATGTCGCCGGCGGCGCTCAACTTCATCCTGTTCATCGGCGCCACCACCGCGTTCTGGACCGGCCTGATCGGCATGGTGCAGAACGACATCAAGCGCGTGGTCGCGTATTCGACCCTGTCGCAGCTCGGCTACATGACCGTGGCGCTGGGCGTGTCCGCCTACTCGGCGGCGGTCTACCACCTGATGACCCATGCCTTCTTCAAGGCGCTGCTGTTCCTCGGCGCGGGCAGCGTGATCATCGGCATGCACCACGAGCAGGACATGCGCAAGATGGGCGGCCTGCGCAAGTACATGCCGATCACCCACCTGACCATGTGGATCGGCACCCTGGCGCTGGTCGGCACGCCGTTCTTCAGCGGCTTCTACTCGAAGGACACCATCATCGAGGCGGTCGGCGAGCATGCGCACGAGCACCTGGACTGGGTCGCGCAGTACGCGCACTGGGCGGTGCTGCTGGGCGCGTTCGTCACCAGCTTCTACAGCTTCCGCCTGCTGTACCTGACCTTCTTCGGCGAAGAACGCTTCCGCCACGCGCATGCGCATGACGACGCGCACCACGGCGACGCGCATGCCCACGACGACCACCACGATGCGCACCACGACGGCCACGGCCATGGCGCGCACGAGCCGCACGAAAGCCCGTGGGTGGTGACCCTGCCGCTGGTGCTGCTGGCGATCCCGTCGATCCTGGTCGGCTTCCTGACCGTCGGCCCGATGTTGTTCGGCACCGACATGCTGGGCCACGAGAAGCAGCTGCCGTTCTTCCTCGGCGCGATCGAGGTGCTCAAGGAGAACGACGTGATCGCCAAGCTGGCCGAGGAATTCCACGGCCCGGTCAAGTTCGCCCTGCACGGCTTCAGCGCGCCGGCCTTCTTCCTCGCGTTGATGGGCTTCTTCCTCGCCACCCTGCTGTACATGGTCAAGCCGGAATGGCGCGCGGGCATCACCCGCACCCTGGCCTGGCCGATCAAGGTGCTGGAGAACAAGTACTGGATGGACGACCTGTGGATCGGCGGTTTCGCCGCCGGCGGCGTCGGCCTGGGCAAGCTGTCGCGGCTGTTCGACAGCAAGGTGATCGACGGCGTGGCGGTCAACGGCAGCGCCGGCGCGGTCGGCCTGGCCGCGGGCATGCTCCGCAAGCTGCAGTCCGGCTACCTGTACCACTACGCCTTCGCCATGATCCTGGGCCTGGTCGCGCTGCTGGCGCTGGCCAACCACTACTGGCTGTAAGCCCGACCGACTGGATGGAATCCCAAGCGTGATGCAATTGCCTCTTCTCAGTCTCCTGGTCTGGCTGCCGATCCTCGGCGGCGTGTTCACCATGATGGCGGGCAACGCCCGCCCGCAGGCGGCGCGCTGGATCGCGCTGGCCTTCGCGTTGGCCACCTTCCTCGCCAGCATCCCGCTGTTCGCCGGCTTCGACCTCGGCAACGCGGCCATGCAGTTCGTCGAGCAGAAGGCGTGGATCCCGGCCTACGACATCCAGTACCACCTCGGCGCGGACGGCATCTCGATCGCCCTGATCGGCCTGACCACGCTGACCACGGTGCTGGTGCTGGTCGGCGCCTGGGGCGCGATCGACAAGCGCGTCAGCCAGTACTACGCCGCGTTCCTGATCCTCGAGGGGCTGATGATCGGCGTGTTCAGCGCGCTGGATGCGCTGCTGTTCTACGTGTTCTTCGAGGGCATGCTGATCCCGATGTTCATCATCATCGGCGTGTGGGGCGGCCCGCGCCGGGTGTACGCCTCGGTCAAGTTCTTCCTGTACACCTTCCTCGGCTCGGTGTTCATGCTGGTCGGGCTGGTCTACCTGTACCTGAAGGGCGGCAGCTGGCAGCTGGCCGACATGGCCGCGCTGCCGCTGACGATGGCCGAGCAGACCTGGCTGTTCTTTGCCTTCCTGGTCGCCTTCGCGGTCAAGGTGCCGATGTTCCCGGTCCACACCTGGTTGCCGGACGCGCACGTCGAGGCGCCGACCGGCGGTTCGGTGATCCTGGCCGCGATCATGCTGAAGATCGGCGGTTACGGCTTCATCCGCTTCGTCCTGCCGATCGTGCCGGACGCCGGCCACCACTACGCCTGGCTGGTGATCGCGCTGTCGCTGATCGCGGTGGTGTACGTCGGCCTGGTGGCGCTGGTGCAGGAGGACATGAAGAAGCTGATCGCCTATTCGTCGGTCTCGCACATGGGCTTCGTCACCCTCGGCACCTTCATCGCCTTTGCGCTGGTGCGCGATGCCGGCAATGCCGATGCCGCCCGCCTGGGCATGCAGGGGGCGATGGTGCAGATGATCAGCCACGGCTTCATCTCCGGCGCGATGTTCTCCTGCGTCGGCGTGCTCTACGACCGCATGCACAGCCGCATGATCAGGGACTACGGCGGGGTCGCCAATGCGATGCCGTGGTTCGCGATGTTCTGGGTGCTGTTCGCGATGGCGAATTCGGGCCTGCCGGGCACCAGCGGCTTCGTCGGCGAGTTCATGGTGATCCTGGCCGCGTTCCAGGCCAATCCGCTGATCGCGTTCGCCGCGGCCTTCACCCTGATCATCGGCGCCGGCTACACCCTGTGGCTGACCAAGCGGGTGATCTGGGGCGATGTCGGCAATGCCCACGTCGCCGAACTCGAGGACATCAACATGCGCGAATGGATCGTGCTCGGCGTGTTCGCCGTCGGCACCCTGCTGATCGGCGTGTGGCCGAAGCCGCTGACCGACCTGATGGAGCCGTCCATCGCGCAACTGGCGGGCCAGCTCGCCGCGACCAAGCTCTAAGGTGCAACAGACCATGCAGGCCACCCTCCCGATGCCGTCCGCCACCGAACTCCTGCCGCTGCTCCCGGAGCTGGCGCTGGTCGGCGCCGCGTTCGCGCTGCTGCTGCTCGACCTGTTCCTCGACGAGAAGCGGCGCGCGCTCACCCATGCGTTGGCGATCGCCAGCCTGGTGCTGGTCGGCGTGCTGCTGGTCGCCGGCACGGGCGGGCAGGGCACGGTGCTGTCCGGCATGTTCATCCGCGACAACATGGCCGACGTGCTGAAGACCGGCGTGTGCCTGGTGTCCGCGATCGCGCTGGTCTACGCCTGGCCCTACCTGCGCGAGCGCGGCCTGTACAAGGGCGAGGTGCCGGTGCTGGTGATGTTCGCGGCGGCCGGCATGATGCTGCTGATCTCCGCAGGCAGCCTGGTGATGGTCTACCTGGGGCTGGAGATGCTGGCGTTGTGCTCGTACGCGCTGGTGGCGATCGACCGCGACAGCCCGCTCGCCTCGGAAGCGGCGATGAAGTACTTCGTGCTGGGCGCGCTGGCCTCGGGCATGCTGCTGTACGGCATGTCGCTGGTGTACGGCGCGACCGGCAGCATCGACCTGGCCACGATCAGCGCCAACGCGCCGCTGGCCGCGCAGCCGGCGATGCTGCTCACGGGCGTGGCGTTCATGGTCGCCGGCATCGCCTTCAAGTTCGGCGCGGCGCCGTTCCACATGTGGTTGCCCGACGTGTACCACGGCGCGCCGACCCCGATCACCCTGTTCATCGGTTCCGCGCCGAAGCTGGCCGCGTTCGCGATGGCGATGCGCCTGCTCGAAGTCGGCGCCGCGCCGCTGGGCGACTACTGGCATCCGATGCTGGCCGGCCTGGCCGCGCTGTCGCTGGTGGTCGGCAACCTGGTCGCGCTGGCGCAGACCAACCTCAAGCGCATGCTGGCGTATTCCACCGTGTCCCACGTCGGCTTCCTGTTCATGGGCCTGGCCGGCGGCGGCGCGCAGGGCTATGCCGCCGCGATGTTCTACGCGCTGAGCTACGCGATCATGGCCGCCGCCGCGTTCGGCGCGATCATCGTGCTCTCGCGCCGCGGCTTCGAGGCGGACAAGATCGACGACTTCAAGGGCCTCAACGCGCGCGATCCGTGGACCGCCGGCCTGGTGCTGTGCGTGATGGCCTCGCTGGCCGGCGTGCCGCCGTTCCTCGGCTTCTGGTCGAAGCTGGCGGTGCTGCGCGCCGCGCTGGAAGGCGGCATGCTGTGGCTGGCCATCGTCGGCATCGTGTGCGCGGTGATCGGTGCGTTCTACTACCTGCGCGTGATCAAGGCGATGTATTTCGACGAACCCTCGGGCGATGCCGTCGGCCCGCGCGACGACCGCGTTCTGCAGGTGGTGTTCGGCGTCAATGCGCTGGGCCTGTTGGCGTTCGGCCTGTTCTGGAGTCCGCTGATGGCGTGGTGCCAGCGCGCCTTCGCCTGAACGGCAGTTGCGAAACTTCGCAAGCCAAGGCTTGCAAAGAATCTTCGCAGGCAACATAATTCCGCTTCTGCTGCGGGGTGGAGCAGTCTGGCAGCTCGTCGGGCTCATAACCCGAAGGTCGCAGGTTCAAATCCTGCCCCCGCTACCATGCTTATCTGCGATGGATGCACGATCCGATTCATCGCCGGGGCTTGGGCTCGCGAAATCCGTTGCTTCCGGGTTTCGCAATCCAGCGTCATCGGACAAGGGCCCATCGGGCCCTTTTTCGTTTCCGGGATTCCGTTTTTTCGTTCCTGCTTCCGAGATCTGGACACAACGTGACCGACAAGGCCGCCGAAATCGCCGCACTGCTTTCGCCCACGGTGGAATCGCTGGGGCTGGAGCTGCTCGGCATCGAGTACCTGCCCGCACCGGGCGGCGCCACCGTGCGCCTCTACATCGACGTGCCCGCGGCCGAAAGCGAAGCCCGCGGCGTCGGCATCGAGGAGTGCGAGGCGGTCAGCCGCGAGGTCTCCGCCCAGCTCGACGTCGAGGATCCGATCAGCGGCAACTACACCCTGGAAGTGTCCTCGCCGGGGCTGGACCGCCCGCTGTTCGGCGCCGCGCAGTTCGCCCGCTTCGCCGGCCAGACCGCCAAGGTCACCCTGAAGCTGCCGCAGGACGGGCGCCGCCGCTTCCAGGGCGCGATCCTGCGCGTGGATGGCCCGGCCATCGTGTTCGCCATCGACAACGCCGAGTTCGAAGTCGATGCGGCGAACATCGACAAGGCCAGGCTGGTGCCCGACTGGGTGGCGCTGGGCCTGGCGCCGGCAATGGACAAGTCCGGGCGCGATGCGCGCCCGGGCAAGCAGAGGAAAACCGCGGGCCAGAAGCCCCCGGCGAAGAACACCACGAACAAGAACCTCACCAACAAGCCGTCGGCCGATGAGCCGTCAAGTGCGGAGTAAGCGGAAATGAGCAAGGAACTGTTGCTGGTCGTCGATGCGGTCGCGGCCGAGAAGGGCGTGCCGGAGTCGGTGATCCTCGAGGCGATCGAAGCGGCGCTGGCCTCGGCGGCGAAGAAGCGCTATGCCGAGCAGGACGTGCTGGTGCGCGTGGCGATCGATCCGAAGGACGGCAGCTACGAGACCTTCCGCCGCTGGGAAGTCGTCGCCGACGACGTGGTGATGGAATCGCCGGACCGCCAGGTGCGCCTGATGGACGCGATCGACGAGAGCGACGAGGCCGAGGTCGGCGACTACATCGAAGAGCAGATCGAGAACCCGGATTTCGGCCGCATCGCCGCGCAGGCCGCCAAGCAGGTGATCGTGCAGCGCGTGCGCGAGGCCGAACGCGCGCAGGTCGTCGACGCCTGGAAGGACCGCGTCGGCGAGCTGGTGACCGGCGTGGTCAAGCGCGTCGAGCGCGGCAACATCTTCGTCGACCTGGGCGGCAATGCCGAGGCGATCATCCCGAAGGACAAGGGCATCCCGCGCGACGTGCTGCGCACCGGCGACCGCGTCCGCGGCTACCTGTTCGACGTGCGTTCCGAGCCGCGCGGCCCGCAGCTGTTCATCAGCCGCGCCGCCCCGGAATTCATGATGGAGCTGTTCAAGCTTGAGGTGCCGGAAGTCGGCCAGGGCCTGGTCTCGATCATGGCCTGCGCGCGCGACCCGGGCGACCGCGCCAAGATCGCGGTGCTGGCGCACGACAACCGCACCGATCCGATCGGCGCCTGCATCGGCATGCGCGGTTCGCGCGTGCAGGCGGTGACCAACGAGCTGAACGGCGAGCGCGTCGACATCGTGCTGTGGAGCGACAACGCCGCGCAGTTCGTGATCAACGCGATGGCGCCGGCGGAAGTGCAGTCGATCATCGTCGACGAGGACAAGCACTCGATGGACCTGGCCGTCGCCGAGGACAAGCTGGCGCAGGCGATCGGCCGCGGCGGCCAGAACGTGCGCCTGGCCAGCCGCCTGTCCGGCTGGCAGCTCAACGTGATGACCGCCGACCAGGTGCAGGCCAAGTCCGAGGCCGAGCAGGCCGCGGCGCGCCAGCTGTTCATGGACAAGCTGGAAGTCGA
Source organism: Thermomonas aquatica (assembly GCF_006337105.1). NCBI lineage: Bacteria > Pseudomonadati > Pseudomonadota > Gammaproteobacteria > Lysobacterales > Lysobacteraceae > Thermomonas > Thermomonas aquatica. The sequence continues at coordinate 401,618 of NZ_CP040871.1, read as the reverse complement.
CGAGGAAATCGCCGGCATCCTGGTGGCCGAGGGCTTCAGCACGGTCGAGGAAATCGCCTACGTGCCGGTCGGCGAGCTGCTGGCGGTCGAGGGCTTCGACGAGGACATCGTCGAGGAATTGAGGTCCCGCGCCCGCGATGCGCTGCTCAACGACGCGCTGGCGGTCGAGGAAGGCCTGGAGGAACACCAGCCGGCCGAAGACCTGCTGACGCTGGAAGGCATGGACGAAGCCACCGCCTACGCGCTTGCCGAACGCGGCGTGCGCACCCGCGAGGACCTGGCCGAGATGGCCACCGACGAAATCGCCGACATCGAGGACGTCGGCGAGGAACGCGCGGCGGCCCTGATCATGGAAGCGCGCAAGCACTGGTTCGAATAAGCCATCACGCCAGGCGGGTTTCGGCCCGCCACGCCGGATCGTCCGGCGGGCCGCGGCCCGTCCTACAATCCCCCGATTCGGCCGCTCCCGTGGCGGCCAAAGACACCGGAATCCGAATGTCGCAGCAAACCACCATCCGCAAGTTGGCCGAACTGGTGAACACGCCGGTCGAGAAACTGCTGGAACAGCTGGCCGAGGCCGGCATGAGCTTCAGCGGCCCCGACCAGGTCGTCACCAGCATGGAGAAAGTGAAGCTGCTGGGCTTCCTGAAGCGTTCGCATGGCAAGACCGAAGCCGCCGCGGACGAGGTCATCGCGCCCGGCAAGATCACCCTCAACCGCAGCCGCAAGCAGGAAATCACCGTCGGCGGCAGCGGCAAGGCCGGCCGCGGCGCCGCCAGCACCATCGACGTGGTGGTGCGCAAGAAAGTCACCCTGAGCAAGCCGGGCAGCACGCCTGCGCCGACCGCCGCCGAGGAACAGGACGCCGAGCGCGCCGAGATCCTGCGCAAGCTGGAAGAGTCGCGCCAGCGCAACCTGACCGAGCAGCAGCGCCTGGCCGAAGGCGACCGCAAGCGCGCCGAGGAACTGGCCGAGCGCAAGCGCGCCGAGGAAGAAGAGGCAGAGCGCGCGCGGATCGAGGCCACCGCAGCCGCGGAGGCCGCGGTGATCGAGGAAGCCGGCAAGCCCAAGGCCGGCCACCATGGCCATGCGCATCATCCGAAGCCCGCTGCCCCGCGCGGCGACGACAAGGCCGCCGCCGCGCACAAGGGCAAGGTCCAGCGCGGTTCGCACGCGATGGTCGCGGGCGTCGAGGACGACGACAACGCCCAGCGCTTCGCCGGCCAGCTGCACCTGTCCGCCTCCGAGCGCGCGCGCCGCACCACCAGCGTGCGCGGCAAGGCCAGGCCGCAGAAGCGCGGCCAGGACCAGTCGCGCACCGGCACCGGCTTCAACAAGCCGACCGCGCCGATCGTGCGCGAGATCGCCATCGGCGACGCGATCACCGTGTCCGACCTCGCGCAGAAGCTGGCGCTGAAGGGCGGCGACGTGGTCAAGGCGCTGTTCAAGATGGGCGTGATGGCCACCATCACCCAGACCATCGACCACGACACCGCGGTGCTGGTCACTGAGGAGCTCGGCCACAAGGCCGTGCACGCCGATGCCGGCGACGCCGAAAGCGAACTGCTGGCGCACGTCGAGCAGGTGCAGGGCGACCAGCAGCAGCGGCCGCCGGTGGTCACCATCATGGGCCACGTCGACCACGGCAAGACCTCGTTGCTGGACTACATCCGCCGCACCAAGGTCGCCTCGGGCGAAGCCGGCGGCATCACCCAGCACATCGGCGCGTACCACGTGGACACGCCGAAGGGCACGATCAGCTTCCTCGACACCCCCGGCCACGCGGCATTCACCCACATGCGCCAGCGCGGCGCCAAGCTGACCGACATCGTGATCCTGGTGGTCGCGGCCGACGACGGCGTGATGCCGCAGACCGTCGAGGCGATCCAGCACGCGAAGTCGGCCAAGGTGCCGCTGATCGTGGCGATCAACAAGATCGACAAGTCCGACGCCGATCCGCTGCGGGTCAAGAACGAATTGCTGAGCCACGACGTGGTCGCCGAGGATTTCGGCGGCGACACCCAGATGGTCGAACTGTCGGCGCGCACCGGCCAGGGCGTGGACGACCTGCTCGACGCGATTTCGCTGCAGGCCGAAGTGCTCGACCTCAAGGCGGTGTTCGAGGGCCGCGCCTCCGGCGTGGTGATCGAATCCGCGCTGGACAAGGGCCGCGGTCCGGTGGCGACGGTGCTGGTGCAGCAGGGCACGCTCAACAAGGGCGACTACCTGGTGTGCGGCATCCAGTACGGCCGCGTGCGTGCGCTGTTCGACGAAACCGGATCGCAGGTGGCGCAGGCCGGCCCGTCGATCCCGGTGCAGGTGCTGGGCCTGTCCGGCGTGCCGGAAGCGGGCGACGATTTCGTGGTCGTCGCCGACGAGCGCCTGGCCAAGGACGTGGCCCAGCAGCGCGACGCCAAGCGCCGCGAGCTGCGCCTGGTGGCGTCGGCCGGCAACCGCATGGAAGACATCATGGCGCAGATGGGCGAGGGCGCCGCGCAGCAGACCCTCAACCTGGTGGTCAAGGCCGACGTGCACGGGTCGATGCAGGCCCTGCGCGAGGCGCTGACCGGCCTGTCCAACGAGCAGATCCGGATCAACGTGATCGGCTCCGGCGTGGGCGGCATCACCGAATCCGACGCGCAGCTGGCGGCGACCTCCAAGGCCACCGTGATCGGCTTCAACGTGCGTGCCGATGCCTCGGCGCGCAAGGTGATCGAGAACAACGGCGTCGACCTGCGTTACTTCTCGATCATCTACGACGTCATCGACCAGGTGAAGCAGGTCGCCTCGAACGTGCTGGGCAAGGAAATCCGCGAGGAGATCATCGGCACCGCCGAGGTCCGCGACGTGTTCCGCAGCTCCAAGTTCGGCGCGGTGGCCGGCTGCATGGTCATCGAGGGCGTGGTCAAGCGCAGCAAGCCGATCCGCGTGCTGCGCGACAACACCGTCATCTTCGAGGGCGAACTGGAATCGCTGCGCCGCTTCAAGGAGAACGTGGACGAAGTCCGCGTCAACACCGAGTGCGGCATCGGCGTGAAGGCGTACAACGACGTCAAGCCGGGCGACCAGATCGAATGCTTCGAGCGCATCGAGGTGCAGCGCACGCTGTAAGGCGTGCGCGCAGCCCGCATGGCGCAGAAGTCCTTCCACCGCACCGACCGCGTCTCCGCCCAGCTCCGCCGCGAGCTGGGCACGTTGGTGCACGAGGCCGTGCGCGAGCACGGCCTGGCCTCGACCAGCGTGTCCGACGTCGAGCTCACCCGCGACATGGCGCATGCCAAGGTGTTCGTCACCGTCCTGCTGCAGGACCGCGCCGCCGAGACGCTGAAGGCGCTGAAGGCGCTGGCGCCGGAAATCCGCTACCGGCTGGCGCGCGCGATGCAGTTGCGCCACGTGCCGGAACTGCATTTCCACTACGACGAGTCGATGGACCGCGGCGAGCGCATCGACCACCTGCTGCGCGACCTGCGCACCAGTGACGATTCCGAATAACCCATCGGCACCGCCGCCGCGCCAGAAGCGCGAACGCACGGTGTTCCGCCGCCTCGACGGCATCCTGCTGCTGGACAAGCCGCAGGGGCTGTCGTCGAACCAGGCCCTGCAGCGCGTGCGCCACCTGTTCCGCGCGGACAAGGGCGGGCATACCGGCAGCCTCGACCCGCTGGCCACCGGCCTGCTGCCGGTCTGTTTCGGCGAGGCGACCAAGATCGCCGGCGGCCTGCTCGGCGCGCGCAAGGCCTACGAGACCGTGGCCCGGCTCGGCATCGTCACCGATACCGACGACGCCGAAGGCCAGCCGCTGCGCGAACGCCCGGTGCCGGCGATCACCATCGACAGCATCGACGCGGCGTTGAAGCAGCTCACCGGCCGCATCCGCCAGCGCCCGCCGATCTATTCCGCGCTCAAGCGCGGCGGCGAACCGCTGTACGCGAAGGCGCGGCGCGGCGAAACCATCGAAATCGAGGAACGCGAAGTCGACGTCCACGCCTTCGACCTGGTGAATGCCGCCGACCTGCTGGACGGCGACGAACCGCTGCTGCGCCTGCATGTCGAATGCGGCTCCGGCACCTATGTGCGCAGCCTGGTCCGCGACCTCGGCGAGCTGCTCGGCTGCGGCGCGCACGTGGCCGAATTGCGCCGCCTGTGGGTGGACCCGTTCCGCGAACCGCGCATGTGGACCCTGCAGGCGCTGGAAAACCTGCTGGCGCAGGCCGGCGAGCGCGTGCTGGAGGCCTGCCTGCTGCCGATCGAGGCGGGAATGACCTCGTGGCCGCAGGTCCGGGTCAGCGAGGCGCAGGCGCAGCGGCTGGGCCGCGGCCAGGGCCTGCGCGGGCCGTACCAGCCGCAGGGGCAGGTCGCCCTGCTGGACGAGCACGGCCGCGGGCTGGGCCTGGGCGAGGTCGATGCCGAGGGCGGGCTGCGCCCGGCGCGGCTGTTCCGCTGGGCGTCCGCGACCGGGGCGCTGCCGGAGGCGGGCACGCCCTGAATTGCCCGGAAGGCGCGCAGGGGCTATAATTCCGCCGCTTTTTCCGGGCGATTGCCCGGGCAAGCGATTCCGCATCATTCCGTTCACGGCGAGCCGTGCGGTGCGGCGGTGCATCCGTCCGTTCCTGCTGGTCACGCATCAAGAGAGCAAGAGCATGTCCATCGATTCCCAGAAAGTCATCAACGAACACAAGCGCGGCGACAACGACACCGGTTCGCCGGAAGTGCAGGTCGCCCTGCTGACCGCCCGCATCGAGCTGCTGACCGAGCACTTCAAGACCCACAAGCAGGACCACCACAGCCGTCGTGGCCTGCTGATGATGGTCAACCGCCGTCGCAGCCTGCTCGACTACCTGCACCGCAAGGATGCGGAGCGTTACAAGGCGCTGATCCAGAAACTCGGCCTGCGTCGCTGATCGAAACACCCGCCGCGGCGCAGTGATGCGCCGCGGTTTTTTTTGCGGCACGTCGTTCTTGCGGTAACGAAACACATTCATCGCGGCCAAGCCGCATTCCCGCATCGCACCGCGATGCAGCGCACGGAGCGGGGCTCCGCTGCGTCGACGATAAAGACATCAAGGATTCCCAAGTGGCGAAGATCAGTAAGAGCTTCCAGTACGGCAACCAGACCGTCACCCTCGAAACCGGCGAGATCGCGCGCCAGGCCGGCGGCGCGGTGATGGTGTCCTGCGACGGCACTGTCGTGTTGTGCACCGCGGTGGCGGCCAAGACCCAGCGCGAAGGCCAGGACTTCTTCCCGCTGACCGTGGACTACCAGGAGAAGTTCTACGCCGGCGGCCGCATCCCGGGCGGCTTCTTCAAGCGCGAAGGCCGCGCGACCGAGAAGGAAACCCTGACCAGCCGCCTGATCGACCGCCCGATCCGCCCGCTGTTCCCGGAAGAGTTCAAGAACGAAGTGCAGGTGATCGCGACGGTGATGTCGCTGAACCCGGAAATCGACGGCGACATCCTGGCGCTGATCGGCTGCTCGGCCGCCGTCGCCCTGACCGGCGCCCCGTTCCAGGGCCCGATCGGCGCCGCCAAGGTCGGCTACAAGGACGGCCAGTACCTGCTCAACCCGACCGTCAGCGAGCTGAAGGAATCGCAGCTTGAGCTGGTCGTCGCCGGCACCAGCGAAGCCGTGCTGATGGTGGAATCCGAAGCCGCCGAGCTGTCCGAGGACGTGATGCTGGGCGCGGTGATGTTCGGCCACAAGCACATGCAGGTCGCCATCAACGCGATCAACGCGCTGGTCACCGAAGTCGGCAACAAGAGCTGGGACTGGCAGGCGCCGGCCAAGAACGAAGCGCTGATCAGCGCGGTCAAGGAAGCCGTGGGCGACCAGCTGGCCGCCGCCTTCCAGGTGCGCGACAAGCTGCAGCGCCGCGACGCCATCAGCGCGATCAAGAAGGACGTGCTGGGTGCGCTGGCGCCGCGCGCCGAAAGCGAAGGCTGGAAGGCCGCCGACCTGGGCAAGGAATTCGGCGAGCTGGAATACCAGACCATGCGCGGCTCGGTGCTCGACACCAAGGTCCGCATCGACGGCCGCGCGCTCGACACCGTGCGCCCGATCGCCTCCAAGGTCGGCATCCTGCCGCGCGTGCACGGCTCCTCGCTGTTCACCCGCGGCGAGACCCAGGCGATCGTCGCGGTCACCCTCGGCACCGCGCGCGACGGGCAGATCATCGACGCGGTCGGCGGCGAGTACAAGGAACACTTCCTGTTCCACTACAACTTCCCCCCGTACTCGGTGGGCGAAGCCGGGCGCATGATGGGCCCGAAGCGTCGTGAAATCGGCCACGGCCGCCTGGCCAAGCGCGGCGTGCTGGCGGTGATGCCGACCATGGAAGCCTTCCCGTACACCATCCGCGTGGTTTCCGAGATCACCGAGTCGAACGGTTCCTCGTCGATGGCCTCGGTCTGCGGTTCCTCGCTGGCGCTGATGGACGCGGGCGTGCCGGTCAAGGCGCCGGTCGCCGGCATCGCGATGGGCCTGGTCAAGGAAGGCGACAACTTCGTCGTGCTGTCCGACATCCTCGGCGACGAGGATCACCTCGGCGACATGGACTTCAAGGTGGCCGGCACCAGCAACGGCATCTCCGCGCTGCAGATGGACATCAAGATCCAGGGCATCACCGAGGAGATCATGAAGGTCGCGCTGGCGCAGGCCAAGGCCGGCCGCCTGCACATCCTGGGCGAGATGGCCAATGCGCTGACTGCGCCGCGCGGCGAGCTGTCCGAGTTCGCGCCGCGCCTGCTGACCATCAAGATCCACCCGGACAAGATCCGCGAAGTGATCGGCAAGGGCGGTTCGGTGATCCAGGCGATCACCAAGGAGACCGGCACCCAGATCGACATCCAGGACGACGGCACCATCACCATCGCCTCGGTCAACGCCGCCGCCGGCCAGGCCGCCAAGGCGCGCATCGAGCAGATCACCAGCGACGTCGAGCCGGGCCGCATCTACGAGGGCAAGGTCGCCAAGCTGATGGACTTCGGTGCGTTCGTCACCATCGCCCCGGGCAAGGACGGCCTGGTGCACGTCTCGCAGATCTCCAACGACCGCGTCGAGAAGGTCAGCGACGTGCTCAAGGAAGGTGACGTGGTCAAGGTCAAGGTGCTGGAAGTCGACAAGCAGGGCCGCATCCGCCTGTCGATGAAGGCCGTGGCCGAGGGCGAGGGCGCGCCGGCCTAAGCCAGGCCGCACCGCGCTCCACGCGTAAAGCGGGCTTCGGCCCGCTTTTCGTTTGTGCGCCGGCGGCTCCGCACGCGGCCCGGAAACGCCTGGCGGGCTGGCCGGCGATGGGATCGCGTCGTGCGATCGGCCGGCGCTAACCGTTGTCGTCGGGGTGCCGCAGCTTCCACGCCGCCAGCGCCTTCGCATAGCCCTCCAGCGCCTCGGCATAGAGGTCGTGCACGCAGACCGGGCAACCGCTGTCGCAGCAGTCGGAAGGCAGGGGCCGCTCCGGTGGTTGCGGGCGTGGGTCCGGATCGGCGCTGGTCAGGGGACTGGTCATGCGCTGGCTTCGCTGGCGTCATGCCGATTATCCATGCGTCGCGATGGCGCCGCTTGCGGCCTGCGCGGCGAACCGCTCCAATGCGGCATGCGCTCGCACGCCAGGCCAGGAGTCACCCGTCGCGGCCTGCTCGCCGGCAGCGCCGGTTTGTTCGCGCTGGCGGCCTTGCCGCCGCGCGCGCGGGCGGCCGCGCGCTGCGCCATCGCCGACTGGATCCCCGGCGATGCCTTCCTGCAGGACCTGCCGCGGCAGATGCAGGCGCTCGGCGTGCCCGGCATCGCCATCGCGGTGGTGGAGGTGGGCGCGCTGGCATGGTCGCGCTGCTTCGGGGTGACGCATGCCGAACGCGGCACGCCGGTCGATGACGGGACGTTGTGGGAAGCGGCATCGCTGAGCAAGCCGGTGTTCGCCTACGCCGTGCTGCAACTGGTCGATCGCGGCCAGCTTGGGCTGGATGTGCCGCTGGTGGAATACGCCCGCCCCGACTACCTCGGCGAATCGCCATGGATCGAGCGCATCACGGTGCGCGACGTGCTGCGCCACACCACCGGCCTGCCGAACTGGCGCAAGGATCCGGCGAACGAGAAGCTGGTGCCTGCGGTCGCGCCGGGCACGCGCATCGACTATTCCGGCGAGGCCATCGTCTGGTTGCAGCTGGCGGTGGAGGCGGTGACCGGCGAAAGCCTCGACCAGACCATGCACAGGCTGCTGTTCGATCCCGCCGGCATGCGCGACAGCAGCTATGGCTGGGATGCCGCGATGGCCGCGCGTTCCGTGCATGGCCATCGCGCGCCGGATGATGCGCAGCCGGGCAAGCCGCCACAGGGCTTGCGCGAAGCCTGGGACGCGGCACAGCCGATCGCCGAACGCTGGGGCAAGCCGCTGTCCGCGTGGCGCTATGCCGACGCCGAGCGCGCCATGCCGCTGGCGCGTGCCCACGCGAAGCCCGGCGTGGTGAACTGGCCCAGCGACATCCTCGCCAACGCCGCGGCGAGCCTGCGCTGCACGGTGCAGGACTACGCGCGCTTCATGGCGCTGATGGTGCATGCGCAGCCCGCCGCGTGGGAGCTTCGTCCGGAGACGCGCAAGGCGATGCTGACCCCGCAGATCGCCTTGCCCGGGCGATGGACGGAAAAGGGCCTGGGCTGGAACATCGAAAGCACGCAGTACGGCCCGGTGCTGTATCACTCGGGCAGCAATGCCGGCGTGTTCAAGACCTTCGCCTTGGGCGATGCCGCGCGACAGCGGGCGCTGGTGGTCATGACCAACGCCGCCAACGGCAACCTGTTGTACCGACGCGTGGTGCGCGCGGCGACCGGCCTCGATCTGCTCGCGTTCGACGTCTGACGCGGCGCTGCGCGGCGATCAGCCGCGCTTCAATCCCTTCAAGGCATCCGCCATCGCGCTGTTGAACGGCGCGGCTTGTTGCTGCGGCGGGCGCGCCGGGTTGCCGCGCGCACGGTCATGGCCGCGCCCGCCATCGCGTCGCGCCTCGCGATCCGCAGGCGGCCGCGACGTGGATTGGCCGGGCTCGTCGCCCATGCGCCGGGTCAACGCGATGCGCTTGCGCGCCACGTCGACCTCCAGCACCTTGACCTTGACGATGTCGCCGGCCTTCACCACCTCGCGCGGATCCTTCACGTAGGTATCGGACAGCGCGGAGATATGCACCAGGCCGTCCTGGTGCACGCCGATGTCGACGAAGGCGCCGAACGCGGCCACGTTGCTGACCACGCCTTCCAGCACCATGCCGGGGCGCAGGTCCTTGATGTCCTCGATGCCCTCGGCGAAGGTCGCGGCCTTGAATTCGGGGCGCGGATCGCGGCCGGGTTTTTCCAGCTCCTTCAGGATGTCGCGCACGGTGGGTTCGCCGAAACGCTCGTCGGTGAACTGCGCGGGCTTCAGGCCGCGCAGGAACGCGGCATCGCCGATGATCTGCCGCACCTGCTTGCCGCTGCCTTTGATGATGCGCTCGACCACAGGATAGGCTTCCGGATGCACGGACGAGGCATCCAGCGGCTGCTCGCCATCGGCGATACGCAGGAAGCCGGCGCATTGCTCGAAGGTCTTGTCGCCGAGGCGCGGCACCTTCAGCAGCGCCTTGCGCGAGGCGAACGCGCCGTGCTGGTCGCGGTACACCACGATGTTCTCGGCCACCGTGGACGACAGGCCGGACACGCGCGTCAGCAGCGCCGCCGACGCGGTATTCACGTCCACGCCGACCGCGTTCACGCAGTCCTCCACGCGCGCATCCAGCGCCCGCGCGAGGCGGTACTGGTCGACGTCGTGCTGGTACTGGCCCACGCCTATCGCCTTCGGCTCGATCTTGACCAGTTCCGCCAGCGGATCCTGCAGGCGGCGCGCGATGGAGACCGCACCGCGCAGCGAGACGTCGAGGCCGGGGAATTCCTTCGCCGCCAGCTCCGAGGCCGAATACACCGAGGCGCCGGCTTCGCTGACCACGATCTTCTGCATCTTCTGCTCGGGCACCAGCTTGAGCAGGTCGCCGGCCAGCTTGTCGGTCTCGCGCGATGCGGTGCCGTTGCCGATGGCGATCAGCTGCACGCCATGCGCGATGCACAGCTTGCGCAACGCCGCCAGCGACTGGTCCCACTGCCGGCGCGGCTCATGCGGATAGATGGTATCGGTGGCGACCAGCTTGCCGGTGGCATCGACCACCGCGACCTTGACGCCGGTGCGCAGGCCGGGATCGAGGCCGAGCACCGCCTTCGGCCCGGCCGGCGCGGCCAGCAGCAGGTCCTTGAGGTTGTCGCCGAACACCGCGATGGCTTCCGCCTCGGCTTTCTCGCGCGCCTGGTTGAACAGGTCGAGCAGCAGGTGCAGGTGGATCTTCGCGCGCCAGGTCAGGCGCACCACATTGCGCAGCCAGGCATCGGCAGGACGGCTGCGATCGTCGATGCCGGCATGCCGGGCGATGCGGCCTTCGGCATACAGATTGCCGGCTTCGGCATCGCTGCCGGGATCGAGTTCGAGGAACAGGAATTCTTCGCGACGCCCGCGGAACAGGGCGAGCAGGCGATGCGAGGGAATCTTCGACAACGGTTCGGCGTGGTCGAAATAGTCGCGGTATTTCTCGCCGGCGAGTTCCTTGCCCTCGACCACCTTCGAACGGATCTGGCCGTTGGCTTCCAGCCAGCCGCGCAGCTCGCCGAGCAGGGCGGCGTCTTCGCCCCAGCGTTCCATCAGGATCGCGCGCGCGCCTTCCAGCGCGGCCTTGGCATCGGCCACGCCCTTGTCGGCATCGACGAAGGACGCGGCGAATGTCTCGGGGACTTGCGAAGGATCGGCGAGGAGGCCATCGGCCAATGGCTCGAGGCCGGCCTCGCGGGCGATCTGCGCGCGGGTGCGGCGCTTGGGCTTGTACGGCAGGTACAGGTCTTCGAGGCGCGATTTGCTGTCGGCGGCCTCGATCTCGCCGCGCAGTTCGTCGCTCAGCTTGCCCTGTTCGTCGATGCTGGACAGGATCGCGGCGCGACGTTCCTCCATCTCGCGCAGGTAACCCAGACGCGTTTCCAGGTTGCGCAGCTGGGTATCGTCCAGGCCGCCGGTGACTTCCTTGCGGTAGCGGGCGATGAAGGGCACGGTCGCGCCTTCGTCGAGCAGGCCGACGGCGGCGTTGACTTGCGCGGTCTGCGCGCCGATCTCGTCGGCGATGGTCTGGGCGATCTTGCGGGCGAGCGCGGCGGACAACTGGGTCATGGAGTGCGGGGTCATCGACTGCGGAACAGAACCGCAATTGTCGCCGCCGCGTCCGGCCTGCGTAAGCTTGACAGGCCTGCGGAAATCCCTGCGGTCAGGCCGCCAACAGGCGCGGCTTGCGCATCGACACGAACAGCCCCAGCCCGATGCCGAGCACCGACATCATCGCGATGTAGTGCATCGGCGCGGCCGGATCGTCCTTGATCGCCAGGCTCAGCAGCACCGGCGTGAGCCCGCCGGCGATCGCATAGGCCACGTTGTAGGCGAACGACAGCCCGGAGAAACGCACCTGCGGCGGGAAGCCGCCCACTGCGATCCCCGGCACCAATGCGGTGATCCCGACGGCGGCGCCGGCCAGCATGTACAACCACGGCGAATACGCGCCGGCCAGCGCCGCGCTGTAGAACAGCCAGAACGCGATGCCGAGCAGCACGCTCCACAGCAGCAACACGCGTCCGGCGCCGAAGCGATCCGCCAGCCAGCCGGCGACAAGATTCGCGATGACCGTCGCGCAGATCGCCAGCGTGTTGCCGGCCAGCGCATCGGCGCGCGATACGCCCAGGCCCTGCAGCAGGGTCGGCATCATCAGCAGGGTGACCACCACCGCGGCGGTGAGCAGCCAGGTCAGCAGCATCGCCAGCAGCACCGCGCTGCCGTGTTCGCGCAGCACGGTCTTCAGCGGCAGGCCTGCGTCCAGCGCGCGGCGTTCCTTCATCTCGGCGAACACCGGGGTTTCGTGCAGCTGCCGGCGCACGACCATCGCCAGCAGGCCGAGCACGCCGCCGATCACGAACGGCAACCGCCACGCCCAGGCCAGCACTTCGTTTTCATCGAACGACGCATTGATCACGCGTGCCACCAGCGAACCGAGCAGGATGCCGCTGCACAGCCCGGCCGACAGCGCGCCGCAGGCGAACAGGCGGTGCCGCGGCGACACGTGTTCGCTGACGAACACCCACGCGCCCGGCGCTTCGCCGCCGATCGCCGCGCCCTGCATGATCCGCAGCAACAGCAGCAGAATCGGCGCCAGCACGCCGACGCTGGCGTAGGTCGGCAGCAGGCCCATCAGCAGGGTCGGGATCGCCATCAGCAGGATGCTGAGCATGAACATGCGCTTGCGCCCGGACAGGTCGCCGAAATGCGCCATCACGATCCCTCCCAGCGGCCGTGCCAGGTAGCCGGCGGCGAAGATGCCGAAGGTCTGCACCAGCTTGAGCCACTCGGGCATGTCGGCGGGGAAGAACAGCGCGCCCATCGTGGTCGCGAAGAACACGAAGATCACGAAGTCGTAGAACTCCAGCGCGCCGCCCAGGGCGGCGAGGGAGAGCGTCTTGAACTGGGCGCGGGTCAGGCCCGGGACGGAGGCATTCATCCGCCTAGCGTAGGCGAACGGGGCACCGCCTGCGTAGTGTTGGCCGGCATGCGGAATCGGGCGGGGCATCGTGCAACACTTGCGGCTTGGCCGGGTGAAGGGGACAAGCGATGCGGATGCGTGCAGCGGTGCGGATGACGGGGCTGGCGATCGCGCTGGCGTGCGCGGGTGGCGCGATGGCGCAGGTCGCGCCGATGACGCCCGACATCACCGGCAAGAAATTCGTCGCGCCGGAGCCGCAGCGCGACTTCATCAAGCGCGTGGAGATGGTCCCGATGCGCGACGGGGTCAAGCTCTACACCGTCATCGTCATCCCGAAGGGCGCGCAGAACGCGCCGATCCTGTTCACCCGCACGCCGTACAACGCGGCCAAGCGCGCCGACCGCGTGCCGAATGCCACCCGCATGGTCGACCTGCTGCCGCAAGGCGATACCGACTTCGTCGAGGACGGCTATATCCGCGTATTCCAGGACGTGCGCGGCAAGTACGGCTCGCAGGGCGACTACGTGATGACCCGGCCGCCGCGCGGGCCGTTGAACAAGACCGGCATCGACCATGCCACCGATGCCTGGGACAGCATCGACTGGCTGGTCAAGCATGTGCCGGAAAGTAACGGCCGGGTCGGCATGCTGGGCTCCTCGTACGAGGGTTTCACTGTGGTGATGGCGCTGCTGGATCCGCACCCGGCGCTGAAGGTGGCGGCGCCGGAAAGCCCGATGATCGACGGCTGGATCGGCGACGACTGGTTCCAGAACGGCGCCTACCGGCAGATCAACCTGGGCTATTTCACCGGGCAGATGACCGCGCGCGGCGAAGGCAGCGAGATCGCGCGCGCCGGCAACGACGACTACAGCAATTTCCTGCGCGCGGGCTCGGTGGGCGATTACGCGCGCGCCGCCGGCCTCGACCAGATCCCGGCCTGGCACAAGGTCAGCCAGCATCCCGCCTACGACGCGTTCTGGCAGCTGCAGGCGCTGGACAAGCTGCTGGCCGCGTTGCCGGAGATCAAGGTGCCCACGATGTGGGAGCAGGGCCTGTGGGACCAGGAGGACATGTACGGCGGCAACCACGCCTGGGCCGCGCTGGAAGCCAAGGACGCCGACAACACCCGCAACCACCTCGTCATCGGGCCGTGGCGGCACAGCGGCGCGAATTACGATGGCAGCAGCCTGGGCGACCTCAGGTTCGACGGCGATACCGCGCGGCAATGGCGGCGCGACGTGCTCAAGCCGTTCTTCGACCAGTACCTGAAAGCGGGTGCGGCAGCCGCCAACACGCCGCCGGTGTGGATCTACGACGCCGGCAGCAACCGCTGGGACAGCTACCAGCACTGGCCGCAGGCCTGTGCGCAGGGCTGTGCGAAAACCTCGGTGCCGCTGTACCTGCACGCCGACGAATCGCTGGACGGCAAGGCACCGGCGGCGGGCGGCGCGCAATACGCCGAGTACGTCTCCGATCCCGCCAAGCCGGTGCCGTTCGTGCCGCGTCCGGTGGACATGGACGATCGCGCGACCTGGACCACCTGGCTGGTCCGCGACCAGCGCTTCGTCGATGGCCGCACCGACGTGCTCACCTACACGAGTGCGCCGCTCAAGGCGCCGCTGGCGTTGGCCGGCGTGCCGGTGGCGAACCTGTTCGCCTCCACCTCGGGCAGCGACAGCGACTGGGTGGTGAAGCTGATCGACGTGTATCCCGACCAGTACCCGGACGATCCGAAGATGGCCGGCTTCGAGTTGCCGATCGCGATCAGCATCTTCCGCGGGCGCTATCGCGAGGGCTTCGCCACGCCGAAGCCGCTGCAGGCGGATGCGCCGCTGGCCTACGGCTTCGACCTGCCGAACGTGAACCACGTGCTCAAGCCCGGGCATCGCCTGATGGTGCAGGTGCAGTCCAGCCTGTTCCCGCTGTACGACCGCAATCCGCAGACCTATGTCGACAACATCTTCTTCGCCAGGCCGGGCGATTACCGCAAGGCCACCCAGCGGATCTGGGCGACGCCGGGACAGGCCAGTTTCATCAGCCTGCCGGTGGTGTCGGGCGCGCTGCCCTAGTCAGGCGAACAGGTCGTCCTGCGCGCGCGCGCCGTCGGGCGCGGCGAACCCGGCGAGCCCGGCGCCGACCAAGCGGTAGAGCGTGCGCGCGGGCAGCTCGACGCGCTCGCGCAGCGCGCAGGCGATGTCGGCGAAGGCTAGTTCGGAGGTTGGCGGGTCCGCCGTGGTCAGGCTGCGGGTCAGGGTGCGGAAGTCGGAGGTCTTCAGCTTCAGCACCACCGTGCGCGCGATCCGGTCCGGATGCTGCTGGCGCTCGCGCAGGTAGCCGGCCCAGGCCTTGGCGGCCAGGCGCCGGATATGCGGCTCCAGTTCGGCGAGCGGCAGGTCGCGCTCGAAGGTGTCCTCGGCGGAGATCTGCAGGGTCGGGCGTTCGCGTTGCACTTGGCGTTCGTCGATGCCCTGCGACAGTTCGTGCAGCCGCCGGCCCCAGCGGCCGAAGCGTTGTTCCAGCGCCTCGGCGCCGAGCCCGCGCAGGTCGGCGCAGCTGGCGATGCCGAGTTCGGCCAGCTTGCCTTCCATCACCTTGCCCACGCCTGGCAGCTTGCCGACCGCCAGCGGGGCGAGGAACGCATCGACCATCGCCGGCTTCAGCACGAACTGCCCATCCGGCTTGTTCCAGTCGCTGGCGATCTTGGCCAGGAACTTGTTCGGCGCGATGCCGGCGGAGGCGGTGAGCTGCGTCTCCTCGCGGATCGCGTCGCGGATATTGGTGGCGATGGCGGTGGCGCTGCCGAGGTCCTGCTTGGGCGCGGTCACGTCGAGGTAGGCTTCGTCCAGCGACAGCGGTTCGATCAGGTCGGTGTGGCGCTCGAAGATCCCGCGCACCTGTTTCGACACCGCCTTGTAGCGGACGAAGTCCGGCGGCACGAAGATCGCGTCCGGGCACAGGCGCTCGGCGCGCACCGCCGGCATCGCCGAGCGCACGCCGAACACGCGCGCTTCGTAGCTGGCGGCGCAGACCACCGAACGCGCGCCGCGCCAGGCCACCACCACCGGCTTGCCGCGCAACGCGGGATCGTCGCGCTGCTCCACCGACGCGTAGAACGCGTCCATGTCGACGTGGATGATCTTGCGCTGCGGGGCCTCGCTCACACCCGGAATTCTACGGATGTCGCGTCGCGCGATCAGCGCCAGAACGGGATGGCGTCGTAGCCGGGGTCGGGGGCATCCTTGTCCGGCTCGCGATCCGTTCGCGGCGGGCGCGCGATGTGCAGTTCGTGGCGGCCGCGGGCCAAACCGCGGACGTCGATCATCGCCAGCAGTGCAGGACGGTCCGTGCGCGGGTCGCTGGCGATTTCGTAATGCAGGCCGGCCACGGGTTTGCCGTCCAAGCTGGCGTCGCGCAGGCGTTGCAGGCATGCCAGGCGCTCGGTTGCCTGCTGCGCTTCCGACGCGGTTTGCACGCTTGCGCAACTGCGTCGCATGGCGGGTTCGTCGAACCTTGGGCGATAGGGCACCACAAGTTTGAGGTAGGGGCCGGCAACCACGGCGGACTGGATGTACGGGGTGGCGGGATCGCGGGCGGGATCGCGCTGGTCGTCGTAGTGCGCGGCGTCGACCGACCGGGTTTCCGCTTGCGGGAACAGTGCGTAGTTGCCAAGCAGGTCCGGCTTGCTGAGCATCGCCAATGACATGACGGAGCCGACCAGCGCTACGAACATGACCGCCGTCGTCAGCAGGATGGCCTTGCGGTCGCCGCCATGGCTGGCAAGCAAGGCCATGATCGTGTTGTTGCTGCGGCTGAACCCGATGCGGGTATAGCCCCGCAACAGCGTGCGCGCAACCTTGCGCGATCGGGCATCGGCTGGCCACCGCGGGGCCAGGTAGCGGTCGAGCAGGATCAACACGCTATACGGCACCATCACCAGGCAGAAGACCATGATCATGGTCTTCAAGGCATCAATGCGACCATGACTCATGGCGGCGGCGAGCACGCCCATGCCGTACGCCGTGGTGGCCACCACGGCGATGCCGGCCAGCATCGTCGCCAGCATCACCCCGATCGCAAAGACCGTGGTCGCGAGGTTGTCCGCGCGTTCGATGCGCTCCGGGATCGACGTATCACTTGCCTCCTCGATCTCGCGCTGGATCGGCCCCATATCCAGTGCATCGAGCCGGATCCCGTCTGGATGGACCGAATGCATGCCCACCAATGCGATCCAACGTGCACGCAACAACAGGTGCAGGACGAAGGTGACGGCCAGGATCAGTGCGGCACTTTTCGCGTAGATGTAGACCAGCTTCAGGAGTTCGCGCCAGTCGCCCCCGAACCGCGGCTCCAGAGCGAACAGCGCATCGTCCAGTTGCCCCGGTAGTTGCAGCATGGCGAACACCGCCACGCCGGAAATCAGCAGCTCCACTTCCCAGGTCGGCGTGGTGCGGTTGGAGAGCGCGTGGGGAGTGGTTGGTTCGTTCATGGCCCGGCATGGTGCGGGCCATGGCGCGGACTGGCAAGGGTCAGACGACGCCGAACGCGTAGAACAGGCCGATCACCACGAACACCGCCATGGTCTTGATGCAGGTGATCGCGAAGATGTCCTTGTACGCCTGCCGGTGGGTCAGGCCGGTCACCGCCAGCAGGGTGATCACCGCGCCGTTGTGCGGCAGGGTGTCCATGCCGCCGGAGGCCATCGCGGCGACGCGATGCAGCACCTCCATCGGGATGCCGGCGGCGTTGGCGTTGGCGATGAAGGTCTCGGCCATCGCCGCCAGCGCGATGCTCATGCCGCCGGAGGCGCTGCCGGTGATGCCGGCCAGCGCGGTGACGGTGACCGCCTCGTTGACCAGCGGGTTCGGGATCGAACCCAGCGCATTGGCGACCACCAGGAAGCCGGGCAGGGCCGCGATCACCGCGCCGAAGCCGTATTCCGAGGCGGTGTTCATGCCGGCCAGCAAGGCGCCGCCGATCGCCGACTTGCTGCCTTCGGCGAAACTGGCGGCGACCGGCTTCCACGCGAACAGCAGCACGCAGGCGATGCCGGCGAGCAAGGCGCCTTCCACAGCCCATACCGCGGCGACCTTCGACACTTCCTGCACCACCGGCGCGGCGCTGCCGATCACCGCGGGATCGAAGCTGGTGCTCTCGCCATAGGCGCTCGGAATCCACAACGTGAGCAGCTTGTTGACGATGCCGACCACCAGCAGCGGCGCGATCGCGACCAGCGGGTTGGCCAGCTTGCCGCCGGCGAAGGCGACCGGCTCGTTCACCAGGGTGGCGGCATCGCCATAACCTTCGCCGGCCTTCAGTGCGGCGCGGCGGCGCCAGTCGAGGTAGAGCAGGCCGACGATCAGGATGAACACCCCGCCCAGCGTGCCCAGCACCGGCGCGGCCCAGGTATCGGTGCCGAAGAAGGTGGTCGGGATGATGTTCTGGATCTGCGGCGTGCCCGGCAGCGCGTCCATGGTGAAGGTGAAGGCCCCCAGGGCGATCGTGCCCGGGATCAGGCGTTTGGGGATGTCCGACTGGCGGAACAGTTCCGCCGCGAACGGGTACACCGCGAACACCACCACGAACAGCGACACGCCGCCGTAGGTGAGCAGGGCGCAGACCGCGACGATGGCGAGGATCGCCCGTTGCGCGCCGACCAGCCGGATCGTCGCGCTGACGATGGACTTGGAGAAGCCCGAAAGCTCGATCACCTTGCCGAAGATGGCGCCGAGCAGGAACACCGGGAAGTACAGCTTGAGGAAGCCGACCATCTTGTCCATGAACAGGCCGGTGAACATCGGCGCCACCAGCTGCGGGTCGGTCAACAGCACCGCGCCCAAGGCCGCGACCGGCGCGAACAGGATCACGCTGTAGCCGCGGTAGGCCACGAACATCAGGAAGCAGAGCGCGGCGAGGACGACTAGGAATTCGAAAGCGGGGAAAGCCATTGCGGCCCCGTGGGCATCGGTCAGGGCTGCGAGTGTCGGCGCCATCGCCGCCGCGGCCCATTGTCCTAACGTCCAATGCCCGCCCCGCCGCGAACTGCCTAACGTGCGCACAACGGCGGCATGAGTCCGCGGATTGGATGTGCCCTCAGGAGGGGAACGATGAAGCGCAAGCAATTGAGTCTGGCGATCCATGGCGTGCTGGCGGTGTCGATGCTGGCCATCGCGATGCCGGCATTCGCCCAGGATGCGGGGGCATCCGCGCAAGGCGAGAAGAAGGCGACCACGCTGGAGGCGGTGAAAGTCACCGCGCGCAAGCGCGAGGAAACCCTGCAGGACGTGCCCGTCGCGGTCACCGCGTTCACCGCGGATGCGCTGGACAAGCTCGATGTCGAGGACCTGTCCGACCTCGATGCGCAGGTGCCGAACCTGACCATCTACGCGGCGCGCGGCTCCAGCAGCACGCTGACCGCCTACATCCGCGGCGTCGGCCAGTCCGACCCGCTGTGGGGCGTGGACCCGGGCGTCGGCATCTACATGGACGACGTCTACATCGCCCGCCCGCAGGGCGCCTTGCTCGACGTGTTCGACGTCGACCGCATCGAGGTGCTGCGCGGCCCGCAGGGCACCCTGTACGGCAAGAACACCATCGGCGGCGCGATCAAGTACATCTCCAAGGGCCTGCGCCCCGACTTCAACGGCTACGGCTCGGTCACCGTCGGCAACTACGGCCAGCGCGACTTCAAGGCCGCGGTCGGCGGCGGCTTCGGCGGCAGCGAATTCCTGCGCGGGCGCATCTCCGTGGCCGACCTGCACCGCGACGGCTTCGGCGAGAACCTGGTCACCGGCGCCCAGGTCAGCGACAAGAAGATCCGCGCGTTCCGCGCCAACCTCGGCGCCTACGTGACCGATGCGGTGGACCTGCAGTTCGCGCTGGACCACGTCGACGACAGTTCCGGCGTGCGCGGCGCGCAGATGCTGGCGGCGAACCCGTTCAATTCGCTCCCGGCGTACGGCGGAACCGGCGCCAAGCCGCCGCTGGCGGACCGCTACGACGTGCGCAACGGCATGCCCAACGTCAACGACACCACCCTCAGCGGCGCGTCGGCCACGGTCAACTTGCGCCCGAACGAGGATTGGACGTTCAAGTACGTGCTCGCCAAGCGCGAGTCGGACACCGAGACCAACATCGACTTCGACACCACCCAGGACAAGATCGCCGACGTCAAGGCGTTCTACAGCGACCAGCAGGTCAGCCACGAACTCCAGGCCAACTACGATGCCGGCGGCCGCGCGCGCGGGGTGATGGGCATCTACATGTTCGACGGCGAGGCCGGCGGCCAGGTGCTGAACAACTTCTACAACCTGCTGTTCGGCGACACCCATGGCGTCGTCTACACCGAGAGCTTCGCCGCCTACGCGGACTGGACGTTCGACGTGAGCGACAAGTTCCGGGTCGATGCCGGCCTGCGCTGGACCAGCGAGGACAAGCACGCGATCGTGCGCAACATCAGCTACACCGACGCCACCTTCACCCGCCCGACCGGCGCGGTGGCGGCGAGCTTCGACAAGACCATCAACTTCAAGAACCTGTCGCCGAAGATCTCGCTGGACTACCAGGTCACCCCGGACATCATGGTGTACGGCCTGGCCTCGCGCGGCTTCAAGTCCGGCGGCTTCAACATCCGCGCGAACGCCACCGCGGTGCCGCGCACCGCCGATCCGTTCCAGGACGAGCAGGTCGACAGCTACGAGGTCGGCAGCAAGATGGGCCTGTTCGACCAGCGCCTGTTCCTGAACCTGTCCGCGTTCCACAACAAGTACAAGGACATCCAGCTCTCGATCTTCACCGAGTACACCACCGCGCAGAACACCAAGGCCTTCATCGGCGACTTCACCAACGCGGGCGAGGGCACGGTCAACGGCTTCGAGGCCGAGTACCAGTGGCTGGCGACGGACCACTTCACCGTCTCGGGCAACCTGGCCTGGCTGGACGCGAAGTTCGACACCTACATGTTCAAGAACGTCAACATCGCCGACCAGCAGCCGTTCACCAACGCCCCGGACTTCTCCGGCGCGCTGAACATGGAATACCACACCGACCTCGGCGCGGCCGGCAGCCTGTCGGCGCGCGTCGGCTATTCGTACCAGAGCGAGGTCACCGCCACCACCGAGATCCTGCGCGACCCGGTGACCGGCGTGCTCACCCAGCCGATCACCCAGGACGGCTATGGCCTGGTCGGCGCCGGCGTGATCTGGAAGCCGAACGCCGCGTGGACGGTCTCCCTGCAGGGCAGCAACCTGGCCGACAAGGCCTACAAGACCACCGGCTACGTGATCCCGGCACTCGGCGTGCGCACCGGCTTCTACGGCCCGCCGCGCCAGTACAGCCTGAGCGTGCGCTACGACTTCTGATCTTCGCGGTACCACGCAGGTCAGGCGGCGGCGGGCTTCGGCCCGCCGTCGCGTTATGCTCGCCGACGAATGCTGATCGATGACGAATGCCCGCCGACATGGCTGAAGGTGGCGCGATGCTGAGCGTCGCGGCGGTCGTCATCGCGGCGCTGTCCTGGCTCGGCCTGCTGTTCGGCACCGGCCTGTACGCGGAACGCCATCCGCGCGTGTTCGCGAAGCATTGGCGCCACGTCTACGCGCTGTCGCTGGCGGTGCACTGCACCTCGTGGACGTTCTACGGCACGGTCACCCAGGCCGCGCGCTACGGCTGGCCGCTGCCGCCGACCTTCATCGGCGCGATCCTGTTCTACGCGCTCGCGGTGTTCTTCATGATCCGGCTGGTGCGGCTGGCGCGCGAGAGCAATGCCACCTCGCTGGCCGACCTGATCGCCACCCGGCTCGGCAAGGACGCCTGGCTGGCGGCCACGGTGACGCTGGTGACGGTGCTCGGCCTGATCCCCTACATCGCGCTGCAGCTGCAGGCGATCACCATGAGTTTCTCGACCCTGACCGTGGGCCCCGACGCGGCCACCGACGGCGCGCCGCCGGTCTGGCGCGACGGTGCGCTGTACGTCGCGCTGGCGATGGCGCTGTTCGCGATCGTGTTCGGCACCCGCCGCGCGAGCGCCGCCGAACACAACCGCGGACTGGTGCTGGCGATCGCCTTCGAGTCGATGTTCAAGCTGCTGGCGATGCTCGCGCTGGGCGGCTTCGTCTGGTTCGGCCTGCGCGAACTGCCCGCCGCCGCGCACGCGCTGCCCGCGCAGCCGGCCGGCGGGTTCGTGCCGCTGGTGATCCTCGGGACCCTGGCGATGTTCCTGATGCCCCACCAGTTCCACGTCGGCGTGGTCGAGTGCCGCGAGGAAAGCGACGTGCGCACCGCGCGCTGGCAGTTTCCGTTGTACCTGCTGCTGATCGCCTTGCCGGCGCTGCCGCTGGCGCGCGCGGGCATGGCCCAGTTCGGCGACCGCGTTCCCTCGGACATGTACGCGCTGGCGTTGCCGCTGGCCCAGGGCAACCAGGCCATCGCCTTGCTGGTGTTCCTCGGCGGCCTGAGCGCGGCCACCGGCATGGTCATCGTCGGCACCCTGGCGATGAGCCTGATGATCGGCAACCACTGGTTCGCGCCCGGCCTGTTGCGCGGCGCCTGGGCGCGCGGGATCGGCGATGGCGGGCGCGGCGACCATCGCGGCGACCTGCTGCTGCTGCGGCGTGCCGGCATCGTCGCGATCATGCTGCTCGGCTGGGCCTACAGCCGCCTGCTCAGCGGCAACGAAGCGCTGGCCGACGTCGGTGCGGTCTCGTTCTCCGCCTTGGCCACCTTGGCGCCGGCCCTGGCGTTCGCGGTATGGCGCCCGCAGACCCCGGCCAGCGCCGCCACCGCGGGCGTGCTCGCCGGCTTCGTGGCGTGGTCGTGGGTGATGCTGGTGCCGATGATCGCCGCCACCGCGGGCGCGGATCCTGCGTGGCTGCGCGAAGGCCCGTTCGGCCTGCACTGGCTGGCGCCGGAGGCCTTGTTCGGCCTCACCGGCTGGAGCCGGCTGGGGCGTGCGGTGGGGGCGAGCCTGTTCGTCGGCAGCGCGGTCACGTTGACGTTCGCGGCCACGCGCGCCGCGCCGCATCGCCGCGAGGCGCGCGGCTCCGACCTGCAGACCCTGCGCAATGCCGGCCGGCGCTTCCTGCCGCCGCAACGGGTGGACGAGTTGTTGCGCAACGCGCCGGCGAACGGCGCGGTGCCGCTGGCGATCGAATCGCGGCTGGAGCACGAACTGGCGGCGATCCTCGGCAGCGCATCCGCGCGCCTGCTGCTGGACGCCGCGCGCCGCGACGCCGCGGTCAGCGACCAGCATGGCGCCGATCGCCGCGGCGCCGACCTCGATACCGTCGCCGCCATCGTCGGCGAGGCCAGCGAAGACCTGCGCTTCAACCAGCGCGTGCTGGAGGCGGCGTTGGAGAACATGTCGCAGGGCATCAGCGTGGTCGATGCCGGGCTGCGGCTGGTCGCCTGGAACAAGCGTTACGCGGAACTGTTCGGCTTCCCGCCGGGGATGCTGCGGGTCGGGCTTCCGATCGCCGAGGCCTCGGCCTGGGCGCTGCGCGAAGTGGCAGGCATCGAGCGCCAGGACGATGCGCTGCAGCGCCGCCTCGACCACATGCGCGCCGGCAGCACGCACCTGTCGGAACGGGTGTTTCCCGACGGCAGCATCATCGAGATCCGCGGCAACCCGATGCCGGGCGGCGGCTTCGTCGCCACCTTCACCGACGTCACCGCCTTCCGCGAGGCGGAAACCGGCTTGATGCGGATCAACGAAACCCTGGAGCAACGCGTCGACGAGCGCACCGCGCTGCTGGAATCCGCCAAGCGCGAGGCGGAACACGCCAACGACGCGAAGAGCCGCTTCCTCGCCGCCATCGGCCACGACCTGCTGCAGCCGCTGCACGCCGCGCACCTGTTCGCCGATACCCTGCAGCAGCGCGGCGATGGCGAGCAGCGCGCACTGGCGATGCAGATCTGCGGCGCGCTGGATTCCACCACCGACCTGCTGACCACCTTGCTCGACATGTCGCGGCTGGAAGCGGGCGGGCTGGTGCCGGAACCGCGTGCGTTCCCGCTGGGCGACGTGCTGGAACCGCTGGTTGCGCAGTTCGGGGTCATCGCCGCCGAACGCGGGCTGCGCCTGCGCCATGTGCCCACCCGCGCCTGGGTGCGCAGCGACCCGCAACTGCTGCGCCGCGTGCTGCAGAACTTCCTGGCCAATGCGTTGCGCTACACCGAAGCCGGCGGCGTGCTGCTCGGCGTGCGCCGGCATGGCGATGCCTTGCGGATCGAAGTGCACGACACCGGGCCGGGCATCGATGCCGGCCAGCGCGAGGCGATCTTCGAGGAGTTCCGCCGCGGCGACGATGCGCCGGGGCAGGGCCTCGGCCTGGGCCTTGCCATCGCCAGGCGGATCGCCGGCCTGCTCGGTTCCGGGGTGCGCCTGCGCAGTGTCCCCGGGCGCGGCAGCGCGTTCGCCATCGATGTCGCGCGCGCCAGCGCCGCGCATCCGCAGCATCCTTCGCCACGCGGCCTGGCCGGCCTGCGCGTGCTGATCGTCGACAACGAAGCGCAGGCGCTGGATGCGCTGGCCGGGGTGCTGCGCAGCTGGGGCTGCGAGGTGGTCGCCGTCGGCGATGGCGATGCGGCCGCCGCCGCGCTGGCATCGAGCCCGTGCGCACTGTGGATCTTCGACTACCACCTCGACGCCGGCGACGACGGCGTGGCGCTGCATGCGCGCCTCGCCGGACGCCACGGCGCGCCGCCGTGCCTGATCCTCAGCGCCGACCAGACCGGCGCGGTGCGCATGGCCGCGCAGGAAGCGGGCTTGCCCTTGCTGATGAAACCCTTGCGGCCGTTGGCATTGAAATCGGTGCTGGACCGGATGCTGGCGGCGCGGGCGGTGGGCTAGCCGGCCTCCGCTCCAGCGGATGCGCTAGAGCGCCGGCAACAGGTCGTGGGTGAGCAACTTCAAGGTCAGCTGGTGCGGCTGGCGCTCGTTGTAGTTGCTGGTGGTGATCACGACCACCGCCCGCCTGGCGGGCAGCAGGAACACCGCGTTGCCGCCGGTGCCGGCCATGGTGGGAAGCGTGAGGGTCGAGTCGCCGGACGGGATCTTCATCAGCCACCACAGGTAGCCGTAGTCGGCGTCGTCGCGCGCCCTTGCCTGTGCGCCGATCGAGCGGCGCACTCAATCCGCCGGAATGAGCTGCTTGCCATCGTGGCGGCCATCGTCCAGGTACAGTTGGCCGAGCTTCCACAGGTCGCGGGTGCGCAGGCCCAATCCGCCCCCGGCCTGGGCCAGGCCCAGCGGCGAGAACTGCCATTCGGGCGCCTGGATGCCCAGCGGATCGAACAGCCGGCGCTGCGCGTAGGCCTGCAACGGCTCGTGCACCGCGCCCTGGATCGCCTCGCCCAGGGCGGTCACGCCCGCGGTGCAATAGCGGAAGCTCCGCCCGTGCGGCGAGTCGGCCGGCTTCGGCAACCATGCGGGGAAGCCCTGCACGGGCAGGTCCGCATAGAACTGCACCCAGTCCTCGACCAGGTACATGCGTTCCTCGTTGCCGCGCGAGAACTGGTTCTCGTCGTCGCATTCGACCAGCGAGGACATCGTCAGCAGGTCCTCGACGGTGATCGCGTCCTTGCGCGGATCCGGATTCAGCATCCGCGCGTGGCGTTGCGTCGGCAGCAGGTCGAAGATCCGCGAGCCGCGCGACATGCGTCCGTCGGCAACCGCGAGTCCGGCCAGCATCCCGGCCACGGTCTTGGTCGCCGAGCGGGTGTTGCGGCGCGCCTCGGCACCGGCGGCGTCGTACACCACCTTGCCGTCGCGGGCGACCAGAATGCTGGTGATGGCCTTGTAATCGCCGCGCTCGACGGCCTGCGGTACGACCTGAGTCTCGGCCTGCGCTACGGCGGCGAGCAGTTCAACCAGCTCGACAACAGCGACATCCACGGCCGCGCCTATACCGGAACCAGCCCGTTCCTGGTGGCCGATGCGCGCTTGCGCTATCGCCACGATGCGCATTGGAGCGCGGCGCTGGGAGTGGACAACATCGGCGCGCAGACCTACTGGAACTTCCATCCGTACAACCAGCGGACCTGGATGCTGGAGCTGCGCCATGACCGCTAGCGGCCGCAGCGGCGCGGAGCGGGCCGCGTCCGGAGTTCAGGCGGCCAGCCGGATCGCCGTTTTCCCGATCGTCCGCAGCGCGGCCTCGACCCGCGCGGTCAATGGATGGCCGTAGTTGACGCGGATGCAGGCGCCGAAACCGCGCGACGCGGAGAACATCGGGCCGGGCGCGATGCTGATGCCCGCCGCCATCGCCTTGTCGTGCAGCGCGAGGGCATCGACCGCGCCGGGAAGCTCGAGCCACAGGAAGTAGCCGCCGCTCGGCCGGCTCACCTTGGTGCCGGCCGGGAAATGACGGCCGATCGCATCGATGTATTCGTCGCGGTTCTTGCGCAGCGACAACCGCAGTCCGCGCAAATGCCGCTCGAAGCTGCCGCGCTCCAGGTATCTGGCGATGCCGAGCTGCCCGGGCATCGAGGTCGCCAGCGAGGTCGTCAGTTTCTGGTAGGTGACCTGCTTGAGGAACCGCCCCGGGCTGGTCCAGCCCACGCGGTAGCCCGGCGCCAGCGTCTTGGAGAACGAACTGCAGTGCATGACCCAGCCGTCGCCGTCGAAGCCCTTGGTCGGCGTCGGCCTGCGGTTGTCGAAATACAGCTCGCCGTACACGTCGTCTTCGATCAGCGGCAGCCGGTGGCGCGCGACCAGCGCCGCCAGCGCGTGCTTCTTGGCTTCGCTCATCGCGCTGCCGAGCGGGTTCTGGTAGTTGGTCATCAGCCAGCAGGCGGCGGGCCGATGGCGGGCGATGGCGGCTTCCAGCGCATCGAGGTCGATGCCGTCGCGCGGGTCGGTGGCGACTTCCACCGCATGCAATCCGAACCGCTCCAGCGCCTGCAGGCAGGCATAGAAGCAGGGCGATTCGACCAGCACGGCATCGCCCGGCTTGCACACGGCGCTCAGGCACAGGTTCAACGCTTCCATCGCGCCGTTGGTGACGACGATGTGTTCCGGCCTGATGTGGATGCCATCGACCAGGTAGCGCAACGCGATCTGCTGGCGCAGCGCGTGGCTGCCCGGCGCGAGCTCGCTGACCGTGGACCAGGGGTCGAGTTGCGACATCGCGACGGCGGTCGCCCGGCCCAGGCGTTCGAATGGGAACAGCAGCGGGCTCGGGAATGCCGAGCCCAGCGGCACCACGTCGCGCGTCATCGCCGATTCGAGGATCCGCACCACCAGCTCGCTGATCACCACCGGGCGGGCTTCGCCATCCGGCTTCGAGGCGGTTTCCGGTTCCGGCGGCAATGCCTTCGCGCCGTGCGCCACGTAATAGCCGGAACGATCGCGGGCGCGGATCAGGCCCTTGGCCTCGAGCAGGTAGTACGCCTGGAACACCGTGGCCGGGCTGAGGTGCCGGCTGGCGCTGGCCCGCCGCACCGAGGGCAGCTTGTCGCCGGGTTTGAGGGTTCCGTTCCGGATCGATGCGGCGATATCCGCCGCGAGGGCTTGGTAGCGCTTCATGGCAACTGGCCGCAAGATCAACTGATATGGTTTTTCCAGCAAAAACTGATGCGGGAAAAACTGTTATGAACGGCCTAGGCTAGCACCTGGTTCAAACCGGTGTGCGCCAAGCCGTGAACGAGACCGTCCAGCTCAATCTCGCCTTCATCCTGTTCCTGCCGTGGTACCTGATCCTGGCGGCCCTGTACTGGGCGTTTCCGCGCCAGCCGCGCACCCTGGTACGGTGGGCCTTCGACGTCGCCAGCCTGGCGCTGGCGAGCCTGGCCACCCTCGCCAGCACGCAGTGGAGCTACCGCCACGCCGACGCCTCGGTCGACGCGATCTGGCCGCAGGTGCTGGCCACCGCGGTGTCCTACGGCGTCTTCCTCGGGGTGATGACCGCTGCCTGTTTCCTGCGCAATCGCCTGATCGTCGCGCCCCACGCGGCCCGCCTCGGCAAGGGCGCGCCGAATAACCGCCTGTCCGGAGCTAGCCCATGAAGACCCTGGTCATCGTCGCGTTCCTCGTCCTCATCCTCTACAACCTCGGCGCCGGCCTGTACTACATGGTTGCCGACCAGGGCACGACCAAGCGCACGGTCAATGCGCTGACCAAGCGCATCGGGTTGTCGGTGGTGCTGATCCTGCTGGTCTGCGCCGGCATCGCCAGCGGCTACATCCAGCCGCACGGCATCAACGTCGGCTGAGCCCGGCTTCGCGCGCGCGGCGCTTCAGCCTTCGATCTGCCGCGCCGGATCCGACAGTTCCAGTTCCCGCAACACCACGCCCGCCTGCGTGCGGTTGCGCACGCCAAGCCTTTCGAAGATCGCGGTGAGATGTGCCTTCACCGTGCGCTCCTGCACGTCCAGGCGGTCGGCGATCTGCTTGTTGAGCAGGCCTTCGGCAACCAGCGCCAGCACGCGGAACTGCTGCGGCGACAGGCTGGCCAGGCGCGCGGCCAACGCCGCATCGTTGGGCGAACTCTGCGCACGGGTGACGGATGCGCGCAATGCGGGCGGCAGCCAGGTGTCGCAGGCGAGCACGCTGCGGATCGCATCGCGCAGATCGTCGAGGCCGGCGCTCTTCGGCAGGTAGCCGGCGGCGCCGTGGTCGAGGGCGCGGCGGACCACGCGCGGGTCGTCGTTGGCGGACACCACGATCACCGCCACGCCCGGGTGTTGCGCGCGCACTGCCGCCAATCCCGCCAGCCCGTGGTTGCCGGGCATGTGCAGATCGAGCAATACCAGGTCCACCTGGGGTTGCGCATCCAGCGTGGTCAGCACGGTTTCCAGGCTGCCGGCTTCGAACAATTCCACCTCGCCCAATGCATCGCGTGCCGCCTGCCGCAGCGCGGCGCGGAACAGCGGATGGTCGTCGGCGATGAGCAGGGACGGCATCGAAATGGAATTACTGCGCGGTCCAGCCGCCATCCACCGGGATCGCCGCGCCGGTGATGTTGTGCGCCTCGCGCCGGCACAGGAACACCGCCAGCGCGCCGATCTCGGCGGGCAGGGTCATGCGCAGGCTGGGCTGTTTTTCGGCCAGCAGGGCGCGCACGCCGTCATCGCGGCTGCCGCCGGCCATGCGCGCCTCGATCTGCGGCTCGATCAGCGGCGTCTCCACCCAGCCCGGGCAGATGCAGTTGACCGTGATGCCGCCGGAATCGCGCGAGCCCTGCGCGGCGTATTCCAGCGCCGCGACCTTGCTCAGCCCGACGATGCCGAACTTGCTGGCCACGTACGGCGCCTTGTCCTTCGACGCCACCAGCCCGTGCACCGAGGCCACGTTGACCACGCGGCCGTAGCCGCGCGCTGCCATCGCCGGCATCGCCGCGCGCATGGTGTGGAAGGCGGAGGACAGGTTGATCGCGATGATGTCGTTCCACTTCGCCACCGGCATCTCGTGCAGCGGCACCGCGTGCTGGATGCCGGCGTTGTTGACCAGGATGTCGATGCCGCCGCCGGACCATGCGGCCAGTTCGGTCATCATGGTTTCGATGGCGGCGGGATCGCGCAGGTCGGCGCCGAAGTGCTTGCTGCCGCCACTGCCGGCCGCATCGACTTCGGCGATCGCCGAAGCGATCTGCTCCGGCGTGCCGAGGCCGTTGATCGCGACCCTGGCACCGGCCGCGGCCAGCGCATGGGCGATGGCGAGGCCGATGCCGGAGGTGCTGCCGGTCACCAGCGCGGTGCGGCCTTGCAGGAAGTAGTCGCTCATGAGGGATCCGTGCTGCGTTGCATCAGGGCCTGCATACGCTAGCAGGCTGGGCGTGGGAATGGCGCGGATGCCACGGGCCATGCACTGGTACGAAGGTACGATGCGCCGGCAATGCGCAGCGGCTATGGTCGGGGCATGAACAGACTCCGTCTTTGCGCCTGCATCGCCGCCATCGCCTTCTTGTCCGCCTGCGCGGGCCTGCCTGCCGCCTCCGGGAAATCGCCCATGTTCAACCAGCAACGCATGACCGAGCATCGCGACGGCGACGACCTGCTGACCGCCGGGCTTGGCTTGGCCGGCCTGCGCGCGATGCTGCCGCCGGCCTTCGCCGATGCCGAGCATCCGACGCCGGCCGAGCTGCGTCGCCGTGCGCTGTGGGCGAACTGGCGCGGCATCGCCGACCTCGCCCCCGGCGGTGGCTATGCCGAGTTGTACGGCAGCGTGGCCAGCGTGCCCGGCCGCGAATTCAGCGCGTTCGCGCGGGTGCCGGGCGCGACCCAGCCGCATCGCGTGCTGCTGCAATTGCCGGATGCGTTCGATGCCGGCAAACGCTGCGTCGTGGTGACCGCATCGTCCGGTTCGCGTGGGATCTACGGCGCGATCGCGGTGGCCGGCGCCTGGGGCCTGCCCAAGGGCTGCGCGGTGGCCTATACCGACAAGGGCGCGGGCACCGATTATTTCGACCTGGATGCAGGGCAGGGCATCGCGGCGGATGGCACGGTCGCGGCAGCCGATGCCGACCTTGCGTTCAAGCCCGCGCCTGCCAGCGGTTCCGGCATCGCCTACAAGCACGCGCATTCGCAGGACAACCCGGAAGCGGACTGGGGCCGCCACGTGAAGCAAGCCGCGCAGTTCGCGCTGCAGTCCTTGAACGAGGCGCTGCCGGCGCAGGCGCCGTTCACCTTCGCCAACACCCGGGTGATCGCGGTCGGCATTTCCAACGGTGGCGGCGCGGTGCTGCGCGCGGCGGAAGACGGCGACGACTGGCTGGACGCGGTCGTCGCCGGCGAGCCGAACGTGCTGGCCGAAGGCCACGGCGCGCGCAACCTGTACGACTACACCACCGAAGCCGCGCTGCTGATGCCGTGCGCGCTGCCGGCCTTGGGCCTTCCCGCGATGCCCGGCAGCGACGCGAAATGCGCGGTGCTGGCAGCGAACGGCGTGTTGTCCGGCAGCGACCTGAAGGCGCAGCAGCAGGATGCGCTGGCGAAGCTGCACGCAAGCGGCTGGACCGATGCCGCGCTGCGCGCCGGTTCGATCAGTGTGGCCTTCGACCTGTGGCGCGCGATCGGCGTGAGCTATGCCTCGGCCTACGGGCGCTATGCGCACGACGCGCATCCCTGCGGCTACCGCTATTCGGCGGTGAATCCGGATGCCACGACCCGCGCGGCCACCGCGACCGAACGCGCGTCATGGATCGCCGATGGCAGCGGCATTCCGCCGGGCGCGGGTGCTGCAATCGTCGATCCGCAGCCGATGGCCGATCTCGGGCTGACCGGCCTGCAATGCCTGCGTGCGCTATGGGCGGGCGACGGCGCCGATGCGCAGCGCGTGCGCAAGGGCATCGCGGAAACCCGCGCCGGCCTGCCGCGCAAGGGGCTGCCGGTGGTGGTGATCCACGGCACCGACGATGGCCTGGTCCCGCAGGCGTTCAGCAGCGCGCCCTATGTGGCGATGGCGCAGGCGGCGAACCGCGATGTGCGCTACTGGCAGGTGCGCAACGCCCAGCACTTCGATGCCTTCCTCGGCTTCCCGCAATACGGTGCGGTGTACCTGCCGCTGCTGCCGTATGTGTATGCCGCGCTGGATCGCGTCGATGCGCACCTCGATGGCAAGGGCGCGTTGCCGGCCGATGCGGTGATCGCCAGCGTGCCGCGCGCCGGCAAGCCGCTGGCGGCCGACAACCTGGCGATGCCGCACTGAGGCGTACTTGCCGGCGTCACGCCGGCTTTGGCAGGCTGTCGGGATGAAACCTCCTCATCTGAAGCAGCGCCATTTCTCGATGCTGCGGGATTTCCATCTCGCCGACTGGTTCACCCTCGCCAACGCGTTCTGCGGCACCGGCGCGATCTTCGCGGCGATGCGCTTCCTGCAGGAAGGCAAGGTGCGCGACCTGCTGGTCGGGATGGCGCTGATCCCGCTGGCGTTCGTGTTCGATGCACTGGACGGCCGCATCGCCCGCTGGCGCAAGGTGTCCTCCACCCTGGGCCGCGAACTGGATTCGCTGGCCGACGTGATCAGCTTCGGGGTGGCGCCGGCCGCGCTTGGCTATGCCTGCGGCCTGCAGGGTGGCTGGGACTGGGCGATCCTGAGTTACTTCGTGTGTTGCGGCGTCAGCCGCCTGGCGCGCTACAACGTCACCGCCGAGACCCTGGCCGATGGTGGCGATAAGGTGAAGTATTTCGAGGGCACGCCGATCCCGACCAGCGTCGCCATCGTCGGCTTGCTCGCGTGGCTGGCGTGGAGCGACCGCATCGGCGCGATGTTGCCGTTCGGCGTGGTGCAGTTCGGCCCGTGGCAACTGCATCCGCTGGTGCTGGTGTTCGCATTGTCCGGCTCGCTGATGATCAGCAAGACCCTGCGCATCCCCAAGCCCTGAGCGCCTTGCAATGGCGGCGCAACACCCGCATTGCTAGCATTCGCGCAACAGCGGAGGACACATGGCACAGGGTTCGGGCGATTTCGAGGCGCTGGCGCGCCAGTACTGGGGTGCATGGGGCGATGCGCTGCGCGGCGCCGCGCCGCAATCGGGCATGGATGCCGGCCTGCAGGGCCTCCGCGATGCGCTGGGCGCATGGACGAAGGCGGCAAGTGGCGGACAAGGCGGCTTCGACAACGTGCTCGGCCATTTCAATCGCCAGAACGACGACTGGTTCGGGCAGATGCAGCAGCTCGCCGCGCAGTTCAGCGGCCGCGACCATAGTGCGCAGGACGTGAGCCGTGCATGGCAGCAGATGCTCGGCGGCAATCCGTTCCAGGGCCTGTTCCATGGCATGCGCGGCCCAGGCCTGGAAGGGCTGGAGCAATGGAGCGAAGCCGCCGCACCGTGGCTGCAGAACCTGCGCAACGAAGCCGCGAGCACGCTGGGCATGCCGGCCTTCGGTTTCGCCCGCGAGCACCAGGAGCGGCTGCAGGCGCTGGCCCAGGCGCAACTGCGCTGGCAGGACGCGCTGGCCGCCTACAACGCGCTGATGGCGAAGACCTCGCAGGATGCGTATGCGCGCTTCGAATCCAAGCTGGCCGAGCGCGAGGAGCCCGGCCGCCAGCTGGGCAGCGTGCGCGCCCTGTTCGACCTGTGGGTGGATGCGGCCGAAGAAGCGTATGCGCAGGTCGCGCTGTCGCCCGAATACCGCAAGGCCTATGGCGAGCTGGTCAACGCGCAGATGCAGTTGCGCGCCGGTACGCAGGCCATCGCCGAACAGACCGCGAACCTGCTGGGCATGCCCAGCCGCACCGAACTCGACAGCGCGCACCGCAAGATCGCCGAGCTGGAGCGCCAGCTGCGCCGCATGCAGCGCAGGGCGGGCGATGGCGAAGCCGTTGCCACGCCTGCGACGAGAGCCGCATCGAAACCCGCATCGAAACCGAAGCCTGCAAAGAAGGCGGTGAAGAAACCGACGAAGCAGGCCATGAAGCAGGCTGCCAAGCCTGCCGCGAAGAAAACCGCCGGCAAGGCGGTGAAGCAGGCCGCCACACGCAAACCGGCCAAGCCCGCCGCGAGGAAACGCTGACATGGACGCATTCGGGCCGCTCAACATCACCGCCGATGCATTGGCCGAGGAGGCCGCGAAGTTCCAGCGCAAGCTGGAAGCCGGCATCGGCACCCTGCGCGGGATGGACGAGGTGCATTTCGGCGTGACCGCGCGCGAGGAAGTCTGGCGCGACGGCAAGACCGTGCTGTACCGCTACCGTGGCGAGCGGGCGCCGACCGCGCATGTGCCGCTGCTGATCGCCTACGCGCTGGTCAATCGTCCGTACATGGTCGACCTGCAATCCGACCGTTCGCTGGTGAAGGGGCTGCTGGAGCGCGGGCAGGACGTCTACATCATCGACTGGGGCTATCCGGACCGCAGCGACAAGTTCCTGACCCTGGAGGACTACATCCAGCGCTTCATCGGCGGCGCCATCGACCACCTGCGCAAGGCGCACGGCGTGCCGTCGGTGAACCTGCTCGGGATCTGCCAGGGCGGCGTGTTCTCGTTGTGCTATTCGGCGCTGAACCCGGGCAAGGTGCGCAACCTGATCACCATGGTCACGCCGGTGGATTTCCATACCGCCGACAACATGCTGTCGAACTGGAACCGCGAGATCGACGTCGACCTGCTGGTCGACACGCTGGGCAACATCCCGGCGGACATGATGAACCTGACGTACTTGATGCTGAAGCCGTGGCGGCTGTTCGCGCAGAAGTACGTGGGCATGGTCGATATCCTCGACGACCGCAAGGCGATGGAGGATTTCCTGCGCATGGAGAAGTGGATCTTCGATTCGCCCGACCAGGCCGGCGAGGCCTTCCGCGAATTCAACACCCAGTTCTTCCAGCGCAACGGCTTCGTCAAAGGCGGGGTGCGCGTCGGCGACGAGGACGTCCACCTGGGCATGGTCGAGATGCCGGTGCTGAACATCTACGCCGAGCAGGACCACCTGGTGCCGCCGGACGCCTCGCGCGTGCTGAAGGATCTGGCTGGAACGGACGATTACACCGAGCTGTCGTTCAAGGGCGGCCACATCGGCATCTACGTGTCCGGGCGCGCGCAGAAGGAAGTGCCGCAGACCATCCACGACTGGCTGGCCAAGCGCTCGCGCTGAGATGCAGCCGATGCCGCGCTGGCTGTTGCGCACGCTGCAGGCGATAGGCGTCGTATGGACGCTGCCGTACACCGCGCTCGGACTGCTCGCCGGCGCGGTCAGCATGGCTGCCGGGGCGCATGCGCACCTGAGCGCGCGCGATTTCGCCGTCGTCTTCCACAAGGTGCCGTGGGGGCCGGGCGGGGCGCTGACCCTGGGCAACGTGATCCTGCACACCGGCGATACGCTCGATTCGCCGTGCGTGACCTATGCGCATCGCGCCGGCCATCGCGAGGAGCCGCGCATCCAGATCGGCGACCACGAGCGTGCGCACGTGTTCCAGTACATGGTGCTGGGGCCGCTGTTCCTGCCGTTGTATTTCCTGTTCGGCGGCGTGGGCGTTCGCAACCGTTTCGAACGCGCGGCGGATCGTTACGCGCTGTCCGGGCAGGGCTGGTGGCCGTGGCCGAAACCCTGAGCCGGCGGTTCCGACGAACGGTCGGATGAATGCGATCCGCTTAGCTTTTTCCTAACGAGGGCAGGCGTAGCGTGCAGTCGTCGGAGAAAAACTTCGTGTGATCATCCAGACCACGAAAAATCGCTCCGGCCCAAGAAGGCCCGATCCCCTCCAGGCACATAGCGGCCCGCGAGATCGGGTCTTCCCTTTTGTGCGATCCGTGAATCGCGCAAACGAAAAAGCCACGCATCGCGTGGCTTTTCATCCTGCTGGTACGGTGAGAGGAACCGAACTATTGCCGTGCGAGCCTTTTTCTATGCGGGGTAGGGGATAGCGGTTTTCCGGAATACCCCCAAAAGTACCCCCGCGTGATGCTTGCTACCCCTGCCGACGGGCCTACAGCCCCGCATCGGCAAGGCGCGATGCTTCCCTGTCCCAGTAGGCCGCCTGCCTCAGCATGAATGCGATTTGCTCATCGCGTTCCCGATGGCCTGCGCGGTCATAGGAAAGCGGCACGGGCAGGTGCGCGGCTTGTTTGCGTAGTGCCGATGCACGCGCAGCAGCAGCGGCAGACTTGGACAGGTAGAGCATGGTGACAGGCTACGCCTTGCCGTCGCGCAGGATGCGAAACGGAAAAAACAGTGGATTTATGACAGGCGAAGTGTTCGGCGCGGCTGGCCGCAGGATCGCCCCGACTTCGGAACAGCCCCCTATGTCCGATGCCTTGCGTTCCGGGTTTTGGCGATACGCGAAAACAGCGCGGTAGGCGGGGTGTCCGTGGCAACGGCCAGACTTTCGACCCGCCCCCGCCCCCGGCCACGGCTACCCCAGCCCCTTTGCGCGGCATCCCCATATATGGAACGGGTAGGCAGCCGGTAGGTCTTTTCCTACCCCAGCGCGCGGACTTCTCCGACTGTTTCACCCTCACAGCATCGGCAGACTGCCACCACTGGCAACGTGCGACGCCGCAAGGTCATCCACGCGCACGGGAGCCGCAGGGATAGCGGCTCTGCCAGGTCTCGCCTAACGGCCCTCATCCGCGAGTCGAGATGCTTCCTTGTCCCAATAGGCCGCCTGCCTCAGCAGGAATGCCGCGCGGTCATTGCGGGCACGGCGGGTAGCTGCGTCGATAGCCGGTTGTCTGGACAGTTCCCGCGACTCTTTCCGCAGTGCGGATGCGCGGGCAGCAGCAGCGGCAGACTGGGACGGATAGAGCATGGCGACAGGCTATGCCTTGCCAGTCTCAGGGAATGAAAGCCCACTGTTCCACCACTGTTAGCAGCAGGTCACGCCTTCCTGTTCCGCCCTGTTTTCAGGTTCACCGTTTTGATTGTTTTTCTAACGGCGGATTGCTGAACGAGTCAGGGGACAATGCCCATTGCGCGTACGGTGCAACCTTCTACGAATGATTGACTCTTGCCGCCGCATTGGCCGGGGTCAGTTATTCGGCGCTGCGTAGCCCAGTCATAGCCGGTCTGGTGCCCCGAACAATCGCCTTTGCAGTCGAAGCCGCCGAATGTGCGCTTCGGTGGCGCAACACTGCCAACAACAACGCAGCCAACAAACGGTTCGGAAAAATACCGATCCTCCTTACCAACGCGACAACGAAAGATGTAAGGCGGGGAGGCTTTCTGGCCTTCGTAGTACGTGTACTTGATCGTTCGCATTTCTTGGCCACCCGTGGGCGGCTTGTTTGAGTAGCGCCTCATTCCGTCAGGGTCGATGTAGCTATAAACCGTACCTTTGACTTCGCGTGCTTGCGGGAAGCAATCAGTGGCTACGAGTAGGAGTAGAGCGGCGAGAGCTAGGCAATCCAATCGCATAAATCCCCCTTCACTATTCGACAGCCTCATCATGCGGTCTGCCTTCAAAGATCGCTAGCCCGGGCCGCACTCCGCCTCGCATCAGGTTCGCCAGCGCGCGGGCCTTGCCTTCATCCGTGCGCGGGCCGGTGCTACGTCCGCCGTGGAAGCGGCAGCGGCGTTTGCCCGGTTCGCTCAGGGCTTGGCAGGGCTGGCCGTCGCGGTGTCGCGTAGCCCCGCAGGGAATGCGCTTGGCTGGCGTTGGCTTTACCTTCGCCATACGTTGCAACAGCCAATCCGGCAACGGCTCCGAAGTCATACGCGCCTGCGCGATAGCGTCCGTTAATTCCGGCCCGTTCGCCGGAGTCATGGGCCTTTCTAATTCATCGCAGTTTATTCCGGTCAGCGTCGCCCATTCCGTCACGATGGCATCCAACACGGCGCTATTGGTCGCCGCCACGCTTCCCGGTCGCAGCGTCGCCCGCTTGGCCTCAATCGCCGCCAGCGCGTCATCCGTCGGCATGTAATCGATCCGCACCATGCGCGCCCGGCGTTGCCGTTGCAGCTTCGCCAGGTGTTCGCGGTCGCGGCTCAGGTAGCCGTCGGCGTCCGTCATGCCTGCGCGCGCCATGCCTGCGCGTCACGCTCCGCGCGGCGATAGGCCCATGCGCGGGCCGGGACAACGTACAGGGTGCAGTCCAGCCCATAGCGGCCAATCTCGAAGCGGCGAACGGTAGGGTTGCGGTTATTCCAGCCCGGCGTGCGCTTCGCAGCGGCCAACGCCTGCACTACGTCATCAGGAAGTCGATTCATCATGCCGCCCTCGATTTTGCGTTGCGCCGCCTGCCTGTCTGCCCCTCATGGATGCCTTCAACGGCAAGAGCCTGTTTATCTATGTAGGGGGTTCTTTTTGATCCCATGCGCAAAGGATCGATTTGATCCCTAGCGGATTCGGGCAGCCAACAATCGGCAATGGCGTAAAGGTCTGGTGTTCGGCCCGTTTGCGTCGGCTTGCCGTGCTTCGCCAATCGCAGGATGCCGGATGCCAGCGCGCGGCGACGGTGCCGCTTGAACGCGCTTTCTGTCATACCGGGCCGCCCGTCGAAGTCCGCAGGGGTCAGCGCGATGTTGCCATTGTTGAATCCGTCGAAGCGGCGGAACGCGGTAAGGATCACATCATGCGCTGGCGGCGACAGCGCCTTCCATTGCGGCGAGTCCAGTAGCTTGTGCGGCAGCAGGGTGAAGCCATCGGAACCGTAGCCCACGGCCTGCGCGGCGATGCTATCCACTTCCGATGCGCATAACGGCGGCTGGCAGCGTTCGGCATTGATCCGTTGCAGCCGGTCATTCACGGCCTGCATATCGTGCCCCTTACGGACAAGTCCAGCGGCCAGCAATAGCAGAGTGTCGTTGCGTTCGCCGTCGGGGATGGCATCGGGCAGGGTGCGCCGCTTGTGAGCCGTCAACGCGACAGGCGCGGGGTTCAAGTCGAATGCCTGCACCAGTTCGGCCAGTCGGTACGGCGCGCGGTCGGCGTCCAGCGAGACAACCCGCGTCGTGAACGGCTCGCCCTTGCGATGGTCGAAGCCCGGTAGGCGCATGACGCGCGGCAGGTCACACACCTTGCGGTCGCCGTCGAAGCGCGCGGCTAACGCCTGCTGCATCGGCTTGAACCTGTCCAGCGGGCAATCCGTCACCAGCCAATAGGCGTGCCAGCGCCCCGGCGACGATTCCACGATGCAGTGCGGCGGCAGTGAAGCAGCTTGCACGGGTGCCAGCGGCGAGCCGTCCAGGTCTGCAAACAACGCGCGCACCTGCCGCACGTTGCCCGCCTTGCGCCCCCTTCCATCGCCAGCGTTCACCATGAAAAAGACGCCCGCGCCCCGTTCGTTCAAGCTGGCAAGCGTGGCCGCATGTTCCCGCAACGTGCCGTGCATGACGCGCGACAGGGCCGGCGACTTGGCCGGCGAATCGTCGAAGGTCTGGAACGTGAAGCGTTCACCGAACAGCGAAAGGAACCGCGCCGTAGTCATGCCGCTACCCCACTAGCGCCCCCATGCTGCGTTGTCAGCCGTGGGCCAGTTTCGGGGCCATATGCGCCCCTAGCGTCGATGTTTCCGCGCAGGGTACGGATCGCGTCATCGTGGCGGAGTCTGCCGTAGCCATCGGGCAGGTCGCCGGGGTTGCGGGACTTGATCCAATCGGGTGCATGGGCAGGCAATGGCCGGAACGTCCACAACGGGCAGGCGGTGATATGGCAAGCCGCTACCTGTTCCCGCCATGTCCCCATCGCGCTCGGGTCATGCGTGCATTCGCGGCAATGCGCGGTGATCGCCGCGCCGCGAGTCTTAGGCGCGGTCATGCCGCACCATCCAATGCGTCGCGCGCTGCGTCCAACAGGTCGGCGGCTTCCACTGCGCCAGGAGCCGGGTTGTCGGTGTTGTCGGCGTAGCGATGCAGACGGTCACGGGCTCGGTCGATATCGGCAAGCGCTGTTTGCAGCAGGTCGGGGGAAGTC
The DNA here is from genome assembly GCF_006337105.1 of Thermomonas aquatica. Classification (NCBI taxonomy): domain Bacteria; kingdom Pseudomonadati; phylum Pseudomonadota; class Gammaproteobacteria; order Lysobacterales; family Lysobacteraceae; genus Thermomonas; species Thermomonas aquatica. The sequence goes on along the minus strand of NZ_CP040871.1, from coordinate 362,761 downwards.
ATGCCGCCGCCTTTGCATCGCGCGCAGCGATACGGGAAGCGCACCATGCTGCGATTTCATGCTCGGGCCACGCGCTCGCACGCTCGCCCAGTTTCACGGGTGCAGGGAAAGTGCCAGCGGCAACGCGCCGGTAGATTTCGGAACGGGACAGCCCGCACAAGCGTTTAACGCTCGGCAGGCGCAGCAGGTAGGGAGTGACTTGATCGGTCGGCATCGGTGTTTCCTACAGTGCGGGCCGGTGCCGGTTGGCACTGGCCGCTGCGGGATGCAGCGATGCTCGATTCTGGGAATAGTCGGCGCGTTGAATAGCGGGGCAGGTTCAATAAACCGCACCCGCCATTTGAAGGAACCTACCCCACCACTACCGGGGTAGGTTAGCCGGGAGTCTTAGGCGCGCCGCCTGTCGGTTGCCAGTTCGCCACGGTGGCGATGCGGTCGCGTGCGCCTTCCGATAGCCCGGGCTTGTTCGCCTTTAGCCAAGCCCCTAGAGCCTGCCTCGGTGACTTCCCCGCCAGTGCGCGCGGGTCGGCATGTACGGCCTTGAACGCCTCAACCGCTGCGCGAAGTTCGTCGGGGAAGTCAGCAAGGTCGGAGGCGTTGCCGGACGGTGTATTGGCCACTCGCCAGCAATGCGGAACTCCGCGCGCATCGGCCCATTCAACCAGATCAACAACCCGAACCGTTGTTTGCTTGGACACAAGGTTTAAGTGCGGGTCGATTTCATCCTCTGCAATGGGAACCTCTTCGGACAACTGGGGGTTATATGCCCAAGCCGCAAACGGTCTAAGCCGTCCCATTAAAATCGCTTGTTCTAGTGCCGTTTCCATTGCTTCCACGTCGCTTGGCAAGATTGAATTGCCATAGCGATAAGGTGCCGGGTCTGTGCCTGTCAGAATGCAAGCCGCCGCCCGTATCGTGACAGCTTCGACAAGTCGCCAGCCGGTCACCCAATCGGGCAGGTTGCCCTCCCAGTCACCATATTTTTCCTCATAGCTTCCCACCATCGCCCACCCCCTGCGCCCTGAAAAGTTCCCGCACCAGCGCCGCAGGGTGAACGGCGTTTTCGCCCCGTCGGGCTAGGTGCAGGTGTTCGGTTATGCGGCCTTGCGCTTGCGGATCGGCGTCACCTTGCCGTCATCGCTGGCGAGCACGTCCAAGTAATCGGCCCATGCCTGCACCAGCTCGCGGCGTTCATCGATGAACTGCGTTCGGTCATACGCCTTTTGCACGTCGCCTTTCTTGGCATGCGCTAGCTGCGCTTCCAACACGTCGGCATCCATCCGCAGGCGTTCGCGTGCGACGGTGCGCAACATGCCCCGGAAGCCGTGCGTTGCATGGGTGCCCTGAAAGCCCATGCGGCGCAGCGCGGCACTCAGTGCGTCGCGGTGCAGGTGCGGGGTTTTCTGGCGTGCCAGCGGCGGGAATACGTATTGCTTGCCGCCGGTGAAGGCGAGCATGGCCCGCAGGTGTCCCACGGCTTGCGATGACAGCGGCACAAGGTGCGCGTGCCGGGTTTTCATCTTGTCGGCGGACAGGCTCCATTCGCCCGCGTCCAAGTCCACGTCGGCCCATTCCATCGCGGCCACCATGCCGGGCCGCTGCGCGGTCAACATTGCCACGGACAACGCAGCGCGCGTGACAGGAACCGGATAGGCGGCGACGGCCTTCACCACGGCGCGCACGTCGGCAAGGTCGGTTGCGGCGGGAATATGGCCCTTGTCCTGTTTCGGAACCGCGCCGCGCAGGGCCAACAAGCGGCCATCATCGCGCAGCCCCTTGCGGATGGCGAACGTCACGATGCCGCCCAGGTGTTGCCGTGCCTTCGCGGCCAGCGATGGCGGGATGCCGTTCAGCGCATCGGCGGCGGTCTGCGTTGTCAGAGAGGTGACGGACTGGCGGCGCAGGGTAGGGGTTAGGTAGGCATCCACGACATACGTTGCCTTGCGGTGCGTTTCGGGTGCCCATTCCTGCCGCTTCCATTCCAGCCAAGCGGCGGCCACTTTCGGAAAGGCGGCGTCGGCGGTGCGCTTGGCCGCGTTGTCGCGGGCCAGCTTCGCGTCGGCGGGGTCGATACCGTTGCGCAGCAGCGCGCGGGCCTTGTCGCGTTCGGCGCGGGCCTTAGCTAGCGTCACGTCCTTGAAATTGCCGAAAGACAGCAGCTTTTCCCTGCCAGCATGGCGGTACTTCATCCGCCATAGCTGCGCGCCGGTGTCTTTGGTCAGCAGGAACAACCCGCCGCCTACGCCCAGCTTGCCGGGCTTCGCCGCCTTCAATTGCGCGACCGTCACGGCTTCGCCTGCGCCAGCTTTTCCGGGTTCAATCTTCGCCATTCGGTACCCCCTGCCGGTACCCCCACAAATGGGGACAAATCGGGGGTCTGCGCCCCGGTACCCCCAAAGGTACCCCCACAGGGAACGCGCTGCAATGGGACGGCTCGGGATGGCCCGGAAACAAAAAAACCGGCCATCTAGGCGGGTTTCAGGGGTTTTCGGGATTTTGCGGGACGCCCCGAAACTCTATTGTGGTACCGGTGAGAGGACTCGAACCTCCACGACATCGCTGCCGGCGGATTTTGAATCCGCTGCGTCTACCATTCCGCCACACCGGCGCGGGATGCGAAGTATAGCCGAGCGCGGCGCTCAGGCGGCCTTGTCGGTGGCCAGGGTCGCCGCTTCGCGCACGAACCATTCGCCCGAGGCATCCGACGCCAGCGGCTGGAACTTGGCGCAGCAGGCCATCTCGGCCTGGTAGATGTGCAGCGAGACCGCGATCCGGTCCGCGCTGGCGTTGCGGATGGTGTGGTACTCGTGCGGCGGGATCAGGCTGCCGGCGCTGCCGGGCCCGGCCAGCATGCCGCCGGCGGCGCGGAAGCGGAAACGATCGCCGTTGGTCTCCAGCAATTCGTACTGGGTGATCTCCAGCTCGCCGTGCCACACGCCTTCCACGCACCACAGGCCGGAATGGTCGTGCAGCGGGGTGCCCTGGCCCGGGCCCCAGGTCATCGCCACCACGCTGTAGCCGTGTTGCGGGCTGCGATAGAGTTCGCGGCGGGCGTAGTGGTCGACGATCGCGTCCTGCACGCAGCAGGGCAGCTGGACTTCGGTATCGCGGATCAGTGCGCACAGCGCGTTGCGCAGGGCGGCGGTGACCGCGTGCTGGTCGCCGCTGGCGACGGCGGCATCGACGGCGGCGATGAACTTCGCCTGGCCTGGGAAATCGACGGGCTCGCAACAGGAAGCGTTCATGCGGCGAGTGTACCAAACGCCGGGTTATGTGCTTATGCCTTCAATGCATGTGCCGAAGGTCGGAGCGCATCCAGGAACCCGCGGACGGCCGGCCCGAAACGCTCGAAATCGACCAGGAAGGCATCGTGGCCCTGCGGGGATTCCAGCGGCAGGAAGTCCGCCTGGCAGCCGCCGGCGCGCAGGCCGTCGGCGATCTGTTCCTGCTGCTGCAACGGGAACAGGATGTCGGTGCGCACGCCGATGGCCAGCGCCTTGTCGATGCGGATCGCGGCCAGCCCGCGCATGACGTCGCCGCCGAACTGCTCGCCGAGGTCGAACCAGTCCATCGAGCGGCTGAGGTAGAGATAGCAGTTCGGGTCGAAGCGGCGCACGAAACGGCGCGCATGGCCTTCCAGATAGCTTTCGACCTCGAACTCCAGGCCGAAGGCATCGTCGTCGCGGCGGTCGGAGTCCAGCCGCACGCGGCCGAAGCGGCCGTCCCATTCCAGCGCCGAGCGATAGGTGATCACCCCCAGCTTGCGCGCCATGCGCATGCCGGATTCCGGGTACGTCGCGTCGTCGTAGCCGCCCTGGTCCCAGTTCGGGTCGAGCCGGATCGCCTCGCGCTGCAGCGAGCGGATCGCGATCGAGAACGGCAGCGCGCGCGCCGCGCCGGAAATATTGATGTGCGAACCGGCAATGCCGGGATGCCGTTGCAGCAACGCCAGCGCGGTCATCCCGCCCATCGAATTGCCGATCACGCAGGCCAGCCGTTGGATGCCCAGCCCGTGCACGACCGCGGCCGCCGCATCGGCGCCGTCCTCGATCGAGAGTTCGGGGAAATCGAGGCGATACGGGCCGCCGGTAGCGGGATCGATCGACGCCGGCCCGGTCGAGCCCTTGCAGCTGCCGAGCGAATTCACGCAGACCACGAACCAGCGGTCGGTGTCGATCGGCTTGCCCGGGCCGAGCATCGACTCCCACCAGCCCGGTTCCGGGTTGCCGGGGTTGGCCGCGGCATGCGCATCCGGGGACAGGCCGGTGACGATCAGGATCGCATTGCCGCGCGCGGCATCCAGTTCGCCCCAGGTTTCGTAGGCGATGCGCGCGCCGTGCAGCGCGCCGCCGCGTTTCATCGGGAACGGCGAGGGCAGCTCGAACCAGCGCGTGCCGGGCGGGATGAATTCGGTCATGCGCGGAAGTGTAGCGGCAGCAGGCAGCGCGCCTTGGTCGGGATCCGCATGCAGCGATGACCGTGCAGCATGACGCGGCGGGCGGTCATTCCGCGCCGATCACCAGCTCGACCGGCGCCTTGGCCGGCAAGCTCACGCGCACCGGCCTGGATTCGATGTCGCCGTCCCGCTTCATCGCGTCGCCGCTGGTCGACAGCCGCGCGACCAGCTCGACCTCGCGCAGCTGCGACAGCTTGCGGGTCGGCATCGGGCTGTCGCCGTCGTCGAGGACGGCGGTGAACGGCAGTTCGGAGACGCTGCGTTTCTCCGCCGCGACCGGCATCGGCGGGCCATCCGGCGCGCGCGCGATCACGAAAACGGAAGCGTCGCCGCGCAGGCGCACGCGCGCGGCGAAATCGGGATCGAGCGCCACCCGCACCTGCAAGGCGTTGGCATTGGCGACGACTGGCGCAGTTTCCGGCAACGGTTCCATGCCGGCGGCGGTGCGTGCATGGTCGATCTCCTTGCGCAGGCTGGCCGCGGTGGCGGCATCGACCTGCGCCAGCAGTGGCTCCCAGGTCGCGGCGGCGGCGGCGTTGTCGCCGGCCTGGCGCTGCGCGATGCCGAGGAACCAGCGGGCGCGCTGGTTGTCGGGCTCGCTCTTCAATGCGCGCTGCAGCAAGGCGACGGCTTCGGCGTCGAACAGGCGCTTGTCGTCGGCCAGCGCACGCGCCTGCGCCGCTTCGGTGGCGATGGCGGCATCGTCCGGCGCCAGTTTCGCGGCTTTCGCGTAGGCATCGCGCGCCTTCGCCGGCTGGTTTTCGCGCTGCAGGGCCTGGCCCAGCAGGCGCCAGCCTTCGGCCTGCTCGGGATGGCGCTGCAGCTCGGCTTCGAGCTGGGCGATGGCATCGCCCAGGGTGTCCGGCGCTTTCAGGTTCGCCGCATCCAGTGCCGGCGGGGTGCCGACGATGCGGTACAGCAACGCAGTCGAGGCCAGCACGACCACGCCGATGCCGAGCGAGACGCCGCGCGCATCGCGCCACAACGGCCGCAGCAGCACCGCCAACACGGCCAGCGTCAACACCGCGGCGAGGACAAGGAAGACCGTCATCACCACTCCTGCCCGTCATCGGCCGGCAGCGCCTGCGGCTTGCGCCTGCGCACGATGGCCACGACCACGCCGGCACCGGCCAGCAGCAGCAACGCCGGGCCCAGCCACAGCAACCAGGTGCGGCCTTCGACCTTCGGCTGGTACAGCACGAATTCGCCGTAGCGCTGCACCAGGTAGTCCTCGATCTCGCCGTCGCTGCGGCCGTCGCGCATCAGCTCCAGCACCTCGCGGCGCAGCTGCAGCGCGATCAGCGCGTTGGAATCGGCCAGCGACTGGTTCTGGCACATCACGCAGCGCAATTCGCTGGCCAGCGCGTGGAAGCGGGTTTCCTCGGCGGCATCGCGGAACTGCAGCGGCGTGGCGTCGGCCTCCTGGTTCGCCTGCGCGAACACGGAACAGGATGCGATGCACAGCAGCAGGGCAAGCAACAGGCGCATCAGCGCGATCCCTCGCTCTTCTGCAGCGCCGGCATCAGCTCCTTGGCGATGATCTCGTCGCTCAGCGGGCCGACGTGCTTCCACTGGACCACCCCGTTGCGATCCACCAGGAAGGTTTCCGGCGCGCCGTAGATGCCCCAGTCGATGGCGCTGCGGCCTTCGACATCGGCCAGCACCAGCCAGAACGGGTTGCCGAACTGCTCCAGCCAGCGCAGCGCGTCGGCGGGCTCGTCCTTCCAGTTGTAGCCGATCACGCGCAGGCGGCGGCTCTCGGCGAAGCGCGTGAGCACCGGATGCTCGATCCGGCATTCCACGCACCAGCTGCCCCAGACGTTGAGCAGGAACGGTTGGCCCTTGAGGTCGGCCAGGGTCACCGTGCGCTGCGGTTCGTGCAGGACCGGCAGCGCGAAGGCGGGCGCCGGCTTGCCGATCAGCGGCGAGGGCAGGGCGTCGCGGTCCGGCTTGCGGCTCATCCACACCCCGGCGGCGAGCAGGACGGCCAGTGCGAAGAACGCGGCCAGCGGTAGCCAGCGGGAGGTCTTCATGCGCTCTCCTTGCGCGTACGGAAGCGGCGGTCGGTGGCGGTGACGAAGCCGCCCAGGGCCATCAGCAACGCACCGGCCCAGATCCAGCGCACGAACGGCTTGATGTGCACGCGCAGCGCCCAGCTGCCGCCACCCAGCGGCTCGCCGAGCGCGACATAGACATCCCCGGACAGGCCGGGCGCGATGCCGGATTCGGTCATCACCTGGCCGCCGGCGGCATAGCGGCGCTTTTCCGGATGCAGGGTGGTTGCGATGCGGTCGTCGTGCAGCACCTGCACGGTGCCCTTGTCGGCGACGTAGTTGGGACCACGGGTTTCGACGACGCCGTCGAAGCGGAAGGCGTGTCGTCCGAGGGTGACGGTGTCGCCCGGCTTCACCGCCAGCTCGCGCTGCAGGGCCAGGCCTTCGACTAGCAGGGCGCCGACCAGGAATACCGCGATGCCGAGGTGTGCCAGCGACATGCCGAGCATTTCGCGGGTGAGGCGTGCGCCCTGCAGTTGCCAGCGCGACCACAGGAAACGCAGCGTGCCGAAGCCGACCCACAGCGCGCCGACGATGCCGGCGGCGGTCTTCCACTGGCCCTGCGGCGCGAAGAAGAAGGCGACGATGCCGGCGAGCAGCGCCAGCCCGGCCCAGGGCGCGAGCATGCGCAGCGGCGATGCGATGTCCTCGCGCTGCCATTTCGTCAGCGGTCCGAACGGCAGCAATGCGACCAGTGGCGCCATCAGCAGCAGGAACATCAGCGCGAAGTAGGGCGGGCCGACCGAGATCTTGCCGAGTTCCAGCGCATCGGCCAGCAGCGGGTACAGCGTGCCCAGCAGCACCATCGCGCAGGCGGTGGTCAGCAGCAGGTTGTTGAGCAGCAGCAGGGTCTCGCGCGAGGCGGCGGCGAACGGTTTCGGGTGCGCGTCGTTGTCCGGCGCCTTCAGCGCATACAGCAGCAGCGAGCCGCCGATCACGATGGCGAGGAAGATCAGCACGAACAGGCCGCGGCTCGGGTCGGCGGCGAATGCATGCACCGAGGTCAGCACGCCCGAACGCACCAGGAAGGTGCCGAGCAACGACAGCGAGAACGCGGCGATGGCGAGCAGCAGGGTCCAGCCGCCGAAGCTGCCGCGCTTCTCGGTCACCGCCTGCGAATGCAGCAGCGCCGCGCCAGCCAGCCACGGCATGAAGCTGGCGTTCTCGACCGGATCCCAGAACCACCAGCCGCCCCAGCCGAGCTCGTAGTACGCCCACCATGAGCCGATGGCGATGCCCAGGGTGAGGAAGCCCCAGGCGACATTGGTCCACGGCCGCGTCCAGCGCAGCCACTGCGCGTCGATGCGCCCTTCCAGCAACGCGGCGATGGCGAACGCGAACGGCACCGAGAAGCCCACGTAGCCGAGGTACAGCATCGGCGGATGGATGATCATCCCCGGGTCCTGCAGCAGCGGGTTGAGGTCGCGGCCTTCGCCGGCGGCGGGCAGCAGGCGCTCGAACGGATTGCTGGTGAAGATCAGGAAGGCGAGGAAGCCGACCGCGACGATGCCCATCACCCCGAGCACGCGCGCCACCACCGGCATCGGCAACGACTTCGAGAACTGCGCCACCGCCGCCGTCCACAGCGCCAGGATCAGCGCCCACAGCAGCAGCGAGCCCTCGTGCGCGCCCCACACCGCGGTGTAGCGGTAGACCATCGGCAGCAACGAGTTGGAATTCTCGGCGACGTAGCGCAGCGAGAAATCCTGGGTCACGAAGCCATGGGTGAGGATGGCGAAGGCCAGCGCCACCAGCGCCAGCTGGAGGAAGGCCGCGGGGCGCGCCACCGCCATCAGCGGGCCGATCCCGCACTGCGCGCCGAGCAGCGGCAGCAATGCCTGCACGGCCGCGACCAGCAGCGCCAGCAGCAGCGCGACCTGGCCAAGCTCGGGAAGCATTACGGTGCGGCCTCGGGCGGCGCGGGTTGCACGTCGTGCTTCTTGTGCGCCGCGCCCATCTTGTCGGCGACTTCCTTCGGCATGTAGGTCTCGTCGTGCTTGGCCAGCACTTCCTCGGCCACGAACACGTTGCCGCGCATGCGGCCGGTGGCGACCACCGCCTGCTTCTCGCGGAACAGGTCGGGCAGGATGCCGGTGTAGACGACCGGGAGTTTTGCATCGCCGTCGTCGACGTCGAAATGCGCTTCCATCGAGCCTTGCGCACGCTTGAACGAACCGGCCGCGACCATTCCGCCGAGGCGGAAGCGCGCTTCACCGGAACTCACGTTCGCGCCAGCCTTGCCGCTGAGCACTTCGTTCGGGGTGTACAGGTAGGCGACGTTGCGCTGCAGCGCCATCGCGATCAGGGTGGTGGCGATGGCGGCGGCCACCACCACGGCCAGCACCAGCCACAGGCGGCGCTTGCGGGTCGGGTTCATCGTTCGAGTTCCGTTGGCGTGTTGCGCGTGGCCGCGCGCGTGGCGCGCTGGCGGACCGCGCGCAGGGCGGCGCGGATCTGCAGGCGCGGGGCGATGTAGTCCCATAGCATCGCCGCGGCGAACACCGTGTAGGCGGCGATGACGTAGTCGCGGTAGCTCATGGCGTGCCTCCGGCCAGCTTCGCCACCCAGTCCTTGCCGGCTTCGCGGCGCATGTTGTCGGCGCGGGCACGGCTGAGCAGGGAACCGACGAACCACAACTTGGTGCCGACGATCATCCAGATCAGCGGCCACAACATGCTCGGGTCCATGTGCGACTTGCCGAACAGGCTGATGGTCTGGCCCTGGTGCAGCGAGTTCCACCACACCACCGACCAGCGGATCACCGGCAGCAAGGCCACACCGACGATGGCGAGGAAGCCCGCGGCGCGGGCCGCGTTGCGGCGGTCGTCGATGGCGGCATACAGGCCCATCACGCCCAGGTAGAGGAACAGCAGGATCAGTTCGGTGGTCAGGCGCGGATCCCAGTCCCACCAGGTGCCCCACATCGGCTTGCCCCAGATCGAACCGGTGGCCAGGGTCACGAAGGTGAAGGCGGCGCCGCTGGGCGCGCAGGCCATCGCCAGGATTTCGCACAGCTTGATCCGCCAGACCAGGGCGATCGCGGCGTAAAACGCCATCAGCGCGAAGATCGCCATGCTCATCCACGCGCTGGGCACGTGGATGTACAGGATGCGGAAGCTGTCGCCTTGCTGGTAATCGGCGGGCACCGCGAACAGCGCGCCATACAGGCCGATACCCATGGTCAGCAAGCCGCACAGGTACGCCCACGGCGCCCAGCGGGCGGCGAAGCGGTCGAAGTACGGTGGCGAACCGAGTTGGTGGAACCAGCGGAGCAGGGGATTCATCCCCTCAATTATGGGCGATGCGCAGCGCCGCCGCAGCAGCCAGCGGTGCCAGCACCAGCGAGATCGCCAGCCCGGCGCCCAGCAACAGCAGCGCACCCACCGCATCCAGCCCCTGCGCCGAGGCCGCCACCGCGCCCGCGCCGAACACCAGCACCGGCACGTACAGCGGCAGGGCGAGCAGGGCGACCAGCACGCCGGCGCGGCGCATGCCCACGGTGAGCGCGGCGACCACCGCGCCCAGCAGGCTCAGGATCGGCGTGCCCAGCAGCAGGCTGGCCATCAAGACCGGCAGTTGCGCGCGCGGCAGGTGCAGCAGTTCGCCGAGCAGCGGCACCGCGACGATCACCGGCAGCGCCGTCGTCACCCAGTGCATCAGCGTGCGCACCAGCACCAGCCACCACAGCGGCACCGGCGCCAGCATCCATTGCTCCAGCGAACCGTCCTCGGCGTCGCCGCGGAACAGGCTGTCCAGCGCCAGCAGGCCGGCCAGCAGCACCGCCAGCCACAGTACGGCGGACGCCACCGGCGCCAGCGACTTCGCATCGCCGCCCAGCGCCAGCGCGAACAGGACCACGGTCAACAGGGCGAACAGCGCCGGCTGCAAGGCATCGCCGCGGCGTGCCCACAGCAGCTGCAGGTCGCGATGGACCAGCGCCTTGGCCGCTTGCAGCATCATGCGGCACCGCCGAGTTCGAGCATCCGCGTGCGCACCGGCGGCGCCGCGTAGGCGCCGTGGGTGGTGATCAGCGCCGCGCCGCCGCTGCGCAGGTGCGCCTGCACCATGCGGTTGACCAGGTTGATGCCATCCAGGTCGAGGTTGGCGTAGGGCTCGTCGAGCAGCCACAACGGCGCCGGCGACAGCCACAGCCGGGCCAGCCCGAGCCGCTTCTTCTGCCCGGCCGACAGCGTGCGCACCGCCGCATCCTCGTAACCGCCGAGGCCGACGATGCCCATCGCCGCCTCCGCCGTCTGCGCCTTGCGCCGGCCATGCAGGCCGCACAGGAACTCGAGGTTCTGTAGCGCCGACAGGTCGGCCTTCAGCCCCGGCAGGTGGCCGAGGTAGGCGATATGCCGCGCCCGCGATTCCGGCCTGGCCGGCCGGCCGTCGATCTCCACCAGGCCGGCATCCGCACGCAGCAGGCCGGCCAGCACGCGCAGCAGGGTGGTCTTGCCGGCGCCGTTGCCGCCCTGCACCAGCAGGGCCTCGTTGGCGTCCACCGAGAAGTCCAGCGGGCCGAAGATCGGCGTCTCGTCGCGGGAAAACGCGAGCCCACGCACGGCGAGCAGGGCAATCGAGGAGACGGAGGCATCGGACATTGGTCGTGGATTCTAAACGGTACGTCCTACCGGCATGGCCAACGGTCACATGCCGGACGCCCCGGATTCCGTAAACTCGGCGCATCCCCACGAGCCTCGCATCGATGCAGATCGCCACCAAATTGCCGAAGGTCGGCACCACCATCTTCACCGTGATGTCGCAGCTGGCCGCCGAGCACGGCGCGGTCAACCTGGGCCAGGGCTTCCCGGACTTCCCGGTGCCCGAGCGCCTGATCGACGCGCTGGACCGGGCGATGCGCGCCGGCCACAACCAGTATTCGATGATGACCGGCATCCCCGCGCTGCGGCAGGCGATCGCCGCCAAGACCGAGCGCTGCTACGGCTACCGGCCGGACGTGAACGCCGAAATCACCGTGACCAGCGGCGCCTCGGAAGCGATCTTCGACGCCATCCACGCGGTGGTGCGCGCGGGCGAGGAGGTCATCGTCCTCGATCCCTGCTACGACTGCTATGAGCCGGCCATCGACCTGGCCGGCGCGAAGGCGGTGCACGTGGCGCTGGATCCGCTCACGTTCGCACCGGACTGGAACGCGGTGCGCGCGGCGATCACCGCGAACACGCGGATGCTGATGATCAACAGCCCGCACAACCCTTCGGGCGCGATGCTGTCGGAAGCCGACATGCGCGAGCTGATCGACATCCTCGACGGCACCGGGATCATCCTGCTCAGCGACGAGGTCTACGAACACATCGTGTTCGACGGCGCCCGCCATGAATCGGTGCTGCGCTACCCGCAACTGCGCGAGCGCGCCTTCGTCGTTTCCAGCTTCGGCAAGACCTACCACTGCACCGGCTGGAAACTGGGCTATGCCGTCGCGCCGCCGGCGCTGTCCGCGGAATTCCGCAAGGTGCACCAGTACAACACCTTCTGCACCTTCGCCCCGGCGCAGCACGCCTTCGCCGAGATGATCGAGCAGGAGCCGGAGCACTACGAACAGCTGGGCGCGTTCTATGAAGCCAAGCGCGACCGCTTCCGCGAACAGCTGCTGACCACAAAATTCAAGCCGCTGCCGGTGCCGGGCGGCTATTTCCAGCTGGTCGATTACTCCGCGATCAGCGATCTCGACGATATCGACTTCTGCCGTTGGCTGACCATCGAGCACGGCGTCACCGCGATCCCGCTGTCGCCGTTCTATGAAACCCCGCCGAGCGGGCAGCGCCTGGCGCGGCTGTGCTTCGCCAAGAACGAGGCCACGCTGGACGCCGCCATCGAACGGTTGCAGAAACTGTGAGCCACGCCATGCACAACCTGCGCGTCTCCATCGTCCAGGGCGAGACCCGCTGGCACGACCCAGCCGGCAATCGCGAGTACTACGCGCAGCTGATCGTGCCGCTGCATGGCACCACCGATCTGGTCGTGCTGCCGGAGACTTTCACCAGCGGATTTTCCAACGATGCCATCGGCAATGCCGAAACCATGGACGGGCCGACCGTTGCATGGATCCGCGAGCAGGCATCGAAGCTCGATGCCGCCGTCACCGGCAGCGTGCAGTTACGTACGCAAGAGGGCGTGTTCAACCGCATGCTGTTCGCCACGCCGGACGGCGGGCTCACGCATTACGACAAGCGCCACCTGTTCTCGTTCGCGAAGGAACACGAACGCTACGCCGCCGGCCACGAGCGCGTGGTGGTCGAATGGAAGGGCTGGAACATCCTGCTGCAGGTCTGCTACGACCTGCGTTTCCCGGTGTTCTCGCGCAATTTCACCGATGCCGCCCGCGACGGCCTGCCGAACTACGACCTCGCGCTGTACGTCGCCAACTGGCCATCGGCGCGCAGCTATCCGTGGAAGACCCTGCTGCGTGCGCGCGCCATCGAGAACCTGAGCTATGTCGTCGGCGTCAATCGCGTCGGCACCGACGGCAACGGCCTGCACTACAGCGGCGACAGCGCGATCATCGATTTCCTGGGCCACCCGCTGAGCGAGGCGACCGACGAGGAAGTGGTCTCGACCATGCTGTTGCAGGCCGCGCCGCTCATCGAGCATCGGGAGAAGTTCCCGGCATTGCTGGATGGCGACGGCTTCGCGTTGCTGGAGTGATTCAGCGCGCCGCGAATGCGGCGAAGCCCTGCACGAAACCGGCCAGTTGCTCGCGCACCTTGTCGTCGACCAGGTTGCCGTCGGCGTCGAACACGCTGCCGGCGCGCGAGACCATCAGCTTGTTGCCGGCCCACAGCTGCACGCCGAGGGTCTTCAGCACCGGCAGCCAGTGGTTCTGCGACAGTATGGTGCCGAAGCCGCCGGGCGAGGCGCCGATCAACGCGAACGGACGGCCACCGAAAACGCTGGGGATGTTGCCCACCGGCGAGGTGCGCGACAGCCAGTCGATGGCGTTCTTGAACACGCCGGGGATGCCGTTGTTGTATTCCGGCGTCACCAGCAGCACGCCGTCGCTGGCGAGGATCTGGCGCTTGAGCGCGGCGACCGCGGCGGGTTCGCCAGCGCGCGCTTCGGCATCGCCGTCGTAGAGCGGGATGCCGTGCAGGGTGGCCATCTCCAACGCGATGCCGTCGCCGGCCACCTGTTGCGCGGCACGCAGCAGCGCGGTGTTGAACGAACCGGCGCGCAGGCTGCCGGAAATGCCGAGGAGGCGGGTCATGCGGATTCCTTCGCCGCGTCGCCGCGCGAGCTGGTGATGGTGGCGCCGTCGCGCATGGCCTTGGTGACCGGGGTATTAGCGACGACCTCGAGCAGCCGCGCCCATTGCGCGTCGTCGAGCGGGCCGTCGGCATGCAGGGTGCGGTGCACGTTCGGGCGGCCATCGTCGCCGAAGTGCAGACGCAATACCGCGCGGAATTCGCCCAGCTCCCAGCCCTTGCGCTCGGCGTACATGCGCAGGGTGATCGCGGTGCAGGCGGCCAGCGAGGCCAGGTAGAGGTCGAACGGCGCCGGCCCCGCGTTCTTGCCGCCGAGCTTGTCCGGTTCGTCGACGACCAGCGCGTGGCCGTTGACGGTCACGCTGTGCGCGTAATGGATGGGCGTGGAAGTGATGACGGCGGCCATCGCGAAGTCCCCTTGTGCAGTGGCGGCGCGCCGATCAGGCGGCGAGGGTGGTGGCGATGCGCACGTCGCCGGTCAGTACCTTGTGGATCGGGCAGGCGTTGGCGGCCATCAGCAGGCGTTCGCGCTGGGCATCGTCGAGCTCGCCGAGCAGTTCGACGCGGCGGGTGATGTCGGTGCCCGCGGCCGGCTTGCCGTCGGGATTGAAGGCGAGTTCCACCTTGACCCCGGTCAGCGGCCACTGCTTGCGCGCGGCGTACATGCTCACCGTCACCGCGGTGCAGGTGCCGAGCGCGGACAGCAGCAGGCGCTCCGGGCTGGGACCGGCATTGGCGCCGCCGACGTCTTCGGGCTCGTCGCCCAGCCAGCGATGGCCCAGGTCATCGGAAAGTTCGACGGTGTACGGCGTCGAACCGATGCTGGCGTGGACGATCGAGATTCCCATGCGGCGTTCCTGTGGTGTCGTATCGAAGAGGATCGGCGGTGTTCAACCGCGACGCAATTGCGCGTGGCCGCCGAACCAGCCGCGCAGGATGCCGCGCAGGCGGTCGTCGCCGGGGCGCGCCCAGTCGCGCTGCAGTTCGCCGGCCAGGCCGAGCACCGAGATCGGGCGCGCGCCGGCCTGGACCATGCGCTGCAGCGCGGCGTCGTGCGCGGCCTTGCTGACGCCGCCGATGGCATCGACCACCACGTAGACCTCGTAGCCTTCCTTGAGCGCGTCGATCACCGGGAACGCCACGCAGATCTCCGACCACAGGCCGGCGACGATCAGCTTCCTGCGGCCGGTCGCTTCCACCGCGGCGCGGAAGTCGGGGTCTTCCCAGGAATTCAGCGTGGTGCGGTCGATCTCCGGCACGCCGGGCAGGGCGGCGCGCAGTTCCGGATTGGTGCCGGTCATGCCGTGCTTCACGTACACGGTGCTGAGCACCACCGGCAGTTCGAACGCGGTGGCGACGCGGCCCAGCATGGTCACGTTGAGCAGCAGTTCGTCGTGCGCGATCGAACCGACGCCGGCATATTGGTCCGGCTGGTAATCGATCATCGCCAGCACGGCGTTGTCGGGGGTGAGCAACCAGTCCGGCGAGCGGACGGGGGTGACATCGGCCATGACGTGCTCCTTCGGCGTTGCGTTGCAATGATGATGCAGGGATGCGCAATGCAGGACCCCGCCTGCGCGGGGCCCCGCATCGGGTTCAGCCATCCATCCGGCCGAATTTGCCGCCGTTGAAATCGGCGATGGCCTGGATGATCTCCTGCTGGCTGTTCATCACGAACGGCCCGTAGCCGACCACCGGCTCGTCGATCGGTTCGCCGGCCAGCAACAGTAGCTTGGCGTCGCTGTTGGCTTCGATCACCACGTTGTTGCCTTCCACCGACAGGGTGGCCATCTGCTTTTCGCGCAGCAAGGTCTCGCCGTTGACCATCACCGTGCCGGCCAGCACCACCAGCATCGTGGTCCAGCCATCCGGCTGCGGCAGTTCGACGGTCTTGCCGGCGGCCAGCCGCACATCCCAGACATTTATCGGGCTGAAGGTGTTGGCGGGGCCCTCGAAACCTTCGAAGTTGCCCGCGATCACCCGCAGCTGGCCGGCGTCGTTCGCCAGCGGCACCGCGGGGATCTGCGCATCGGTGATGCCCTGGTAGCCCGGCGCGGTCATCTTGTCCTTCTTCGGCAGGTTGACCCACAGCTGCACCATCTCGAACGGGCCGCCGCGCTTGGCGTACTCGGTGGAGTGGAATTCCTCGTGCAGGATGCCGCTGCCGGCGGTCATCCACTGCACGTCGCCCTTGCCGATCACGCCGCCCTTGCCGGTGGAATCGCGGTGTTCGACCTCGCCGTCGTAGACGATGGTGACGGTCTCGAAACCGCGGTGCGGATGCTGGCCGACGCCGCGCCGATGGGTGGTCGGCTCGAAGGTGGTGGGTGCCGCGTAATCCAGCATCAGGAACGGGCTGCGGGTGGGGACGTCC
Organism: Thermomonas aquatica; assembly: GCF_006337105.1. NCBI lineage: Bacteria > Pseudomonadati > Pseudomonadota > Gammaproteobacteria > Lysobacterales > Lysobacteraceae > Thermomonas > Thermomonas aquatica. Next base: position 346,657 of record NZ_CP040871.1, on the reverse strand, counting down.
GGGCCGCTGTAGCCGAACAGGCCATGCACCGGGAAGCCGTCGCCGACCCAATGCCGGCCGGGGGCGCTGGTGACGTTGAGGATCTTCTTCATGCTGCTCTCCGAATCCATTCCGGCAGGCTGCCGGGTTCACAGGCGTGCACGTTAGATTACGATCATCGGTGTATCTAGTAGGTCAATCGTTATCGTATTGTTCCATTTGTGTTATCAATCGAAATCGGGCGGCATCGTCGCCGTCGCAAATGGCAAGGGCGCCCGCAGGCGCCCCGTCGGCATGCACCCGCTTCACTTGGTGAAGCTGATGTCCAGCGTGGTGTGGAACGGGGCCTTGGGCGGCACGAACACGGCCTTGTCGCGTACGTAGCGTTGCAGGCAGATCGCCAGCGGCGAGCCGCCCTGGCGCCAGGTCTGCTGCACCAGGCCCTGCGCATCCAGCCGCATGACGATGGCGAAGGCGCTGAAGTCCTGCTGCGGCCTGCCCAGCGAGCATTCGACCACGCCGGCATCCAGCAGCTTGCGTTGTGCGGCCAGCATGGCCTCCTTGGCCGCGCCGGCGACGCCGGCCTCGTCCGCGTCCGCCAGTTTGCGGGCGTCGTAGTACTCCAGCGGCTCGGCCGCCTGCAGCGGCAACGAAGCCAACAGCAGGACGATCGCCGGGCGCAGGCTCAAGGCGATCCGCTCAGCGATTGCCGCCATGGTGCCCACCGCCGCCGCGCGGGCCGCGGTTGCCGCCGGGGCGCGGGCCACGCGGGCCATTGGCATTGAAGGGACGGCCACCGCCGGGCTTGCCGCCGGCCGGGCGCGGACCGCGCGGGCCGCGTTGGTCGCCGTGCCCGCCGTACGGGTTGAAGCCGCCCGGATTGGCGTGGTCGGACGGAAAACTGGGCGCATTGCCGGGATGCCCGTAGGGCTTGGCCGCGCGCTGCGGACGGCCTTCGCCACCGCCGAACCCGCCTTCGCGGCGCGGACCGCGCTCGCCGGCGCCGGAACCGCCCTCGCGACGCGGGCCGCGGTTGTCGCCGCCATAGGGATTGCCCTGGCGCGGGCCGCCCGGGCCACGACCGCCGGCCGGCTTGTTGCCGTAGGGCTTGCGCGGGCCACGTGCGCCATCGGGGTTGCGATGGCCGCTGGGGCCGGTGTCCACGCCGTCCGGCACGTACCAGGTGCGCATCTCGGTCGGGTTCTCGCCGCGCTGCTCGCCGGGCTTCATGCGCTGGCCCTGCGGGCGTGGGCCGCCCTTGGGCTTGAAGGTCTTGTGCGCCTGCTTGGCCGCGGCTTCGCCGCTGACGGTCAGGCCGCCGTGCGGCTTGCGCGGGCCGCCGCGGCGGTTGCGGTCTTCGCGTACGTGGTCGAAGCGGCGCAGCTCGCGGCCTTCGTCGGCGGTGCTGTGGCCGCCCACGTAGCCGTGGCCGCGCGCGTTGCCGCTCACCACCGTCTTGCTGGCCTTGCGCTGGCCCAGCACCGGCATCAGGGTCAGTGCGGCCGGAGCGCCGTCTTCCAGGCCCACCGCCTTGCGCAGCGCCTCGACCTCGGCCTGCGGCAATTCCTGCGACTGGCCGCGCAGCAGCGGCTGCGGCAGGCGCACGTCGCCGTAGCGGACGCGCTTCAGGCGCGAGACCTGGCAGCCCTGCGATTCCCACAGCCGGCGCACTTCGCGGTTGCGGCCCTCCTTCAGCAGCACGCGGAACCAGTCGTGCGAATCGGTGCCGCCGATGCGTTCGATCTCGTCGAACTTGGCCGGGCCGTCGTCCAGCGCCACGCCGCGGGCGAGACGGTCGACGATCTTGTCGCTGACCACGTCCTCGCCTTCCGGCGCACGCACGCGGCAGACATATTCGCGGGCGACCTCGAAGCTCGGGTGCATCATCGCGTTGGCCAGCTCGCCGTCGGTGGTGAGCAGCAGCAGGCCGGTGGTGTTGATGTCGAGGCGGCCGATCGCGATCCAGCGTGCGCCCTTCAGCGAGGGCAACGCGTCGAAGATGGTCGGGCGGCCCTCGGTGTCCTCGCGGCTGGTCACTTCGCCTTCCGGCTTGTTGTACATCAGCACGCGCGAGGGATCGGTCAAGGCGCTGGCGACGAAGGTCTTGCCGTCGATCTCGATCTTGTCGCCGCCGGTCACGCTCATGCCGGTGCGCGCGGTCTCGCCGTTGACCTTGACCAGGCCGTCGGCGATGCGCTGCTCCAGCGCGCGGCGCGAGCCCAGGCCGGCCTGCGCCAGCACCTTGTGCAGGCGTTCCTCGATGCGCGGGGCCTCGGCGGTTTCCGCGGTGGCGGCCTTCGCCCTCAGGCTCAGCGGGCGGCGGGTGGATTCTTCTTGCTTCTTGCTCATGGGTTCTGCTCCGACGATGCCTCTTCGGCGTCGTCTCCGTCGTTGTCGTCTTGGTCGGGCGCGATGTCCGCGACGGTGTCGTCGGCATCGGCTTCGGAAGTGGGGTCAGCGTCGACTTCTGTCCCTGCTTGATTGGATTCGGGTGTTTCCTGGTCAGAAGTCGACTCTGACCCCACATCTGCTGTCTCCGACCCCATGTCGACGCCCGCCGGCACCGCCGGCGCGAACGGCAACTGCGGTTCCAGTTCGCCGATGTCCTTCAACTCGGACAGCGGCGGCAGTTCGTCCAGCCGCTTCAGGCCGAAGTAGTCGAGGAAGGCCTTGGTGGTGGCCAGCAGTTCCGGCTTGCCGGGCACGTCGCGGTGGCCGACCACGCGGATCCATTCGCGTTCTTCCAGCGCCTTGATGATGGCGCTGTTCACCGCAACGCCGCGCACCTGCTCGATCTCGCCGCGGGTGATCGGTTGCCGGTAGGCGATCAGCGCCAAGGTTTCCAGCGTCGCGCGGGTGTACTTGGTCTGGCGTTCGGTCCACAGCCGCGCCACCCACGGATGCACGTCGGCCTTGACCTGGAAGCGCCAGCCGGAGGCCAGTTCGACCAGCTCCACGCCGCGTTCGGCACAGGCGGTCTGCAGGTCGGCCAGCGCGGTTTCCACGCTGCCTTCGGGTGCCGGCTCATCCAGCGGGAACAGGCCATGCAGTTGCACGACGGTCAGCGGCTGGTTGGCCGCGAGCAGGGCGGCTTCGACGATGCGGGTGACGAGGGTTTGATCCATGGTGCTCATTCGGCGGAATCGTTGGCCGCGCCGTCGTCGTCGAATTCGCTCGACAGTTCCAGCGTGGCCGGGGCGTCCTCGCCGGAGGCGAGGGACTTCACGTAGATCGGCGCCAGCGGCGCTTCCTGGACGATATCGACCAGTTGCTCCTTGGCCAGGGTGAGCAGGCCGAGGAAGGTCACCACCACGCCGAGCTTGCCTTCCTCGACGGTGAACAGCGACTCGAAGCGGTGGAACGCGCCATCGGCCATGCGCTCCAGCAGCTCGCCCATGCGCTGGCGGACGCTGAGCGCATCGCGCTTGATCGCGTGCTGGGTGAACAGCTCGGCGCGCTTGAACACGTCGTGCAGGGCCAGCAGCATTTCCTTGAGGTCGACCGGCGGCGGCAGGCGCACCGCGGCGCGATCCGGCACGAAGGCGCTGACCGGGCTGGTGTCGCGGTCTTGCCGGGGCAGGGCGTCGATGTCTTCGGCGGCCTGCTTGAAACGCTCGTATTCCTGCAGGCGGCGGACCAGGTCGGCGCGCGGGTCGTCCTCCAGGCCTTCCTCGCTCGGCGGCCGCGGCAGCAGCATGCGCGACTTGATCTCGGCCAGGATCGCGGCCATCACCAGGTACTCGGCGGCCAGCTCGAAGCGCATCTCGTGCATGGCCTGGATGTAGTCGACGTACTGGCGGGTGATCTCCGCCACCGGGATGTCGAGGATGTCCAGGTTCTGCCGGCGGATCAGGTACAGCAACAGGTCGAGCGGCCCCTCGAAGGCGTCGAGGATGACCTCCAGCGCATCCGGCGGGATGTACAGGTCCTTGGGGATCTCCAGCACCGGCTGGCCGAGCACCGTCGCCAGCGCAATCTCTTGCTGCTGCGGACGGGCATTCGGATTGGGGGTGGCGTCGGCGCCGGTGGCGCTGCTGCTGGTTTCGGATGTCATCGGTCGGCGGCCCCCTCCGGGCCACACCATGTCGCAGTGACCGCAGGGCGGCCGGGCATCGTGATTGCGTGTTGCATTCGCCATGCCGGTGCGTGCGCGCCTGTGATCGGACGCGTCGGAGCGGGTGGCGGGAACTGGCTCGATCGGCGGGCGCGGTGCGGCGTGGGGCGCCGGGAGTCGCGCGGGGCCGCAGGATCAGGCCGGAAGCGATGGAGGAAGGTTACGGACTGCCGGCGCGGCTGTCCACTGGGCCCGGCCTACAATGCGTGCAACGGTTCACGGAGTGAAAACCATGTGGTATGCGATCGAGGGCTTCGACGGCCCGGACGTGCTGGCCAGGCGCCTGGCTGCGCGCCCCGAGCACCTGGCGCGGCTGACCGCGCTGCGCGACGAAGGCCGCCTGCTGCTGGCCGGTCCTTGCCCCGCCATCGATGCCGAGGATCCGGGCCCGGCAGGCTACTCCGGCAGCATCGTGATCGCCGAGTTCGCCTCGCTGGAAGAGGCGCGGAGCTGGGCCGATGCCGATCCCTACCTGGCGGCCGGCGTCTACACCCGGGTCGATGTGCGGCCGTTCAAGCGGGTGCTGCCATGAGCGGAGGCTGGACCGAAGCCGACATCCCGCGCCTGAACCCGGAACGGGTCGAACGCATGCGGGCATTGCTGGTTGCGGCGCTGGCGCCGCTGGCGCTGGAGATCCGCGACGACAGCCACAAGCACGCCGGTCATGCCGGTGCGCGCGGGGGGCAGGGCCACTTCAGCGTCGACATCGTCAGCGCGGCCTTCGCCGGCAAGTCGCCGCTGGCCCGGCACCGGCTGGTGTATGCCGCGCTTGGCGAGATGATGCAGACCGATATCCACGCGCTGGCGATCCGGGCGCAGGCGCCGGAGCACGGGGACTGAGCAGGTGCGGCCAGCGGAAACGCTTGTTGCGACGCAGCAGGAAATCGTTTCCAGTTTTCCGCGAATCCCTGTAAAAACAATTAGTTAAGATTTCATTATGATGTGACCGACAGCCGCATTCGGCATCGGCTTGCGTCTGGACTGGAAACGTTTACATTCCGCTCGACGCACTCGGGCAGGACATCGGATGACGGTCACGATCAAGGATGTGGCGCGGGAAGCCAACGTCTCGGTGGCCACCGTGTCGCGCGCATTGAACGGCCAGCACAACGTGGCCGAGGCGGTTCGCCGCCGCATCCAGGACGTCGCCCAGCGCCTGCGCTACACCCCGCACCATGCCGCGCGCAGCCTGAGCAGCCGCAAGACCCGCACGGTCGGCGTGGTGCTGCCGGAGATCTACGGCGAGTTCTTCTCGGAACTGATGTACGGCATCGACCAGGTCGCCCGCGAACATGGCCTGCACCTGCTGGTCTCGAGTTACCACGGCGACCCGCGCGAGCAGGGCGATGCCTTGCGCAGCATGCGCGGCCGGGTCGACGGCTTGCTGGTGATGTCGCCCTACGACGATGCGGACGGGCATCTGGCCGATGCCCTGGCCGTACTGCCGGAATCGGTGCTGATCGGTTCGCGGGTGGGTACCCAGGGGCAGCGGCGGATCGGCATCGACAACCATGCCGGCGCGCGCGTCATGGTCGAACACCTGGTCGCGCTCGGGCACCGGCGGATCGCCTTCATCTCCGGGCCGCAGGGCAACCACGAGGCGGCGGAGCGCCTGCGCGGCTATCGGGACGCGATGGCCGAGTTGCTTCCGCGCGCCAAGCCCGAGGTCCTGCAGGGCGATTTCCGCGAGGCCTCCGGCGAGCGCGCCGGACAGGCTTTGCTCGCGGGCGGTTCATTGCCGCACGCGGTGTTCGCGGCCAACGACATGATGGCGCTGGGCTGCCTGTCGGCATTCACCGCCGCCGGGCTGGCGGTGCCAGCGGATATCGCCGTCGCCGGCTTCGACGACATCCCGCTCGCGCACTACGTGCCGCCGGGCTTGACCACGATGCGGGTCGACATCGCCGCGCTCGGCGCTGAGGCGATGCGCCGGCTGCTGGCACCCGCCGGCAGCGAGCCCGTCGGCGACGACTTGCGCCTGCCGCAGCTGGTCGTGCGCGCTTCCACCGGCGGCGCGCGCGCATCCCCCGACAGTTCCTGACCGCCGCAACCAAGATCCGCGCAGATTCCTTTTCGCTTGCGATGCTCCCTGGGAGGGGACTCCATGAACAACCCGAACCGCACCGGTACCCGCCTCACGAAGACGCGCTCCGCCAAGACGCGCCTCAACCGCAACCTGCTGAGCTGCGCCCTGGTCATCGGGCTTGCGCTGGCCGCGCCGGCGGCATTGGCCCAGTCCACCGGCGCCACCTTGCGCGGGCAGGCAGGGGCCGGCGCCAAGGTCACGGTGACCAATGTCGCGTCCGGCTACACGCGCAGCACGGATGCTTCGGCCAGCGGCAGCTATTCGCTCGCCGGCCTGCCGCCGGGAACGTACCGGGTCGAGGGCGGCGCCGGCGGCACCCGCACGATCACCCTGCAGGTGGCGCAGATCGCGACCGTCGACCTCGCCGCCGCGGCGCCGGCACCCGCGGGCGATGTGACCAACCTGGACACGGTGCAGGTGATCGGCCAACTGGTGCCTGAAACCCGCACCTCCGAAGTCGCGACCTATGTCAGCAACAAGCAGATCGAAGCCTTGCCGCAGGGCACGCGCAACTTCCTCGCCTTCGCCGACATCGTGCCGGGCATGCAGTTCGCGCAGGATGGCGCCGGCCGTGCCAGCCTGCGTTCGGGTGCGCAGTCCGGCAACAACATCAACGTCTTCATCGACGGCGTGGGCCAGAAGAACTACGTGCTGCAGGGCGGCATATCCGGCCAGGATTCGTCCAACGGCAATCCGTTCCCGCAACTGGCGATCGGCGAGTACAAGGTCATCTCCTCCAACTACAAGGCGGAATTCGACCAGGTCAGCAGCGCCGCCGTGGTGGCGGTGACCAAGTCGGGCGGCAACGAGTTCAGCGGTTCGCTGTTCTGGGACCGCTTCAGCGACAACTGGCGGACCAAGACCATCTTCGAGAAGCGCAACAACACGGACAAGGTCGATTATTCCGAGGAGCACTACGGCGTCTCGTTCGGCGGCCCGATCATCCGCGACCGCGCGCATTTCTTCCTGACCTACGAGGGCAAGGAACAGACGAACCCGGCAACCGTGATCCCCGGCCGCAATTTCGCCGTCTCCAGCCTGCCGTCCGAGTACCAGCCGCTGGTCGGCGCGACGAGCGTGCCGTTCAAGGAGGACCTGTACTTCGGCAAGATCGACTGGCTGATCGGCATGGACCACTACTTCGAGTTCACGGTCAAGCACCGCACCGAAACCGAAATCACCAATATCGGCGGCACGAACACGAGGCCGAGTTCGACCAGCAAGGACAACGACGAAACCCGCTACGACCTGCGTTACCAGTTCACCAGCGGCGACTGGTTGAACGATGCGCACCTGACCTACGAAGACGCCGCCTACAACCCGCGGCCGACCAGCGACGGCATGGGCATCGTGCTGACCGATGCCAACTGGTGGGAGACCGTGCTGGCGGTCGGCGCCGGCCCCGACTACCAGAACAAGAGCCAGAAGGGCTGGAGCTTCCAGGACGACCTGTCGTTCAGCGGGATCGAGGGCCACAGCTTCAAGATGGGCATGAAGTACAAGGCGGTCGAGTTGAGCGCGGCGGAGCAGCAGCCGTACAACCCGCAGTTCTACTACGACCTGAGGAACAACGAACTGGCCGTTCCCAATGTCGTGCGCTTCGGCTATGCGCTGCCCGGCATCGGCGACGGCTCGCTGAAGTCGGACAACAAGCAGTTCGGCGTGTATTTCCAGGACGACTGGCAGGTGACCGACAAGCTCACCGTGAACCTGGGCGCACGCTGGGATTACGAGAGCTCGCCGTCGTACACGAACTACGTCACCCCGACCTCGGTGCTGAACGCGTTGAACGCGGTCGACCCGCGCGGCAACGGCACCCAGACCTATCGCCAGTCGCTGGCGCTGGGCGGCATCGACATCGACGACTACATCAGCAACGGCAACAACCGCGACAACTTCAAGGGCGCCTGGCAGCCGCGCCTCGGTTTCTCCTACGACATGGACGGCGACCAGCGCCACGTGGTGTTCGGCGGCATCGGCCGTTCCTACGACCGCAACCTGTTCGACTGGCTGCAGCTGGAGACCACCAAGGCCACCTTCCCGACCTACGAATACCACTTCAACACACCGCAGCACCCGTGCACCGTGGGCAGCGGCAACTGCATCGCCTGGAACCCGAACTACCTCAACGACCGCAATGCCTTGTACGCGCTGGTCGCCGCGCACGACGGCAACCGCGAAATCAACATGCTCAGCAACGGCCTGAGCACGCCGTACTCCGACCAGTTCAGCATCGGCATGCGCAACCTGTTCCCGATGTGGGGCCAGGAGTGGGTCTCGTCGGTGACCCTGTCGCGGATCGTCAGCAAGGACGGCTTCGCCTTCCTGCTAGGCAACCGCCGTCCGAACGGCGGGTTCTTCGATACCACCAGGCCCGGCACCACCGAGATTCCGTGGGGCGCCGGCGTGCCGGGCTTCGGCTCGCTGATCCTCGGCAGCAACGGCATCGAGACCCGCGCCAATTCGCTGCTGGTCAGCCTGGAGAAGCCGTACAGCCAGGCATCCGGTTGGGGCGCGACCCTGGCCTATACCTATACCGATGCCAAGGAGAACCGCCAGTTCGGCGAGCACTACGCGCTGCAGTTCGCGACCCTGGCCGATTACGGCTGGAGCAAGGCCGGCGGCGCGGCACCGCACCGCCTGGTGCTGAGCGGGATCTACGACGCGCCATGGGACATCACCCTGTCCGGCAAGCTGGCGCTCGCCACCCAGGCCCCGCGCTACGGCACCAACTGCCTGGCCGGCTGGGACAAGTGCGTCGAACAGGACCAGTACACGCCGGACGGCACGCTCGGCTACAAGCGCTTCGACCTGGCCGCCGAGAAGAAATGGGCGGTCTGGGGCGACATGAAGCTGCGCCTGCGCGCCGACCTGCTCAACGTGTTCGACTGGGTCAATTACAACGGCTATGACGACTGGTGGGGTGCGCCGGGCGAGCCGAACGCGAATTTCGGCAAGCCGAACTCGCAGTTGCTGCCGACGCGCACCTTCAAGCTGAGCGTGGGGCTGGATTGGTGAGGGAATCCAGGCATCGTTCCACGCATGCCGCGCTCAAGGGCGCGGCATGCGCGTTGGCCATCCTCCTCGCCGGTTGCGGGCGTGGCACCCCTCCGCCATCGTCCGCGGCCGGCACTCCCGCCGCGGTGCCGCAACGCGAGGTGCCGCCCCTGGTCCAGGACCTCGAGCGCCGCACCTTCGATTACTTCTGGGAACTCGGCAATCCGGTCAACGGGCTGGTGCCGGATCGCTGGCCGACGCCTTCGGCGAGCAGCATCGCCGCGGTCGGTTTCGGCCTGACCGCGTACGGCGTGGGCGTGGAACGCGGCTGGATCAGCCGCGAGCAGGCGGTGGACCGCACCCTCGCCACGCTGCGCTTCTTCGCCCGCGCGCCGCAGGGGCGCAACGAGCAGGGCGCCTCCGGCTACAAGGGCTTTTTCTACCATTTCCTGGAAATGGACAACGGCCTGCGCGCCGGCAGCAACGAGCTGTCCACGGTCGATACCGCCTTGCTGCTCGGCGGCGTGCTGTTCGCGCAGACCTACTACGATCGCGACGACCGCAAGGAAGACGAGATCCGCAGGCTGGCCGAGAAGATCTACGGCCGCGTGGAATGGCCGTGGGCGCAGGAGCGCAAGCCGCTGATCTCGATGGGCTGGAAGCCGGAGGAAGGCGCGCTCAAGCACGACTGGCAGGGCTACAACGAGGCGCTCCTGGTCTACGTCCTCGCGCTCGGCTCGCCCACGCACCCGGTCGGCAAGGATGCGTACGACGCGTGGACGTCCACCTACGACCGCACCTGGGGCAAGTTCCACGGCGACGAACACTTGAGCTTCCCGCCGTTGTTCGGCCACCAGTACTCGCACGTCTGGATCGACTTCCGCGGCATCCGCGACGACTACATGCGCAAGCGCGGGATCGACTATTTCGAGAACAGCCGGCGCGCGGTGTATTCGCAACGCAGTTACGCGATCGAGAACCCGTCGGGCTGGAAGGGCTATGGCAAGGATGTGTGGGGCCTGACCGCCAGCGACGGCCCGGTCGACGCCAGCTTCGATTTCGACGGCCAGACCCGCCTGTTCCGCACCTATGCCCCGCGCGGCGCCGGCATCGAGTACACCCTGGACGACGGCACCATCGTCCCGACCGCGGCCGCGGGTTCGATCGCGTTCGCGCCGGAGATCGCGATCCCGGCGATCACCGAGATGCACGAACGCTACGGCGGCTACATCTACGGCGAATACGGCTTCCTGGATGCGTTCAACCCGAGTTTCGATTTCGCCGAGGCGAAACTGCACCACGGCAAGATCACTCCGATCGGCTGGGTGGATGGCGACTACCTCGGCATCGACCAAGGGCCGATCGTGCTGATGATCGAGAACCACCGCAGCGAATTCATCTGGCAGGTGATGCGCCGCAATCCGCACATCCGGCGCGGGTTGCAGCGCGCCGGCTTCAGCGGCGGCTGGCTGGATGCGTTGCCGAAAGCGCGCGCGGCGGAGGCGGCGCCGGGCAAGGACGGCTGAGCGATGCGTTGGCGCATCGCCACCGGATTGCTGCTGGCCTGTCTTGCGGGTTGCGCGCGCGACGACGCCGGCGACAGGCAGGTCGTGCAATTGTGGGCGATGGGGCAGGAAGGCGAGATCGT